>NZ_CP079107.1:3600000-3900000 GCF_019285735.1 Paeniglutamicibacter sp. Y32M11 | reverse complement strand
TTAGCTCGCTTCGACCCGACCAGAAGCCGGTGATACGCACCGGGTAATCCTCTGCGCTCCGCACGGTGGCGGTGGAGTCGTTGGTGGTTTTCACAGTCCCAGCCCTTCCACGATTTCCTTGGTCACGGCGACCTCGGAGTCAATGAACTCTTCAAATTCGTCACCGGTCATGAAGCTGTCCGTCCAGCTGTTGCGTTCCAGCGCATCCTGCCAGTGTTCGGTCTGACGGTATTCGGTAACGATGTCCACAAATTCCTGCTTTTGCTCCTCGGTGATGCCCGGCGCCGCGGCGACACCGCGCCAGTTGGCCATCGCCGCGTCGACGCCTTGTTCCTTGAAGGTGGGGATCTCCACACCAGGCAGGCGCTCTTCCGAGGAAATTGCTAGGGCGCGCAGGCTGCCGGATTCGATTTGATCGGCTACTTCGTTGTAGCCCGACATTCCGCCGACGGTCGTTCCGGAAAGCATCGAGGTCAGTGCCTCGCCGCCACCGGAATACGCGATGTAGTTGGTTTTGATCGGATCAATGCCGATCTTTTGTGCCACCAGGCCGGTCAGTAGGTGGTCGATGGACCCCAGCGAGCCGCCGGAGATTGATGTTCCTCCGGGATTCGCCTTCCACTGCTTGGTGAAGTCATCGAGGGTTTTGAATTCAGATTTGGCGGGAACTACCAGCACCGCGTAGTCATCGGCGAGCCGGGCAATGGGAACGATGTCCTCGAAGGTCGTCTCGGAATTGGAGAGCTCAATGGCACCAACCATGACGCCGCCGGTGACCATCATCATGTCGTGACGGCCTTCCATCTGGACAAATTGACTCAAGCCGATGGTTCCACCGGCGCCCGGGACGTTGACGACCTGGGCGTTGTTAACGACGCTGCCGGACTTCATGGCCTGCTGCGACTCGCGGGCAAAACCGTCCCACCCGCCGCCGGGGGCTGCCGGAGCCATGAGGACGAGCTTTGACCGTGCGGTCGACTCACCACCACTTGCTGCCGCATTGACCAGGGCCAGACCTGCCACGACGGCGACAACGGCACCGTATAGGGTCTTCTTGATTATGCTCTTGCTCATTTTCATCCGTAATCTCATGGGTGGTGGACCGGGTGTCATCGGCAGGTCCCTCGACCACTAAGGTGTCAGAGTAGTGATGCAAAGCACAGCGAAAATGTGCTTTAGGTCATAAGAACAATAAAGAAAACAAAGTTAACGAGAAATTGAAGGGGCCCGAATCGACGTGTTATCCCTATCAAAACACCGCAGGCGGGCACAGCTGCTGGCAATGCAGCTGGGAATCGTGCTGGGGCTGATGGGCGCGGTGTCCGTCGTGATCCTGGTCTTCGAAGATCATCGAACTCAGGAGGTCGCCTTCGATCGGGTGTACACGGTGGCGGTTCAAATCGCGGCCCAAGAGGCGGTTCAATCGCATTTGGGCAGCCCCGAGGCCACGGAGGTGATCGCACCGATCGCGGATCTTGCGACGTCGGTTTCCGGTGTCCAGTACGTCACGGTGGCGAACCTGGCAGGGATTCGCGTGGCTCACCCGGATCCGGAGCGCATCGGGGAGAAGGTGTCATCGGATCACGACCCGGTGCGAGCGGGGGAATCGTTCCGCGGCACAGAGGTTGGGCCACAGGGTGTGACGCTGCGGGCCAAGGAGCCGGTGTGGTTTGAGGGGAAAATCGTCGGGACCGTCTCCGTGGGGATTTTGCAGAGCGAGATCCGCGGGGAACTGCTGGAAATCGTCGGAGATGTCGCCCCTTGGATCCTGGGTGCTGCCGCGCTGGGAACGATTGCTTCGGCGCTGACGGCCCGTGTGGTCCGCCGGCGGATCTATGGGGTGGAGCCCGAGGCCGTCGCGGGCTTGCTGCAGTCGCAACAGGCGCTGCTGTTCAGTGTGCATGATGGTGTTCTGGGCGTTGACACCGAGGGTAGATTGACCCTGGTCAATGACGAGGCTCGACGATTGCTGGGGCTTCACGGTGAAGTTCTGGGTGCCAGGGCCGCGGACGTGCTCGATCCGAACGTCCATGCGCAGCTTAGTAGCGAGGCCCCGGAGGCCGAGCAAACCCAGTATGTCCTCTCGGGGGAGCGCATTCTGGTGGCAACCCGTCGCGAGGCACTGGCTGGGGGTAAATCGCTGGGTCGAACATTGACCCTTCAGGATCGGACCGAATTGGAATCGACCCTGCGCGAATTGAAGGGTCAGCGAAGTCTTGCCGACGCCTTGAGTTCGCAGGCTCATGAATTCGCCAACCGATTGCACGTCCTTTCGGGTTATCTGTCCTTTGGCGAGCCGGGGGAGGCCGCGGCCTATCTGGAGCGAATCAGCGGAGCCGCCCGTGGCGTCGACGCGGGGGTGCTGAAGGATCCCGCGCTCTCGGGTCTTGTTGGCGCCAATGCTGCCGGGGCCCGCGAAGCAGGGGTTCGGCTGCTGGTGGATCCGGAGTCCGAGACCGAGCCGGGGTGGCGGGCCGACGAGGACACCCTGACGGTGGTGGGAAACCTGCTCAGTAACGCGATCGAGGCCGCGGGTGATGGGGGAGCGGTGCGGCTACTGTTGAGTGCCGGACCGGAGCGTTTGATGATTTGTGTTGAAGACAGTGGGCCGGGCATTGCCTCGGATGCCGTTGCGGAGATCTTTCGTCGCGGGGTGAGTAGCAAGGCCGGTGTCGGCCGCGGCATTGGGCTGGCCCTGGTTGACCGGGTCATCCGGCGACGTGCAGGTACGGTGTCGGTTGCCACCGGGGAGCTGGGCGGGGCCAAAATTACCGTGGAATGGAATTGGTCCGCAGCCAGCATGCTGCCGGGTCATCGAGCTGAGGAACAGGCATGATCAGGGCATTGATAGTCGACGACGATCCGGATATTGCACTCCTCCACTCCCGCTATGTGGGTGCGTTGGATGGGTTTGTGGTGGCGGGCGTGCTGGACCGCGGCGGACCGGTGCTGGCTTTCCTTGAGGAGGGTCGCGTCGACCTGATCCTGCTTGATGTGCACCTGCCCGACATGGACGGCCTGCAGGTGCTGGAAGATCTGCGTGGCAGCGGGTACAACACGGGTGTCATCATGATTACCGCCGCCAGTGAGCGCGATACCGTGCGCTTCGCTGTGGGCCGAGGCGTTGATGATTACCTCGTCAAACCCTTTACCGTGAGTGACTTCAACCGCAGACTCGAAGCGTTTCGAACCTCCAGAGCCGAGGCCGCGGAGCGCAGTGGTCCGACACTTGACCAGGGCGACATTGACTCCATGCTCCGCGCCGGGGGCCCGGATAGGCGCCGCGAGGATCGTTCGACGGGAACTGCCGAGCGAGCGGACGCGCCGTTGCCCAAGGGGTTCTCTCAGCCGACGGTCCAGTTGGTGGGCCAGGCGCTGCGCGAGGCATTGAAGGCGGGTGATGCCGGGGATCTCTCGGCCAGCGAGATCTCCGAAATCTGTGGAATCTCGCGAGTCAGCGCCCGGAGATACCTGGAGATGATGACCGGGCGCGGGATGACCGAACTGCGTGCGAAGTATGGCGCCCCGGGGCGTCCGGAACACCGCTACCGCTGGATCGGCTCGGGAGTGCGCCCGCAAAAGTAAGTCCGGATGTATTTCGGAGGGGTAGCGCTCTTTGTATATTTGTGTATACACTCGTATCCAGAAGGCTCCGAGCGGGGTCCGGACAGGGAGATGCACGATGGGTAGCACAGCAACTGAAGTAGGCGCCGCAAACGTGGCCGACGTAATCGTCGTTGGTGGCGGCAACGCCGCATTCACCGCGGCCCATGCCGCAACCGAACGCGGCCGCAAGGTGCTGCTGCTCGAGAAGGCACCACGCGAGCTCTTTGGTGGCAACAGCTACTACACCGCCGGTGCCACCCGCATCGCCCACAACGGCATCGAGGACCTGAGCGACTTCATCGAAGCCGACGAGCGCCACGCCGTTTCCGAGGTTCCGCCGTACTCCGCCGCCGATTATGCGGCCGACCTCAAGAAGGTTACCGAGGGACGCAACGACCCGGAGCTGACCGAGGTTTTGGTCAACGAGGCCGCACCGGGCTTGCGCTGGCTCCAGGGCCTGGGCCTGAAGTACCGCCTGATGTACGAGCGCCAGGCCTACGAACGCGAGGACGGCACCTTCCTCTTCTGGGGCGGCCTGCACGTGGGTAACGTCGGCGGCGGCGAGGGTCTGATGGCCGACCACGTCGCCGTCGCCGAAAAGCTCGGCACCGAGGTCCGCTACGGACAAGATGTCTTTGACATCATTCTCGAGAATGGCGTGGCCAAGGGCGTCAAGGTCCGCGGCGAGGACGGAAGCGTGCAGGAATTGCGCGCCGAATCCGTCATCCTGGCGGCCGGAGGCTTCGAATCGAACCCGGAAATGCGCCGCGAGCACCTCGGCGAGGGCTGGCAGAACGCCAAAATCCGTGGCACCGCCTTCAACCATGGCGAGATGATCAACGCCGGTCTGGCCGCCGGCGCGGTCAAGGGCGGGGACTGGGGAACCTGCCACTCCGTGCAGTGGGATGCCTTCACCGCAAAAAACGAGTCAAATCGTGAGCTGACCAACCGACTGACTCGCCAGAGCTACCCGTTGGGCATCATCGTGAACAACCGTGGCGAGCGTTTCCTGGACGAGGGCGCGGATTTCCGCAACCTTACCTATGCCAAGTACGGACGGGTCATCTTGCAGCAGCCGGATTCCGTCGCCTACCAGGTCTTTGACGCGTCGCTGCGCCCCATGCTGCGTGCAGAAGAGTACGAGATGCCCGGCATCTCCGAGGTCATCGCCGACACCATTGAGGAACTGGCGGACAAGCTGGGCGTGGACGCCGCCGCCCTGTCCAAGACCGTCAGCGAGTTCAACGACTCCATCGACACCTCGATCACCTACGACCCGAACGTGCTCGATGGCCGCGCTGCCAAGGTGACCCCGCCGAAGAGCAACTGGGCCATGCCCCTGGAGACCGGCCCGTTCTACGCCTACCCGGTCACCTGTGGCATCACCTTCACCTTCGGTGGCCTGAAGTCCGACACCCACGGACGGGTGCTGAACGAGAACGGCGAGCACATCGACGGACTGTACGTCTGCGGCGAAATGCTCGGCGGGCTCTTCTCCGCGAACTACCCCGGTGGCTCCGGGCTGGCCGCCGGAGTCGTGTTCGGGCGCCGTGCCGGTACGCTGGCCTAGGCAAGAAATTACGACGGAGCCCCCAGGAATGGGGGCGGAGGTGGGTTCAGATGGCGGCAAAGGTTGATTCGGAGACGATCCATGCCGAACTGCGTGCCGAAATATTGCATGGCTCCCACCGTCCGGGCACCGCGTTCAAGGAAGTGGCCCTGGCCTCACGCTTCGGCGTTTCGCGTACTCCGGTGCGCGAGGCGCTGGGCAGGCTGGCGCAGGAGGGATTGCTTGAACGCGGGACCCGAGGTCTCCAGGTCCGGGACATCACCCCGGAACAGCTCATGCAGGTCTACGACCTGAGGATACTGCTCGAAGGGCAGGCCGCGCTGGAAGCTGCCGCGGCACGCACCGAGATGGACCTCATTCGGCTCGAAGGTCTGGTCGAACGCGATCGAGCCCTGTCGGAGCCCGATGATCGGACACGCCTGAGGACCAACATCGATTTTCATTCGGCACTCTGGAGTGCTGCGCACAACCCGATTCTGAAGGATCTGCTGGACCGCCTGGCCACACACCAGATCCATGCGCCGTCCTCGACGCTATCGATCGGTTCTAGGTGGGGCGAGTCGCTGGATGAGCATGCCAACATGGTGCAGGCGATCCGCAGCCGCGACGGTTCCGCGGCGCGGGAACTCATGAGTCAACACATGAGCGAGGCTCGCAGGATCCGACTGTCGCTTTTTGGACAGATCGGCCTGCCCAACGGCTAAAAATCAGGATGCCGTGACGGCGCCCCTCATGCAACACAACAGCGGTCCCGGACCAGCGCATTGGCGCTAGTCCGGGACCGCTGTTGTGTTGGGGAGCGGCTAACTGGCAGACCAGCCGCCATCCATGGTGTAGCTGGAACCGGTCACCATGGCCGCCTCATCGCTGGCCAACCAGGCAACGAGCGAGGCGACCTCGTCCGGCTCGATCAGCCGCTTGATGGCGCTTTCGGTCAGCATGATCTTGGTCAACACCTCGGTTTCACCGATGCCGTGGACCCGGGCCTGGTCCGCCAGCTGCTTTTCTACCAGAGGGGTCCGCACGTAGCCGGGGTTCACACAATTGCTGGTCACCCCGAACTCGCCACCTTCCAGCGCCGTGACCTTCGAAAGTCCCTCGAGTCCATGCTTGGCGGTGACGTAGGCGGACTTAAACGCGGAGGCGCGCAGCCCGTGCACCGAGGAGACATTGATGATCCGGCCGAACCCCTGCGCATACATCTTCGGCAGGACCGCGCGGATCAGCAGGAACGGGACCTCCACCATGAGGGTCATGATCTTGCGGAACTCCGCCGGGTCAAAGTCCTGAATCGGGCTCACATGCTGGATCCCGGCATTGTTGATCAGAATGTCCACCCCGTCGAGTTCTTCGGCTAGGCGCTCGTCGGTTACCGCCGCCGGATCCAGCAAATCGACAGCCCAGCTTGACCCACCGACCTCCGCCGCCACCGCCGCGGCGCCGGTGTGATCCCTATCCGCGACGATGACGTGCGCGCCGCGGGCCGCCAGAGCGTGCACCACGGCCAAACCGATGCCGCTGGCACCTCCGGTGACCAGGGCCCGCCGCCCCGCCAACGGCTGTGCGGGCGCGGGGTTCATCCGTGGGGTTTGCTGCTGGGTCATGAACTGTTCCTTACGTGGTGCTATTGCGTGCAGGTGTCGAACTCGTGGGTGCTCAGCTGGCGACCCGGGCGGTGTTCAACCCGTGCTTGCGGGCATCGGCGTCGTCGATATCGTGCAGCGAGACACCGCGGGTTTCCTTCAGCGTGATCACCGCAATCGCGGTGATGGCACAGGCCACGGCAACGTAGATGGCCACCGGCAGCCAGGAACCGTAGTTTTTCAGCAGGGCCGTCGCGATGATGGGGGCCATCGAGCCGGCAACAATCGAGGTGACCTGGTAGCCCAGCGAGACACCCGAATAGCGCATGCGGGTGGGGAACATTTCGGCCATGATCGCCGGCTGGCCCGCATACATCAGGGCGTGGAAGCACAGGCCGATGGTGACCGCGGCGATGATAATCAACGGATTACGTGTATCAAACATCGGGAAGGCGAAGAAGGCCCAAGTGGAGCCGAGAATCGCACCGGCGAGGTAAACCGGCTTGCGGCCGAGAGCATCGGAGAGCCGGCCAACCTGCGGGATGACTAGGAAGTGGATGACGTGGGCCACCAGCAGGGCCAGCAAGAGCTGGCTGGTGTCGTAGGAATGCACGGTCTTCAGGTACACGATGGTGAAGGACACGATGATGTAGTAGAGGATGTTCTCGGCAAAGCGCAGGCCCATGGCGCCGAAGATGCCCTTGGGGTACTTTTTCACCACTTCCAGCACACCGTAGCTGACGGCCTTGTCGGCCTCAACCTGGGCGCGGGCCTCGAGGAAGATCGGTGCCTCGGACACGTGGGTGCGGATGTAGTAACCGATGATGACGATGAAGGCCGAGACCCAGAAGGCCACGCGCCAGCCCCAGGACAGGAACTGCTCGGCCGGGAGGATCCAGCTCATGCCCAACAGCACCAGGGTGGCCAACAGGTTGCCCACCGGGACCGCGGCCTGCGGCCAGCTGGACCAGAAACCACGGGATTTATTCGGGCTGTGCTCGGCCACCAGAAGGACCGCTCCGCCCCATTCGCCGCCCACGGCGAAGCCCTGGATGAAGCGCAAGATCACCAGCAGTGCCGGTGCCCAGTAGCCAATGGAGTTGAAGCCGGGCAGGCAGCCCATCAGGAACGTTGCCACGCCGACCATGATGATGGTGACCTGCAGGGTGTGCTTGCGCCCGAGCTTGTCACCGATCTGGCCAAAGACGATGCCACCGAGCGGGCGGGCGATGAAGCCCACTGCATAGGTCAGGAACGCCGCGATGATGCCGTCGAGTTCCGAGCCTGCGTTCGGGAAGAAGAACTTACCGAAGACCAGTGAGGCGGCGGTGGCGTAGAGGAAGAATTCGTACCACTCCACCACCGTGCCCACCATCGAGGCGGCCACGATCTTTTTCAGCCCGGATTTCTCCGAGACGGGGGTATCGCTGAGCTTGTTGGTGCTCATCAAGGCGCTCCTTATGTTCTGCAGATGTCGGCGTTGATATCGGCATTGCGAGACGGGTCCTGTGATCCATTACACAGGAAGACTTCACTCAGTATGGATACGGGCACCGGTGTGCAGCAATGACCAGTTGCGCAGAGAATGGGTGCACAATTGCAGATATGAACCTCCACGTTTCCGGGACCACCCCGAACCCCCATCATCTGTTGGTCCTGCTTGCCGTGGCACGGACCGGACGCTTTACAACGGCGGCCGAATCCCTGGGGTTAAACCACACCACCGTCTCGCGCCAAATTGCGGCATTGGACAAGAGCCTCGGTGGTAGGACGCTGGCGCGCACCGTGGGTGGATGGGAGCTAACGGACCTGGGCCGCAAGGCCGTGCGCGCCGCCGAGGACGTGGAAACGGCTGTGGCCACCATCAACGCGGGCGAGACGGAAGCCGATGCGATTTCCGGGGTGGTGCGTATTTCCGCCACCGACGGCTTTAGCGCCTTCATCATCGCGCCGGCGGTCGCCCAACTGCGCCGTGCGCACCCGAACCTCAGCGTCGAAATCGTCACGGTCACCCGACGGGCATTACAGCACCGCTCCGGACTGGATCTGGAGGTGGTGGTCGGTGAACCCCAGGTGCACCGGGCCGAGGCGATCCGGTTGGGCTACTACACCTTGGGCATGTATGCCTCGGTCAGCTATCTCAAGGAGTTCGGCTCACCGGCCGGCATCAAGGAACTGAGCCAACACCGGCTGGTGTACTTTGTTGATTCGATGCTGCAGGTTGACGATCTGGATGCGCCGCGACGGCTGGTGCCCGGGATGCTTGACTCGCTGAGCTCCACCAACGTTTTTGTCCATGTTGAGGCCACGCGGGCCGGCGCCGGAATCGGCTTCTTGCCTTGTTTTATGGCCGATCACCACCCGGATCTGGTGCGCCTGCTGCCCGAGGACTTCGCCGAAAACCTGCCATATTGGATGGTGCTGCGCCCCGACTCGTTGCGTCAGCCGGCCGTGGCCGCGGTGGCACAGGCGCTGCGTCAGCGCACGATCGCGGTCAAGGACGCCCTGTTGGGCATTGCACCGTTGAATGACTGAGGACGAAGCTCAGGTGAGCAGGTTGATCGGTGTTCCGGCGGCCCAGGCGGCGATATCCTCGAGAGCGCCGGAATAGAAGATCCGGTACTGATCCTCCGTCACGTACCCCAGATGCGGGGTGGCAATGACCCCCGGAGTTCGCAGTAATCGATTGTTTTCCTCCAGCGGTTCAACATCAAAAACGTCGATGGCCGCCACCTTCGGAGCCCCGGAACCAAGCGCCGCCAGCAGCGCGTCCTGAATGATGATGGCGCTGCGCGAGGTGTTGACCAGGATGGACCCGGGCTTCATGAGCGCCAGCTGCTGTGCACCCACCACCGCGGTGGTGCGTTCGGAGAGTTTTAGGTGGATGGACAGCACGTCGCTGCGGGCAAAAAGCTGCTCCTGCGAGACCAGCTCCACACCCAGCTCGGTGGTCCGTTCGGCCGTGAGGTTCTGGCTGTGGGCGATAACCCGCATCCCGAAGGCTTGACCGATCGTCGCGACCTGGCTGCCCAGCTTGCCCAGGCCGTAAAGACCGAGGGTCTTTCCACGTAATTCGGTGCCCAGGCTCTGCTGCCAGGGCTGGTCGGCGGTGCGCGGCCGCGCGGCGGAGAAAAGCTCGAGATCCAGACGCCGGGCCGCCGCCATGATCAGTGCCCAGGTGTGTTCGCTTGCCGCGGCCGGGCTACCGGAGGTGCCGCACACCGTGATGCCACACTCCAGCGCCGCCTGAAGATCGATGGCGGCGTTGCGCATCCCGGTGGTAACCAGCAGCTTCAATGCGGGCAGTCGACGTAGCCGCTGCGCGGTAAACGGGGTGCGCTCGCGCATCATCACCACCACGTCGAAGTCCTGCAGTGTCTCGCAGACGGTATCGTCGTCGTGCCCGAGGAACTCGGTGAAGACGCTGATTTTGCCGTTCAGCGTCTCCCAATCGGCCATCGAACGGGCAACATTCTGGTAATCATCAAGGATCGCGATGCGCATGGCTTCATTCTAGGAGTCCAGGGCCGGGTATGTTGGAGGCACAGCCGCGCACGAGCGGCCGGTGGATCCTCGTAGGGAGCACTCGTGGGACTGGTTCATGCATTGCTTGGCGGTCGGCGGGGCCGCCGGCTACTGCTGGAGTTCGCACTGGAATCCGAAGCGGTGCTGCTCCATGAGCGAACAGAGTTCCCGCTCCATGCCGGTCTGTTTGATGCCTCTTACGCACTGGAATCGGCACGCGGAGATGCCGTTGTGTACTCCAGGTCAGCTGTCAAAGACAGCCGAAGATCCACCATCACCCCGGGGGAGATTGCAGCGTTGCTGGCTGAAACCCCACTTCTCCCGGTCACCGCGGAGTTGCTGCGCAAGGCCTTGGTCAACAGCGTTAATTCCGCGCGCTATTGGCAGGAGCCCGACGGCCACGACCTGATCGCGGGTTCGGTAACCGTGCGTGCCGAGTTGGTCAGGGTCGCCGAACATCTTGCCGATTCGGAGCATGCAGCGCATTGGATGTCGTCGGTAGATCTCGATCGGCAATGGTTTGTGCAATGGCAGCAGGCTGATGCCCCGAGTCGCTGGACGCCGAGCGGAGAACCCGCGGCTGCGGTGCTGCAAGCCTGGCAAAATGCTGCGCTAACCGAGGAAGTGAGGGCGGAGGCTGAACGTCCCCTCGATCCCAAGGCCCCTTGGGGAGGGGAATGGTGGTCGAGGCCGCCGGCTGCTCTGCTACATTCCACCGGCGAGTTCCATGACGAGTCTCCGGTGGGGCTGTGGTGTGTCGAAGACGGATTTGGGTGGGAGAAGGCAGAATCGATGGCGGTCACGGTGCCAAGCTCTGCCCGCATCTTCGAAATCGTCGATGCTTATTCCTGGGCGCAGCTGTGCAGCATCTACCCCTTGGAGATCACAGCGCAGAAGCGCCACGACTGGTACCGAACCTCCGGCCGTGTGGGGCGCTGGGTCATACCCGATTTCTCGCAGATGGCCCGTGACTACGACGGTGTTCACCTGGGTGTTGCCGCATACTTGTTGACGGCTGGCGAATCCATCGAGGTGGATGCGGAACGCGCCAGCATGGTGGCAGGGTGGAACCCGGATCAGACCTATTGGTTCACCGACGAGGCTCGGCTGCAGCTCGATTCCCTTACGTGGGAATGCCTGGATGCGAACTCGGACGATGCAACGTGGTCGCGTGTCCCCGAGGATCTTGGGCAGTAAGCGGCGGCCTCAACGCTGGCAGGGCATTCCAGGGCCAAAGCTGCAGCGGCCTCGGAACCTAGTGGTTCCGAGGCCGCCGCACGATACGCGGGTGACTTAGCTGGCTGGCTGGGTCACTGCCGCAACGGAAGCGCTCGCCTGTACTGCCTCACGCAGCGTGGTGGCCGGGCGTCCGAGCAGAGTCTCCAAGGCATTGCCCTGGACCAGCAGGTCGCCGCGGGCAATGCCGCGATCGCTGTCGGCCAAGATCCTGGCAAAAGCTTCGGGAACGCCGGCGCCGATGAGCACGTGGGAGAAATCTTCCTCGGGCAGGTCCTGGTAGGTCACCGACTGACCGGTGGCGGCGGTAACTTCCTGAGCCAGATCGGCAAGGGTGAAGCTGTCGCTTCCGCCGAGCTCGTGAATGGTGCCGCCCTGGTCATCGGCCAGCAATACGGCCGCCGCGGCCTGGGCAAGATCGGCGCGGGTGGCGCCGTTGAGTGCACCCTCAGCGGCGGAACCAAACACCGACCCGTGCTGTAGGTAGCCGGCCAACTGGTCGGTGTAGTTTTCCAGGTACCAGCCATTGCGCAACAGGGCGACGGGCAGCCCCGAGTTATTCAACGCGCGCTCGGTGTCCTGGTGGTCGACGGCCAGGGCCATGGTGCTGGAGTCGGCATTCGGAATGCTGGTGTAAGCGAGTAATTCCACACCGGCGTCCTTGGCAGCCTCGATGACGTTTAGGTGGAGACTGACCCGGGAACCGGGGATATTTCCGGATACCAACAGGACCTTGTGGACGCCGGTGAATGCCTCGCGCAGCGATGCCGGATCGGAGTAATCGATGCTGCGGGTCTGCACACCCAGAGCTGCAAGCTCGGCCAACTTGGCCGGGTTTCGACCACCGGCCACGATCTGGTCCGCGGGCACGGCCTTTTCGAGAAGTGCTTCAACAACAAGGCGGCCGAGCTGGCCGGTGGCGCCGGTGACGAGAATGGTCATGGGGTTCCTTTCGCGGAAAAAAATCTGACTGTCCCTTTGCACAACCGCACGTGGCCGCGATTACTTCCCCAAAACCAGCGCGCACTTTGAAGGACGTTGTTTTGTGGTGGAAAGCAGTGTGCTACCAGCAACCCGGTGAACCCAATTTATCTGTGAGTACGCCGGATCCGTGAGTACGCCGCTGGTTGCCAGGGAGCGAAATGACACGGAAGAAAAAAGAAGAGATCCGCACGATTTTCATCGTCCAGATCCCTTCTCATACCGCTGTGCAAAAGCTCTTACTCGGCCGCAGCGGCGTCCTGTTCCGCGTATTCGGCCAAGACCTTCTTGCCGATCTTAAACGCGGTGTTCGCTGCCGGAACCGAGCAATAGATGGCCGATTGCAGGAAGACTTCCTTGATCTCGTTCGCCGTCATGCCATTGCGCAAGGCCGCATGCACGTGCATTTCGAGCTCTTCCCAATAGCCGCCGGCGATCAGCGCGGTCAGCGTGATGGCGCTGCGGGTGGTGCGCTCCAAGCCATCGCGGGTCCAGATGGTGCCCCAGGCATAGCGGGTGATCATTTCCTGGAATTCGTCGGTGAATTCGTTGGAGTTGTTGGTGGCCCTGGCCACGTGTTCGGTGCCAAGGACCTGCTTGCGGACGGTTAAGCCCGCATCATAGGTGTCCCCAGGGAGGCGATCGGCGCTGCTCATGCGGTTTTCTCCGTGGTGATCGAGGCGAAGAAGTCGTTCAGCAGTGCGGCGGTGGCTGCCGGGTCTTCGGCCGGGGCTAGGTGCGCGGCGGTATCAACGGTGGCGGCTTGGCCATTTTGCGTGTGCTGCGCGATGAACTGGGCATCTGCCGGCGGGCAGACCGAGTCGTGGGCGCCGGCGATCGCCAGGATCGGGTCGCTCATGGTGGCCAGAGATTCACGCAAATCGAAGCCGGCCAGTGCGCCACAGGCATGGGCATAGGCAAAGCGGTCCGCATCCTGCAGATTGTGCAGCAGGTCGGTGGAGATCACTGGATTGGCTTCGATGAAACCGGGGGCAAACCAGCGTTCGGCAGAACCTGCCACGACGACCGGAGTGCCGGCCTTGGCCACGAGTTCCGCGCGGTCCTTCCAGCCCTCTGGGGTGCCGATCTTTGCTGCCGAGCAAATGACCGAGAGCCCGGCAAAGGCGCCGGGGAAATCGTTAGCCAGCTGCAGCGCGATGGCGCCGCCAATGGATACACCGGCGTAAAACAGTGGTGCGGCAGCGGCGATGACCTGATCGGTTTCCAGTGCCTGGATCATGTTGATGACGCCCGCGGCCAGCTCGGCCATAGAGAATTCCTCGGTGGACGGAGCCGATTCGCCGTGTCCGGGAAGATCCCAGGCCACCAGCTGGAAGTTGTCCTTGAGGTACGGCACGGCCGGTCCCCAGAGGGCCAGCGAACCGGTGCCCAGCGAGGGGCCGAGAATGAGAGTGGGTAGTTCCGGTGCTGCATGCAGCAGTGATGGGGTCAGGGTAGGGATGCTCATGAGACCTTCCAATCGTTGAAATCGTCGCGAATACGGGTAATAAAGTCGGTGGCCGAGCCTAGGTAGCCGGCCGGGTCCAGCAGGTCATCCAGGAACACGTGGTTGTCCATGTCCGAGGGCAGGACTCCTAGCAACAGTGAACGCAGGGGGGTGCCGGTGCGCAAGGATTCAAGGACCAGCTCTTGCACCGCTGCCTTGCCGCCGTCCACCAAGGGCGCCACCACGGCCGAGATACGCTCGGATACCAAAAGGTCCCCGGACAGGGCCATATTCCGGGCCATGGCCTCGGGGTGAACATCTAGTCCCGCGGCCAGTCTCGCTGCGTGGTGCCCGGCGCCGCCAGCCAAGCGGAGCAGCTCGCGCAGTGGAGCCCATTCTGCATGCCAGCCGCCGTCTGGACGTTCATCCACTGCGGTACCGGCGGCGGTGAAGAGCGTTCCAACGTGGGCGGGGGCGGCAAATGCGGCGTTGCGCAGCAGTACCGAGTGAACGGGGTTCTGTTTTTGCGGCATGGCGGAAGATCCACCCTTGCCGGCTTCGCGCGGTTCGGACAGCTCGCCGATCTCCGGACGGGAAGCGGTGAGTACGTCGGCGCCGAAGGTGCCGGCCGCTGCAATGACCGAACCCAGCGCGGAACCCAGGCTCAGTACCGGTTGGCGCACCGTGTGCCAGGGGGCGACCGGGACGCCCAAGCCAAGTTCCGTAGCCAGAGCGGTGGACAGTTGGTGGGCCCGTTCGGCCAGGGAATGCTCGGATTTGTACGGAAGAGAGGTGCCCAGACGCTGGTGCAGTGAGGCCAGAGTGCCCACCGCCCCGCCCCATTGCAAAGGCAGGGACACGGCATCAAGGACGCGCACGGCCGCAGTGAGGGCGGCGAGCCAGTTTGCTGCGCGCAGCCCGAAGACGGTGGGCAGCGCATGTTGGGTCAGGGAGCGCGCCACACACAGGGTGGTGGCGTGTGCGGCGCTGAGTTCGGAGAGCGCTACACCGGCTGTTAGCAGGTCGGCGCGGATCAGCGTGATGGAGCGGGCTGCCATGAGCATCAGGGCACTGTCGATCACGTCCTGGCTGGTGGCCCCGCGGTGCAGTGCGGTTGCAGCGGTCGCGGGGGCGCCGGAAGCGGTGAGTTGCGCACGCATCATGCCCAATAGCGGGATCAGCGCGTTGGCCCCATCCGGACCCTTGCCGGCTAACTCGGCCAGATCATAAAGCTCAACCTTGGCGATATCGGCGACGGCTTGGGCATCAGCGGCGCTGCACAGCGAGGCGTCGGCCTGAACCTTGACCCAGGCGGCCTCCACGTCGAGCATTGCCTGGGCGAAGGCGGTATCCGAGGTGGTATCTGATACGGGCGTCGCCGCCCACGCTGGGGTCAAGAGTCCGTAATCGGCCGGGAACATGGTCGGTGATTCTCCTGGAGGTCTGTTGATGTGGCTGGCGAAGCTAGATGGCGGGAATGAACCGCCAAAGCCCCCGCAACGCGGGAACTCACCGTGACCATCATCCCGGTTCGGGGGTGGAAACGGCGAGTCCCCGGCGCTCGGGGGCACTTGAGGGAGCGAGTGTTACGACTCGCGCGGGTAGGACAGGAACACGGTTTCGCCCTCGCCCTGCAGCGAGATGTCGAAGCGCAACGAACCATCTTCCTCGCGGGTGGCGATCAACGTTTGACGCGCTTGGGGGTCCAGTGAGGCCAGCAGCGGATCGTTGGCCAGTGCCGCGGTGTCCTCCGGCAGGTAGATGCGGGTGAACAGGCGGTTGAGCAGGCCGCGGGCGAAGACAGTGAGCATGATGAACGGTGCCTTGCCGGCCTCGGTGGCTCCGGGATTCAGCGTGGTGAAGGTGTAGTGCCCGACGTTGTCCACTGCCGTGCGGCCCCACCCGGTGAAGGTGTAGCCGTCGCGCACCAGCGAGCCGTCCTTGGAGACGATAGTGCCGTCCTCGTCGGGCTGCCAGATTTCTAGCAGTGCGTCGGGGATGACGGTCCCGGCCCCGTCGGTGACCACGCCGTGCAGGCGGACGGCGCCGGGGCGGGACTGGTTGACCAGTTCGTTGTCCTTCTCATAGGGAAGGGCATAACCGTAGAACGGGCCGATGGTCTGTCCCGGGGTGGGAGCCAGTTTCAGTGCGGCTGCGCCGGTGTTAGGTGACTGAGTCATGTTAGTGATCTCCCTCTTCGTCTTCCATCCAGGTCTGGTTGGACCCGGTCAACACGATGTCCCAGTTGTAGCCGGTGGCCCATTCGTGGCTGGTGATCGAGTGGTCGTAGGTGGCGACCAACCGGTCGCGGGCATCCTTGTCGGTGATCGCCTGGTAAATCGGGTCAAGGCTGAACAACGGATCGCCCGGGAAGTACATCTGGGTGATCATCCGCTGGGTGAAGTCGGTTCCGAAGAGCGAGAAGTGGATGTGCGCCGGGCGCCAGGCGTTGTGGTGGTTCTTCCACGGGTAGGGCGCCGGCTTAATGGTGGTGAAGGAGTATTCGCCATTGGGACCGGTGATCGCACGACCCACACCGGTGAAGTTCGGGTCGATCGGGGCAGGGTGCTGGTCACGCTTGTGGATGTAACGTCCGGCGGCGTTGGCCTGCCAGATTTCCACCAGCTGGCCGGCGACCGGGCGTCCGTCACCGTCGAGTACGCGCCCGGCGACCACAATGCGCTCGCCGATCGGCTCGCCGTTGTGCTGGATGGTCAGATCCGATTCTAGGGCGTGCACGTCGCGCTCACCGAAGGCGGGGGAGTGCAGCTCAATGGTCTCGGGGTCCACGTGGTGCAGGTTCTTGGTGGGGTGGCGCAGCAGCGAGGAGCGGTAGGGAGCGAAGTCGATGCGCGGCTGCGTCTCGGCTTTCTTCCCGTCAACAACTAACTGGCGGTAGGCCTCGTGGATGTCGGCGATCTCGGTGGAGATGGCTTCCTGGGAGAGCGTGGTGGCTGCTGGATCCAGCACATGCGAATCGTTGAACGTCTCGGGTGAGGTGGTTTCGGTGCTCACTGCGTGCTCCTTTCGGTGGGGGCGTGCGGAGATGGTGGAGAAAAGACGGGAGAAGGCTAGGAGTGTGGCCAGCCGGTGTAGGACTCGGCCAAGTATTGCTGCCCATAACGGGAGGAGGTGACGGTATCGAGTTCGCCCAGCGCGCGCTTAGCCATAAATGGGTCGGCGTTCACCGGGGTGTGCAGCATCGAGGTCATCCAGTAGGAGAAGTTCTGCGCCTTCCAGACGCGTTTCAGCGCCAGATCGGAGTAGCCGTTCAGCAGCGCCGAGTTTTGGGTGGAGTAGAACGAGTCGATGGCCTCGAAGAGCACCCTGACGTCGGCGAAGGCCAGATTAAGACCCTTAGCGCCGGTGGGCGGGACGGTGTGCCCGGCGTCGCCGATCAGGAACATCCGGCCGTGGGAGAGCGGTTCGCGGACAAAGGAGCGGAACTTCAACACGGTCTTGTCGAAGATGTTCCCGGTCTTCAGGGTGAAGCCGTCGGGCCCGTCGACGCGGCGCTGCAGCTCGTTCCAGATCCGGTCATCGCTCCAAGAATCCACGTCCTCGTTCGGGTCGCACTGGAAGTACATGCGCTGCACGGTCTCCGAGCGTTGGGAGATCAGAGCGAAGCCGTGTGGGGAGTTCGCGTAGATCAGTTCCGGGGAGCTCTTGGGGGCCTCGGTTAGGATGCCGAACCAAGCGAAGGGGTACTCGATCTTGAAGTCTTGTGTGCCGGGAACCGCGCGGCGGCAGAAGGACCGCGAGCCATCGGCGCCGACCAGAATGTCGCAGTGCACCTCGAAGCCGTTGCCGTCCGCGTCGGTGAAGTGGAACTTCGGGGTCTCGGTTTCCAGGTCGAAGACCGCGGTGACTTCGGAGGAATAGCGCACGTCGCCGGCATCGCGTTTACGGGCCGCGGCTAGGTCGACGAAGACCTCGTTCTGTGCGTAGAGCGTGACGGTGGCGTCGACCAAGTCGGTGAAGTCCAGCGGGTGGGATTCGCCGTTGAAGCGCAGGTCGATCCCGGTGTGTTCGTCGCCATGGGTCAGTACGCGTCCGTTGACGCCGGAGTCGGTGAGCATCTTGACCGAACCGGCCTCCAGGATGCCGGCTCGGTGGGTGTTGCGGATGGTCTCGTGATCACGGGACTCAACAACGAGGTTTTCGACGCCGGTCTTGGCCAAAAGATGCGAGAGCATTAATCCGGCGGGGCCGCCGCCCACGATGCCGACTTGAGTCTTGATGATGGTGCGCGCTGTACTCATAAGCAGGATCCAAGTCTTTCTACCGGGAGGTCATTGGCCGAAACGCATCGTTGCGCATGGCTCGCGGTGTCCTCGGTGGTGAAGTGTCTGGAACCAGTCTGTGGGCACGCTCACCGTCGATGCATCAACAGTCTCATTGAATGATAATTGTTGATGTGGGTGATCGATGCGAGTGCGGTGCCTACTCAGGCAGGGTAGATGCGCACCGCGGTTGCCTTGAGGACAAAAAAGACCCGCATCCCGGGTTCAAGGGCCAAATCTGCCAGGGCAGCGACGGTGATGTCGGCGGCCAGCTGCCCGGCCCGCACTCGAATCGCATCACCGTGCGGCTCGATCTCGGTGATGGACGCAGTGAGCATATTGCGCGGGCTGCCATGTGGGGGATCCAGATAAATGGAAATATCCGCAGGGGAGAAGGTCGCTGCGGCCAGGGTGCCCGGCGGCAGCGGGGATTCACTGGTACCGGCGATCAACCCGTAGTCGGTATCAATGACTTCATCCCGTGTTGGTCCAGTGATCAGGTTGAGTCCCGAGAGCCCTGCGGCAAAACGCGAACGAGGCCGGTTCAGCACTTCGAGGGTTGGTCCGAATTCGATAATGCGTCCGCCCTCCAGAATCGCCACCTTATCGGCCAACATCAATGCATCCAGCACGTCATGGGTGATGATAATGGCGAAGCGGTGCGCCAATTCGCGCTTGAGCAGTCGACGCATCATGGGCGCGGAATGGATGTCCAACGCGGCCATGGGTTCATCTAGCAGTAAAAGCTCGGGTGAGGTGGCCAACGCGCGGGCCAAGGCAACGCGCTGCGCCTGCCCGCCCGACAGCTGATCGGGGCGGCGAGACGCGAATTCTTCCGTCTCCGTGGCGGCAAGCCAACCACGGGCACTGCTGCGCGCGGCCGCCGCGCGAACCCCCTGACTGCGCTGTCCAAAGGCGACATTTTCCAATGCACTGAGGTGGGGAAAGAGTAGCGGTTCTTGGGCGAGCAGCGCGGTTCCGCGCAAATGTGGGGCATGCCAGGTACGTGTAGGTGCACCGAGATCAAAGAGCACGCGCTCGCCGATGGATGCCCTGCCGGAATCGGGCCGCAACAGGCCGGCAATGATCGCCAGCAATGTTGATTTGCCGGCCCCATTGGGCCCCAGCACGGCCAGCGTCTCGCCGGGTTCACAATGCAGCGAAACCTCGAAGTCGCGGTTGGCAAGGGTTGCCTCGAAGTGAAAGCTCATTGCGGCACCCGACTCTTCCTCTTTTGCTGGGGATTGCCATACGCGAGCCCGACAACCAAGACCGCCACCGCCACCAATACTAGGGACAGTGCCACGGCGGCATCGGCGTCGCTCTCGCGCTGTAAGTAGATTTCCAGCGGCAGAGTCCGGGTGACTCCCTCCAGCGATCCGGCGAACGTCAAGGTCGCGCCAAATTCCCCGAGGCAGCGGGCAAAGGACAATACCGCGCCAGATGCCAGACCGGGTAGTACCAGCGGCAGCGTCACCCGGCGCAATACCGTAGTTGGCCTGGCACCCAAGGTGGCGGCCACGGCTTCATACTTACCGCCCGCGCTACGCAAGGCGCCTTCGAGACTGACCACCATAAACGGCAGGGCCACAAAAGTCTGAGCCAGCACCACGGCGGTGGTGGAGAACGCTATCTGGATACCTGCCACCTCCAGGCCGCGGCCCAGTAAGCCCTGCCGACCAAAGGTATAGAGCAGTGCGATGCCGCCAACCACCGGAGGAAGTACCAGCGGGAGCAGTACGAAGGCGCGCAGAATTCGCTGTCCCGGGAAGCTCCCGCGCGCCAACACCAACGCCAAGGGAATTCCGAGTACGATGCACAGCAGCGTACTGGCCGCCGAGGTGCGTAGGCTCAGGCCCAACGCCGTCAGTGAGGATTCGGAGGTGATCAGGGGGATGAACTGGGACCAGTTAACCTTGGTCACCATGGCGAGCAGTGGGAGCAAAACAAAACATGCCCCCAAGCCGGCCACGGCATAGATCCAGGGGGGAATCGCGGTATACCCTACCGGGCTGCGTCGGTTCATGCCGGGCCCTACGGCGTACCGAACCCCGCGTCGGTCAGGACTTTTTGGCCCGCCGCGTCGGTGATCGAGGTGATGAAGGCATCGGCCAAAGCCTTATTTTTGGAGGTGCTCACGGTGGTGATCGGATAGATGTTCACCGCGGCGGAGGACTCGGGGAATTTGATCCCCCTGACCTTGTCCCCGGAGGACTTGATATCGGTGAGGTACACGAGCCCAGCGTCGGCCTCACCGCTTGTCACCTTGCCCAGGACGTCGGTGACCGAGGATTCCTCGCTGACCGGTGCCAGCGTAATACCCGCGGATTCCTCAACGGCCTTTGTCGCGGCCCCACACGGTACCTGCGGCGCGCAGATGACCAGCTTGAGGCCGGGTTCGACCAAGTCTGCAAGGGAATTGACCGCCGCAGGGTTGGCCGGGGGGACCGCAATTTCCAGAGTGTTGGTGGCGAAGTCGACTGGCGTGTCAGCAACAAGGTCGGCGTCCTGGAGTTTGGACATGTTCTTGGTGTCTGCCGAGGCGAAGACGTCCGCTGGGGCGCCGGCGGTGAGCTGGGTGACCAGGTCCGCGGAACCGGCGAAGCTTAGTTTGATGGTGGTACCGGGGTGTGCGGCCTCGAATTTCTCGGCCAAGGTGGTGAAGGGAGCCTTTAACGAGGCCGCAGCAAAGACAGTGATCTCACCGCTTGGTTCACTGGTGGTGCTGCTTCCCGAGGGGGATTGATTATCCGCGTTGTCGACGGTGCCAAACGCACAGCCGGAAAGGCTGACGATGAGTGCGGTTGCCGCGAGGAGCATGGACACTCGGCGGTAGTGAAGGCTCATACGCCGATCTTTCCCTGCGGGGATTCGATGATGACGGTGGTTGCCTTGACCACTGCGGTGGCGATGGAGCCCAGCTCGAGATTCATTTCGCGGGCTGCTTCGCTGCTCATGAGTGAGACGACGCGGAATGGTCCGCACTGCAACTCGACCTGCGCCATGACGGTATCCATGGTGATTCCGGTGACCAGTCCGACAAAACGATTGCGGGCCGAAGAAGCCGCCGATGAGGGATCATCGGGAAGCTGGGCTTGGCCCCTAGCTAGATGTGCCAGTTCAAGACCGTCAACGGCCAATCGGCCCGAGTCGTCCTTGAGGGGAGTGAGGTTTCCGTTTTCCGTCCAGCGTCGAATGGTGTCATCGCTGACTCCCAGAAAGCGGGCAGCCTCGGAGACTCGAAGTTTCGTCATAACCACATCCTGCCTCATATTCGGATCTTTAGGTGTGTATGAGTCGCAAATTAGATAATTTTACGCTTCTCTGGTTGAACTTGAGGTTTGGGCACCAGGGTGACGGCAGGGCTGCGACGACCTGCATTATCGAAAGAAGTGCCACAAGACGCGGCCGGGCGGGGTCGGTGATCTGCCCTTGTTGGCACGCGGTCGCCACGCCCCTTCTACTCTTGGAAAGCCATGCGCGAGAGGAGGTCGCGCAAGGTCTCCTGCTCGGACGTGCTGAGTCGCGCCATGGCCAGAGCTTCGCCCTCGGCGGTGGCTTGACGGGCCTTCTCATAGAGCTGCACCCCCAGGGAGGTTCCGGTGATGACCTTGGACCGGCGATCCTGAGGGTCAGCCGTCCGCTCCACCAGGCCGCGGTCTTCCAGCAGGTCAATCAGTGGCACGATCTGACTTGGGTCAAGGGAAAGGAACTCGGCTAGTTCCCGCTGGGTCGGCGCCAGATTGCTGCAGGCTAGGGACAGTACGGAGTACGAGCGGACCTTGAGCCCGAGCGGCTCCAGGAGCTTGTTGGCGCGCGATGATCCCAGTGAGCGGGTGCGTGCCGTGAGGAACTCGATGTCCCCTGCCAGTTCGCTGGCTAGGAAGCGGTCGGTGGTGTTCACGCTGGTACCCGGCTTGATCGCCATGGTGTTGCTCCTCGAGATTGATAAGAAACTTAATCGTTGACTTTTTCAAGAGTTTAAGTTGTTATGTATATAACAAGGTTCCCACGAGTAGGTCTGCGGGAGCAATAACTATCCTCGAAGGAGCAGACATGTCGCTGGCTGGAAAAGTTGCAATTGTTACCGGCAGTGGCCGCGGACTCGGCCTGAGCTACGCCCAGGAACTCGCGCGCCAAGGAGCCTCGATAGTCATTAACGACGTCGACGAGAATGTGGCAGCAGAGGCTGTCACCTCGATCACCGCGGCCGGCGGCAAGGCCGTTTCGGTCGTGGCCCCCGTTGGAACTACCGAGACCGCTAAGGCACTAGTCGCCTCCGCCGTGGAGAACTTCGGCCGCCTAGACATCTTGGTCACCAATGCCGGGGTGCTGCGCGACAAGTCGATCCTGAAGATGACCGACGAGGATTTTGATCTTGTCATCAACGTGCACCTGCGTGGAACCTTCACCTGTGTTCGCGAGGCCTACGGATACTTCAAGGAAAATAACATTGCCGGGCGCATCATCGCGATCGGTTCCCCCACCGGTCAGCGCGGCAACTTCGGCCAGACCAACTATTCCGCCGCCAAGGCCGGCATTGTGGGCATGGTTCGTACCTGGGCATTGGAAATGAAGCGTGCAGGCGTCACGGTGAACGCCGTCATCCCGGTGGCCGCCACCGCCATGACCAAGACCGTTCCCTACTTCGCCAAGGCCGTCGAAGCCGACGAGCGTGGCGAGGCCATGCCGGACTTCTTCCGCAAGGTTCTAGGGTTCGGCACCGCCGACGATGTCGCCGGTCTGATCGCATTCCTCGCTTCCGATGAGGCTGGAAAGATTAACGGCCAAGCCATCGGTGCCGGCGGTGACCGCCTCCAGCTGTGGAGCCACCCCGAAGCCATTGAATCCGATTTTAATGACGGCGGCTGGGACTACGCGACCTTGCAGCAACGGTTCCCCTTTGCCGACAAGCAGCAATCTGTTGGCGAGACGTTCCCGGAACTTCCGGCCGAACTGCAGCCCGAACCGGTAGCCAAGTAGAAAGCTAACGTAAGACAATGAGCATCCGTTACGAATCCACCATTAACCTCAACGAGATCACCGCGATCGATATGCACGTGCATCTTGAGGTCGACGAGTGCGGGCACAAGGCCATGCCCGATGATCTCTTCGAGGCCTCGGCAGCGTACTTCAAGTCCGAAGAGCGCACGCCCTCGGTGGATCGCGTCGCCGAGATCTACCGCGAGGCGAAGATGGCGGCGGTGCTGTTCACCGTTGATGCCCGCACCGCGTTGGGCCATGAGCCGAACTCGATCGATGACCTCGTGGCTGGGGCGGCACGCAACAGTGACGTGCTAATTCCCTTTGGCTCGGTCGATCCGCGCACCGGCCCGGCCGCGATCGTCGAGGCGCACCGCCAAGCCAACGAGCTGGGCGTGCGTGGATTCAAGTTCCACCCCTCGCTGCAGGGCTTTGATCCCTCGTCCGAGGAGTTCTATCCCCTGTGGACGGCGTTGGAAGAACTCGGGTTGCCGTGCATCTTCCATACGGGTCAGAACGGCATGGGGGCGGGACTTCCCGGCGGGCGCGGTATCAAGCTGCGCTACTCCAACCCGCTGCTGCTCGACGACGTGGCGGCGGACTTCCCGAAGCTCACCATCATCATGGCCCACCCCTCGGTCCCGTGGCAGGACGAGGCCAACTCGATCGCCACGCACAAGGCCAATGTCTTCATTGACCTCTCCGGCTGGAGCCCGAAGTACTTCCCGGCCTCGCTGGTGAAGATGAGCAACAACGTGCTCTCTACCAAGGTGCTCTTTGGGACTGACTACCCGCTGATCACCCCGGCAAAGTGGCTCGGCGCCTTCGCGGAGTTACCGCTCAAGGACGAGGTGCGCCCGTTGATCCTCAAGGACAACGCGGTGCGGGTGCTGGGGCTGGACAGGAAATGACCGATTTCTACCCGAGCGACCAATACGGCTTCGCCCGGTTGCTTTCCGCCGCAGAGCGCGCGGCACTGCTGCGCCTGCGCGGCGTGCTCGATGAGCATGTGCGCCCAGTACTCAACGACCACTGGGACCGCGGGGAATTCCCGGATGCGATCATCGAACCGCTGGTGCAGCTGGACATGATGCGTCCGGCCGAGGTTTTGACCAATGGCGAGTTGGTCCGCGGCCTCTTCGGGGGCTTCAGGAACTTCGAACTGGCCCGGGTGGATGCCTCGGTCGTCACCTTCTACAACGCCCAGTCCGGGCTGTTTCGCACCACGGTGAACCTGGGCGGCAGCGCCGCGCAGGTCGCCGAGCTGGATCCGAAGATCGCCTCCTACGAGTACAAGGGCGTCTTTGCCCTCACCGAGCCTGAGCATGGCTCGGACATCGCCGGAGGGCTGGAAACCGAGGCGCGGTTTGAGGAGGACGAAAGCGGCGGTCATTGGGTCATCAACGGAGCCAAGCGCTGGATCGGCGGCGCGGCCCAGGCCGATGTGCTGGCGGTATTCGCCCGCGACACCGCCGATTCGAAGGTCAAGTGCTTCCTGGTGCCCACCGACGCGCCGGGCGTGAAGCTGAGCAAGATCGAGCGCAAGACCAGCTTGCGGATCATGCAAAACGCTGACATCGAGTTGGTTGACGTCAAGATTCCAGAGTCGGCGCGGCTGGCGAAGATCAACTCCTTCGCCGACGTTGCGGCATGCCTGCGCAATATGCGCTCGGATGTCGCCTGGATTGCCACCGGTGCTTCGGCCGGCGCCTACGAGGCGGCATTGAAGTATGTGTCCGAGCGCCACCAGTTCGGCAAGCCGCTGGCGTCGTTCCAGCTGATCCAGGAAAAGCTCGCCACGATGCTCACCAACGTGACAGCTTCGCTGGCCATGGTGGTCAGCCTGACTCAGGCCCAGGACGAAGGGATCTATAAGGATGAGAACTCGGCCATGGCCAAGATGTTCACCGCGCGAATGCTTCGTGAAACCGCGGCGTTAGCGCGGGAGGTCTGCGGGGGCAACGGCATCGTGCTGGATTACGACGTCGCCCGCTTCCACGCCGACGCCGAGGCCATTTATTCCTATGAGGGCACCGACGAGATCAATGCGTTGATCCTCGGCCGGGCCATCACCGGCATCGGGGCCTTCCGCTAGAAGCTCCCGCTGCACCACCTGTCAGTTTTCAAACATCTCAAGACCAACCACCTCTAAAAGGAGTACCCATCATGGGCCAGACAGTTCTTTCTTACGAGCAGCTCGCATCCGCCGCCGGCACCGACCTTGGGTACAGCGACTTCCGCACCGTCACCCAGGACCAGGTCAACACGTTTGCCGACGCGACGGATGACCACCAGTGGATCCACACCGACCCGGAAAAGGCCAAGGACGGTCCCTTTGGCGGGCCGATCGCCCACGGCTACCTCTCGCTGAGCCTGCAGATCGCCTTCTGGTCCGAGCTCTTTGACGTCACCGGCGTTGGCACGCGCGTCAACTATGGACTGGACAAGGTCCGCTTTCCCTCGCCGGTCCCGGTGGGCGCCCAGATTCGCATGAAGGCGCAGATCGCCGAGGTTGAAGAGGTCAAAGGCGGCTACCAGATCGCCGTTGACCAGGTCGTCGAGGTCGAGGGTGCCCCAAAGCCAGCCGTGGTTTCCCGTGGGATTTACCGCTTCTACGCGTAGAAACCATCCCAACGTCCGGGGCCCGTTGGGGTGCACCCGGCTCTTGCCGCATCCTGTACGGGGCTCCGGCGAGTGTGACGCCACATCCAAGAATTCATGAACAAAAAAATGACAACTATTGATTTTTTCAATGATTGAGTTTAGATTATCTGATGTGGCAGGGGTCACATCACTCGCGGTTGGGGCGTAGGCGCCTGGGCCATCATTTTCACCAAGGAGCACTCATGAAGAAGCGTCTGTCTACCATTCTCGCTGGGGCATCAATCGCGGCACTCGCGCTAACCGGCTGCGGCCAGGGCTCACCCTCCGGGACCGCCTCCACAGACACAGCCGCTGCCGGTGGGTCCGAATCCGGCGGACTGACCAAGGTCGTCGTCGGGGTCCTGCCGATCGCTCCGTCGGTCGCCATGAAATATGGAATCGACGAAGGCATCTTTGAAAAGCACGGCCTTGACGTCGAGTTGACCACCAGCTCCGCCGGCGCAGCGATGCTACCGGCGGTTTCCACCGGCGATCTGAACTTCGCCGTTGGCAACCCGCTCTCGGTACTGACCGCGGTGGACAAGGGCCTACAGATGAAGATCGTATCGGGCTACTCGAACTCCAAAGCCACGGGTGATGACATCAACGGTGTGGTCGCGCGCGCCGATTCTGGCATCAAAACCTTTGCTGACCTATCCGGCAAAACCACATCCGTCAACGCACTCAAGACCCAGGGCGACCTGACGATCATGGAATCGGCGGCCATCGACGGTGGCGACCCGAGTGCCCTCAAATTCTCCGAGATGCCCTTCCCCGACATGGAAGCCCAACTCGAACGCAAAAACATGGACGCCGTTTGGTTGCCCGAACCGTTCCTCTCCAAGGCGCTAGCCAACCCGGAGAACAAACTGATCGGTTACCCGAACCAGAAAGCCATCCCCGGCCTGCCGACCATGGTCAGTTTCACCAGCGGCAAGTTCGCCGAGGAAAAGCCTGAGGTCGTCGCCGATTTCAAGGCTGCCATGACCGAAACTCTCGCCGCCGCCGAAGCCGACCAGGCCGGTGCCAAGGCGCTGTTGCCGGCATTCATGAAAATGGACGCCAAGGTCGCGGAAAACCTGAAGATGGAGACCTGGGATGGGGCGGTGCCGGCCGAACAGTTGACCAAGCTGGCCGAACTCGCCGCCAAGCACACGTTCCTCTCCAAGGCCCCGGACATCGCAGCCCTGACGGTCAAGTAGTCCTCGGAACAACGTTCGAAGTAGGTGTGCCGGCCGCCCGGCCGGCACACGGGAAAGGTACTCATGCATAACCAAGGGCTGGGCGGCTGGATCCACAAGCGGCGCATCAAGTCGCATGATCAAGCGGCTGTCATCGAGGGCGAGTTGTCCCTGAGCTATGCGCAACTGGCTAACCGCATTAACAAGTTGGCCAACGCACTGCGCGCACTGGACGTGCAAAAGGGCAGCCGCGTGGCCTACCTGGGCAACAACCACTCCGCCTTCCTCGAAACGCTCTTTGCCTGTGGCGGCATTGGTGCCATCTTCGTCCCGCTGAACACCCGGCTGACGCCACGGGAATTGAACTATGCCCTGGTTGACTCCGGTAGTACCGTGCTGATCAATCCGGTCTCACTTGATGACCTGGCCCAGGCAGCCAAGGGTGAAAGCTCCATCGAGCACCATCTGGTGCTCGATGACACACCGGGAGCCGACTCGGCGTATGAGCGCGCACTGACGGCAGCGGATGCCGAATACGTGGACGTCTCAGTGGACCACGAAGACCCGGCCATCATCCTGTACACCTCCGGAACCACCGGCAGGCCGAAGGGCGCGGTACTGACGCACGGGAACATGATTTGGAATTCGCTCAACGTGCTGGTCGACTACGACGTGACCAGCGATGCGAAGGCTCTATTGATCGCCCCGATGTTCCATGTCGCCTCGCTGGGCATGGGCGCTCTGCCGACCCTGCTCAAGGGCGGGACCTTGGTGCTGCAGGATAGATTCGAGCCCTCTGCGGTGCTCGGGGCGATCGAACGCCATTCGATCACCTCACTCTCCGGGGTTCCCACCACCTACCAGATGCTGGCCGAACACCCCGCTTGGGCCACCACCGACATTTCCTCGCTGCGCATGCTGACCTGTGGCGGATCCGCTGTCCCGATGCGCGTGCTCGAGGCCTATGAACAGCGCGGGCTGGGGTTCTCGGGTGGCTACGGACTGACCGAAACCGCGCCGGGGGCCACCTCGCTGCAGGCCGAACGTTCCAGATCCAAGGCAGGCTCGGCCGGATTGGCACACTTCTTCACCGACGTGATGATCGTAGATCCCTCGGGGGACGAACAGCCGGTCGGCGAAACCGGCGAGATCCTGATCTCGGGCCCCAACGTCATCAAGGAATATTGGAAGCTGCCGGAGGCGAGCGAGGCGGCCTTCATCAACGGGAACTGGTTCCGCTCCGGGGACATGGGGCACCTTGATGCCGAAGGGTTCCTCTTCATTTCCGACAGGCTCAAGGACATGATCATCTCGGGCGGGGAGAATATCTATCCAGCCGAGGTGGAGCAGGCCATCATGGAACTCGACGGGGTGGCATCGGTGGCAGTGATCGGTGTCCCGGACGAGAAATGGGGCGAGGTGCCGCGGGCCATCGTGGTCCCCACAGCGGGCACTGAGATCACCGAAAAGGACATCAAGGAACACCTTGACGGACGCCTGGCCAGATACAAGATCCCCCGCACCGTGGTGCTCACCGACGACTTCCCCCGCACCGCTAGCGGCAAGATCCGCAAGACCGATCTGCGCAAGACCTTCGGCGGATCCACACCGTCGGCACACATCCCGTAAGGACACCGAAACCTCATGAAGAATAAACTCACACTCGCAGTGGCAGCATTGGGAATTTTCGCGTTGAGCGCCTGCGGCTCCGGCTCGCCCAGCGGTGGGGCCGCTGATTCCGCGGGGGCATCAGGCGCCGCGGGCCTGGAAAAGATCACCGTGGGCGTCATCCCGATCGTGGACACCGCCCCGATCTTCCTGGGTGATTCCAAGGGCTTCTTCAAGGACGAGGGGCTGGACCTCGACATCCAGACCGCCACCGGCGGCTCGGCCATCGTCCCGGGAATTCAGTCCGGCAGCTACGATTTCGCCTTCTCCAACTACGTCTCACTCATGGTCGCCAACGACAAGGGCCTGAGCATGAAAGTTGTCGCCAATGGCGTCACCACCTCGGGGAACAAGGACGGGGACTTCGGTGCCGTAGTGGTCTCCAAGGACTCACCCATCAAGTCCCCGAAGGACCTGGCTGGCAAGAAGGTCTCGGTCAACAACCTCTCCAACATCGGTGACATCACCGTTTCTCAGGTCGTCAAGGACGATGGCGGGGATCCGAGCACCATCAACTTTGTTGAGGTGCCATTCCCGGAGGCACCGGCGGCCTTGGAAAAGGGCATCGTGGATGCTGCCTGGATCCTTGACCCCTTCCTGGTTCAGGCCAAGGGCGACGGTGCTCGCGCCGTCAGCAACAACTTCTCCGACTTCGATCCGGAGCTTGATATTGCCGGCTACTTCACCACTTCGGCCAAGGTCGCCGCCGAGCCCGAGCTGACAGCCAAATTCCAGCGTGCCATGAACAAGTCGCTCGAATACGCTAACGAGAACCCGCAGGAGGTCCGCGACATCGTGGGCACCTATACCAAGATCGAAGCGGAAACCCGAGAAAAGCTCGTGCTGCCGCGCTACCGCGTGGACATCAACACGGAGGCGGCTCAGAAGCTCGGTGACGCGGCCCAAGAATTCGGTGCGATCACCAAACCCGTTGACCTCGAAGCCCTACTGCCATGACCACTCAAGTTACTGGAGGAGTCACGCGCGCCTCGGTGAAGGCCAAGGCGAGCCGGCCGGCGTCCAAGGGATGGCCGAAATGGGTGTTGGGTTTGATTGGCATCGTGGTGTTCCTGGGACTGTGGGAGCTCATGCCGGTCGTTGGTCTGGTGCAGGCGAAGTACCTGCCACCGGCCTCCGAAGTCATCGCAGCGTTGATTGCCGACTTGGGCCTCACCGCGTTTTGGGTCGCGGTCTGGGACACCATGCTGGCGTGGCTCATTGGATTGGTCATTGCCGTGGTTGCTGCGTTGGTGCTGGGTCTGGTCATTGGGATGTCGCCCTTCTTGCGCCGTTTGACGAACTCGAGCATCGAGTTCTTGCGTCCAATTCCCTCGGTCGCGTTGATCCCGCTGGCGGTGCTGCTCTTTGGCATCAAGCTCGAGTCTTCGCTGCTGCTGATCGTGTACGCCTGCTTCTGGCAGGTCCTCATTCAGGTGCTCTACGGAGTGGCGGACGTGGATAACGTGGCCATGCAGACGGCACGCTCCTATGGGTTCTCCTATGTGCAGCGGGTGCGAGATGTTGTGTTCCCGACGATGTTGCCGTACCTGATGACCGGTATTCGTTTGGCCGCCTCGGTGGCGCTGATCCTGGCGATCACCGCGGAACTGCTGATTGGTTCTCCGGGATTAGGTAAGGAGATCGCCTTGGCACAGTCCGGTGGCGCGATTTCTGGGATGTATGCGTTGATTCTTGCGACCGGCTTCTTGGGTGTTGGTATCAATGCCGTGACGCGCATTGTTGAGAAGCGGGTGCTGTCCTGGCATCCGTCGGTTCGCGGGGAGGCGACGGTATGAAAACCCTGAAATCTGTTGGTTTCCTTCTGGGCTTGCCGATTATTTTGTTGCTCTGGTGGTGGCTGGCCACCTCCGGTGCCCCGAACTTCTTTGCTCCCACGCCGGCCAAGCTGTTGACGACGTTTGTGGAGACGTGGATCGGTGAACGGCTGATCACCGATGTGTTGCCCAGCATCATGCGGCTGGTTATTGGTGTACTCGCCGCGATTGTACTGGGCATTGTCTTAGGGTTGGCGGTGGGTTTGAACCGCACCATGCGTGCGGTGACCGAGCCGGTGTTCGAGTTCTTCCGGGCGTTGCCGCCTCCGGTGTTGGTTCCGGTGTTGATGCTTTTGGTGGGCATCAATGATGGGATGAAGATCGCGGTCATCATCTCCGGCTGCATCTGGCCGGTGCTGTTGAACACCATCGAGGGTGTGCGTTCCATTGACCCGGTGCAGAATGAGACCTCTCGTTCTTACGGGATCTCTGGGTTTGCTCGGATCCGCTATCAGATCCTGCCCTCGGCGACCCCGACGATTATGGCCGGGGTGCGCCAGGCGTTGTCGATCGGGTTGATCTTGATGGTCATCTCCGAAATGTTTGCCTCGTCCTCCGGACTGGGCTTCACGATTGTGCAGTTCCAGCGTTCCTTCGCGGTCCCCGAAATGTGGTCCGGCATCGTGGTCCTCGGTTTGATCGGTGTGGCCTTGTCCTTTATTTTCCAAGCGGTTGAGCGGCGCGTGTTGCGTTGGTACCACGGCCTGAAAGAGGTTGAAAATGCTGTCTAACAACCCCACGTCCCACGCTGGTGGGCGTACCTTGCCCGAGGGTGAGGCCTTGCTTTCGGTACGGAACTTGAAGAAGGTTTATCACACGGATGCCGGTGACATTGAGGCGGTGCGGAACCTGACCTTCGATCTGGGCCGTGGCGAGTTGGTGTGTTTGGTCGGGCCTTCGGGTTCGGGCAAGACGACGCTGCTCAAGTGCATTGCCGGGCTGCTAAATTCCACCTCCGGAGAGGTGCGGCTTGACGGGCAGGCCATCACTGGTCCTCCGAAGAAGATGGCGGTGGTGTTCCAGGAATACGGGCGTTCGCTCTTCCCGTGGCTGCGGGTGGCGGAGAATGTGGAGTTGCCGTTGAAGAATGCGGGGGTTCCCAAGGAGGAGCGCAAACGTTTGGTGGCCGAGGCATTGGAAGCGGTGGGCCTGGCCCATGTTCCCAAGTCTTACCCATGGCAGCTCTCCGGTGGTATGCAGCAGCGGGTGGCGATTGCCCGTGCGGTGGCGTACCAGCCCGAGGTGCTGTTGATGGATGAGCCCTTCGCCGCGGTTGATGCGCAGACTCGTGCGGATTTGGAGGATCTGATTCGCAGTGTGTGGAAGAAGCTGGGCGTGACGGTCCTGTTTGTCACCCACGACATCGACGAGTCGATCTACCTGGGGGAGCGAGTGATCATCCTGTCCTCCTCGCCGACGATTGTGCAGGAAGACATCCTCATCGACTTGCCCGCCGAGCGTGATCAGTTGGAGACGCGGTCGTTGCCGCGCTTTACCGAGTTGCGGCACCATGTGTATGCGGAGATTCAGAAGGCGAAGCAGGGGCACCGCCCTGAAGAAGCCATCACGATGGTAGCGAAATAGAAAATTCGCAACCTGCGAGGACCCTTTCGTGTAGCCCCCACCCGGTGGCGACGCGAAAGGGTCCTCTCTTGTTTTACGGTTCAGCCCAAAGAGAGCTTCAGCGTCTCAGTCGTTGAGTCGGTCAATCAGGGTGAGTCCGCGCTTGGCCCAAGCGATTTCGGCTTCGGCCTGGGACATAAGGCCCTCATAGGTGAAGAGCTTGTACGCGCGGGTTTTTTCTTGGTCCGCTGCCGAAGTGTGGGCCAGCCGGCGATTGAGCATGGTGCTGGTGCCGTCCTCGATTTCCTTCACTGTCTCCCGCCATTGTTCGAGCAGTCCGGCGTGGTGGTCGATGTGTGCTCGCAGCTGTTCGCGGGCGGCTTCGGGTTCGGCCCATTCTAGGTAGGCCGCCTTCAGGTGTGCCGGGTCGCGGGTGCGTGCATATTCCAGTGGGGTGTTCATCCAGGACGTGAACGCCTCCCGGCCGGCAGCGGTGACGTGATATTGGCGCTTGGTGCCGCGCGGTCCCCAGGGGATGTCCTCGCCCTCAAGTAACCCGTTGGCCTCCATGCGCTTGAGGGCCGGATAGATCTGCGAATCGGGGGCATGCCAGACATGCCCAACTGAGGACTCGAATTTCTTGTGCAGGTCGTATCCGGTCATGGGCTCGACAACGAGCAGGGCCAGTAATGCGTTGGGAAGACTCATGGCAACTTTCCGATACTTAGGTGTTGCAAATCACTATATCGGTAGTTAGTCTGTAACGAACGCAACTAACTATGTCGATAGGTAGTTAGCTACCGTATCGAAAGGAAAATCCCATGACCGTCGTCTCTGCGACCAGCTCCACCACCAACAAGGTCCTGCCCCACCCGCTGAACGCTTGGTACGTGGCGGCCTGGGACCATGAGGTGACGCGCAAACCGATGTCTCGCCGCATTGCCAATCGACCGGTGGCTCTTTATCGCACCGAAGACGGAAATGCCGTGGCGCTGGCCGACGCTTGCTGGCACCGTTTGGCGCCGCTGTCCATGGGAAAGACCATGGAAAAGGACACCATCCAGTGCCCCTACCACGGCATCATCTACAACTCGGCAGGCCGCTGCGTCTCCATGCCGGCCCAGGAAACCATCAACCCGTCCGCCACGGTTCCTTCGTTCCCCATCGTGGAGCGCTACCGCTACGTGTGGATCTGGATGGGCGACGCCACGCTGGCGGACCCGGACCTGATCCCGGACATGAGTCAGATGTCCAGCGACGAATGGGCAGGGGATGGGTTGACCATTCACGCCGCCTGCAATTTCCAGCTGGTGCTGGATAACCTCATGGACCTGACCCACGAGGAATTTGTCCATTCCTCCACCATCGGCCAGGAAGAGCTCAGCGAGTCCGACTTTGTCACCGTTCGGGAGGGCAACAAAGTGACGGTCACCCGCTGGATGCACAACATCGACGCCCCGCCGTTCTGGCTCAAGAACATGCGCGACAAATTCCCAGGCTTCGAGGGCAAGGTCGACCGCTGGCAGATCATCAACTTTGAGGCCCCCTCCACCATCAATATCGATGTGGGCGTGGCCAAGGCGGGAACCGGTGCGCCGGAGGGCGACCGCAGCCAGGGCGTTAACGGCTTCGTCATGAACACCATCACCCCGGAAACCGATCGGTCCTCCCATTACTTCTGGGCCTTCATGCGCAACTACGCCCTGGACAGCCAGCTGATCACCACACAACTGCGCGACGGCGTGCATGGCGTCTTCGGTGAAGACGAGGAAATGCTCATGGCCCAACAAGCAGCCATCGATGCCAATCCCGACTACGAGTTCTACAACTTGAACATCGATGCCGGAGGCCTGTGGGTACGCCGCATCCTAGAATCCATGCTGGCGGCCGAGGGCCGTCTGACTCCTTCCGCCTAAGCGCGGTTAGTGCCCCGGACAATCAAGGAAAACGGACAGAATCCCCATGGCAGCAACAAATATTGAAACCTGGCAGTCGGCCATCGTCATCGAGGTTATTCCGGTGGCCGAGGCCATCGCCCGCATCGTCCTGGAGCCTTCCCTGCCGATCAAGGCGGAACCTGGTTCCCACATTGACCTGATGGTCCAGATTAACGGGGAATCGGTCAAGCGCTCGTACTCGGTGGTTGAGGCCGCCGCTGACGGAACCCGGCTGGTGATCAGCGTGATGAAGGCGCCGCTCTCGCGCGGCGGGTCGATCTTCATGCACTCTCTCATCCCCGGAACACGACTGGAAATCACCCAGCCGCTGCAGAACTTCCCGCTGCGCATCGGCGCGCAGCGCTACATCCTGCTGGCCGGCGGCATCGGCATTACCGCCATCGCGAACATGGCTGCCGTACTCAAGCGACTGAAGGCCGACTACACGCTGGTCTACGTGGGGCGCAGCCGCGAGGCCATGGCCTACCTGGGAGAGCTGGAAGAACTACACGGGGACCGGCTTGAGGTTCACATCGATAACGAGGGGTCCTCCCTGAAGGTCCCCGAACTGGTGGGCCGCGCGGATACCGGCACCGAGCTGTACATGTGCGGGCCCATCCGGCTGATGGACGCGGTGCGCCGCGGTTGGGTCGAGCGCGAGCTGGATCTGCCGAACCTGCGCTACGAAACCTTTGGCAATAGCGGCTGGTATGACCCCGAAGAATTCATCGTGCGCGTCCCAAAGCTGAGCTTGGAGGTCACCGTCCCGCAGGGCCGCTCCATGCTTGAGGCCCTCGAAGACGCCGGGGCGGAAATGATGTTCCACTGCCGCAAGGGCGAATGCGGACTCTGCGAGGTCCGGGTCATTCAGCTGGCCGGAACCATTGACCACCGCGACGTGTTCTATTCCGAACGCCAGCAGCGGCTCTCGACCAAGATGAACTGCTGCGTCTCGCGCGCGGTCACCTCCGCCACCGGGGCCAAGGCCGATGCTGCGCACACGGGACCGGCGATCATCACCATCGAACCGAACTAGAGACCACCCCAAGCGACACCTCACCCCCGCGGGCATCACGCCGAAGCCTCCAAGGGTGATTTGTCGCGCCCAAAAATCCGGAAGAAAAACACCATGAACATCAGAGACCGCATCGACGCCTCGCCCATGTCACCGTTCCAGTGGGTGGTTGTTGGCGTCTGCACCTTCCTCAACGCCCTGGACGGGTTCGACGTGCTGGCCATGGCCTTCACTGCCAACCGGGTTTCCACCGAATTTGGGCTCAGCGGCTCCCAGCTCGGTGTTCTGCTCAGTGCCGGACTGCTGGGCATGGCGGCCGGTTCCCTGTTCCTGGCCCCCTTTGCCGATGTCTTCGGGCGCCGCCCGATGCTGCTGTTCACCACGGGGCTGGCGGCTGCGGGCATGTTCCTGTCCTCCACCGCGCACTCGATCACCGAACTGGGGTTGTGGCGCGTGGTCACCGGACTGGGCGTCGGCGGCATCTTGGCCTGCACCAACGTGATCACCAGCGAATACTCCAACAAGCGCTGGCGCGGCATGGCGGTGAGCATCTACACCGCAGGTTACGGCGTCGGTGCCACGCTGGGAGGTTTGGCCGCGGTGTCGTTGCAGGCCAGCTATGGCTGGCGTGCGGTCTTCGTCTTTGGCGGCATCGCCACCACGCTCGCCTTCCTGCTGTTGCTGGCGGTGGTGCCCGAATCCGTTGACTTCCTGGTGACCAAGCGGCCCCGCGCGCCGAGAAACGACTTGCTGCCCTGGTGCTCAAGCTTCGTCTGAGTGCTGACACAGTTCTACTGCCCGAGGTGGATGGCCGCACCCCGGTGCGCGGCGTCAAGGGACAACAGCTCACTGCCCTGTTCGCCCCGTCCAATCGCCGCGCCACCACGCTGATTTGGGTGGCATTTTTCGCCACGATGTTCGGCTTCTACTTCGTCAACAGCTGGACTCCGAAGCTTTTGGTCACCGCGGGCATGAGCGAAAGCCAGGGTGTGATCGGTGGTCTCATGCTCACCCTGGGTGGCACCTTCGGATCCTTGCTCTTTGGGGTGCTGACCACCAAGTGGCAGGCGCGCAAGGTGCTGCTCGTCTTCACGGTGCTCTCCTCGATCACCATGGTGGTGTTTATTTCGGCCGTGGGCATCCTGGCCCTCGCGTTTGTTATGGGCATTGTGGTGGGCATGCTCATCAACGGTTGTATCGCCGGTCTGTACACGTTGGCCCCTGCTTCTTATGCCCCGCAAACCCGCGGCACCGGAGTTGGTTGGGCCATCGGCATCGGGCGCTTCGGTGCCATCCTCGCCCCGCTGGCGGCCGGCTCCCTGCTGGATGCCTCGTGGACGCCCGGACAGTTGTATCTTGGCGTGGGTGTTGTGGTGCTGGTGGCGGCAATCGCTGTTGGATTCATGCGCTCACCAAAGGGCATCATTCCGGGTGTTTCAGCCGATATGCACGCACACGAAACCACCGGCAGTCACGGTCGGTAGGAGGCATATCCGAGACACATGGACAATAGGCGCTGGTCGAATATGTCAGGATCCCGCGTCGCTTCGGCGACGGGAATTGGCCCAAGGGTCAGTTTTCCGCGGCCGGGCCCAACGCCCGAGCGATGCCGCGCGCCGCGGTCCGCAAGGCCATGACGGCCGCCGGCAAAAGGTCGGATCCGAGGGGGACCACCACGGACAAAACAGCCGATGCGTAACCACGGTCATCGAGGATCGGAACGGCGGCTCCGGTGGTGCTGGTGTCGATGAATCCGTCGAAGGTTGCGTATCCGTTGCGACGAATCTGGGCCAGTTCATGGCGCAGTTTCGGGTGTTGGGCCAGCATGGTGTCCCCATGGCGTTCTATGTACCCCTCCAACACGTTGGTGGGGGAGTAGGCCAGCAGTGCCATGCCCATGGAGGTCAGGTGCACCGGCATACGCCCGGCAACATTGGCCTGGTTGATGACGGAGCCGGGGCGGGAGAGGCGCTCGATGACAAGCACATCGTCCTCGTGCAGCACCGCGAGTTGGGTGTTTTGCCCCAGCAGCTGGTTGATGTCCTCCATGAAGGGAAGTGCCGCCTGTCGCAGGTTGAGGGTGGAGGCGCTGCGGTTGGCCAATTCCCACAACCGCAAGCCGAGGCGCACCTGCCCGTCGGCATCGCGCGCCAACAGTCCGTGGGACACCAGATTCTCCAGCAGTCGGTACGTGGTCGCGCGCGGAACATCGGCTCGGCGGGCCAAGGCAGTGACCGTCAGTGTGGGATTTTGCGCGTCAAAGGCGTCTAAGATCCGCACCAGGCGGTCGAGCATCGAGTCCCCGCTCGGAGAATTTGCCATGAAATTCATCTTAGTTGAGTCGACTGGTTGCCGGATATCCGCCGCTGCCGCGCGGGCACCGGGTGCGGTCCCGGTGACCACAAAAGTTGTCGGATTTCGTGGCTCCGGGCCTACGATGAGGAGGCAAACGCAACAGGCGTACCCCACATTCGAACCTCGATGTGCGGGCCAGCCGGGGCGCTAGCGGTCTCCGATGAGGGCGGCCGTGATGCGAATGTGCCGAGCGAAGGAGAATGACGTGACCGACGGTGACGACGCACAAAAAGCGAAACACGAAGATCTTTTGGCGATGGTGAAACGCGGGCGCAGCGGGGCGATCGAACCCCCCAAGCCCAAGAGCTCCGAGGAGAATCGGGCTCCGATCTCCAGCAGTGAGCTGAGCAAGGCCCCGGCCGAACTGGCCGAGGACAGTGGCCCCCGGGTCAGATGGCGCGTCTTCATTATTTCCGCGGCCATCGTGCTGGCCTTCTCCATCTGGGCCATGCTCGCGCCGACGCAGGCAGAAAACACCATGCACTCGGTGGTCACCTGGATCGCGATCAACCTCGGCTGGTACTACGTCTTGACCATCACCATCGTCATCCTCTTTGTCCTCTGGGTGGCCTTCTCCAAGGAAGGCGGAGTGCGACTGGGGCCGGATCATTCCCGCCCGCAGTACAACCTCTTCACCTGGGTCGCGATGCTTTTTGCCGCGGGTGTGGGGATCGATATGCTCTTCTACTCGGTGACCGGACCGATCACCCAATACATCACCCCGCCAGCGGCGACACCCGAATCTGCCGCGGCCGCCCAAGACGCCGTGGTCTGGACGATGTTCCACTACGGCATCGCCGGCTGGTCCCTTTACGCGCTGCTGGGCATGGCGATGGGCTACTTCGCCTACCGCTGGGGCATGCCGCTGTCGATCCGAGCCGTCCTCTATCCCTTGCTGGGCAAGCGGGTGCGTGGGGCGACGGGGGATGTCATTGACATCTTTGCCCTCGTGGGAACCGTCTTCGGGGTGGCAACCTCGATGGGTATCGGCGTGGTGCTGCTCAACGTCGGTTTCTCCTGGCTCTTCGGCTTCGAGGAAGGCCTGGCGCTGCAAATAGCGCTGGTGCTGGTCGCCGTGATCATGACCGTTGCCGCCTGCGTCTCGGGAATCGATAAGGGCATCAGGCTGATTTCCGAGCTCAACTTGTGGTGCGCCGGAGCCATGATGGTCTACATCCTCTTCGCCGGCGATACCGCCTTCCTGCTTAATGCGATGATCGAAAATATTGGCCGCTTCATCTTCACGCTGCCCGAGCGCACGCTGGCGACCTTCGCCTATGAAGCCGACGGTGCCGCGTGGATGGGCAGTTGGACCCTCTTCTTCTGGGCCTTCTGGATGGCCTGGGGCCCCTTTGTTGGGCTCTTCTTGGCGCGAATCTCACGTGGGCGGACGCTGCGCGAATTTGTTATCGCGGCCATCACCGCACCGGTGCTCTGCGACTTCTTCATCGTCTCGATCTTTGGCAACAGTGCCATGCGCGAGGTGCTGGATGGCAACTCGGGCTTTGCCCAAGAGGCCATCGATTCTCCCGAGCACGGCTGGTATGCGCTACTGGAGATGTTCCCCGGCGCACCGTTCCTGATCGGTCTGGCCACCCTGTCCGGACTGCTGTTCTACCTGACCAGTGCCAACTCCGGTGCGATGGTGATGTCCAACTTCTCCTCCTCAATCCCGGATCCGTCGGTGGACGGCGCCAAGTGGCTGCGCATCTTCTGGGCGCTGGTTACCGCCGTGGTCACGGTGGCCATGCTGGTGGCCGGAGGTGTGACAACAATGGAGTACGCAACGCTGATCTTCGCCCTGCCGGTCACGGTGATCGCCTACCTCGTGATGGCGTCCTTCGCGAAGGTGCTGCGGATGGAACGGGCCGAGCGCGAGGGGCAGGTGCTGCGCCGCCGGTCGGTGGCCGCGCACGGCGGAGCCGCCCCGGAGAAGACCTGGCGCCAGCGGTTGGCACACCTGCGGGCCTACCCGTCGAACAAATCGGTGGCCCAATTTGTGGACAAGGTGGTGCACCCGGCCCTCGCCGAGGTGACGCGGGAATTCACCATGCTGGGCTATGACTCGATGCTCACCAGCGCACCCAATGCCGAGACCGGCATTGATGAGCACACCCTGGTTGTCACCATGGAGGGCCAACGCAATTTCCATTACCAGGTGGCCGCGGTCGAAGCTCCGGTGCCGATGTTCGGTGCCCGCAGTATGTCGCGCGAAATCGACGTGTACTTCCGTCTCGAGGTGTTTACGCTCACCGGCACGGAGGGTTATGACCTCATGGGACTGAGCCAGCAGCAGGTCATCAACGACGTTCTGGATCGCTTTGAGGCACACCTGTCGTTCCTGCAGTACTCATCCGAGCACGACTTGGCCTCCACGATCACTCCGCCACCCCCGGCCACCGGCACGCTCCCGTTGGTGCCCGAGGACCCCGGGCCTGAGGGTGGCAAGGGTAGCCGCTAGCGCCGGGCGTTACCCCCGGATCAGCCGCGAGCGGTTGATCCGGGGGATATTCCGGTGCGGGCGCGGTGCCGGCGAACCGCTGCCCGGTTCGCACAGCGCACCGAGCAATATTGCTGGCGGCCGTTGCGAGTGACATCGATGACCACCTTGGTGCAGGGATCGCCCGGGGCCTGTCCAGCGGCGCAGCGGCCCATGCGGTGCATGCCGCGAGTGGAAAGGTGCAGTGCCGTTCCGACGCCGAAAATCGCGCGCAAAACATAGGGCAGGGTTTGGTTGGCATCGCGGTAATGCAGATGCCAGCCCTCGTTGTTGTGGTCAACCAGCCGCGGGTAGGCGGCCGCGGCGGCCATCTGCTCATTAAGCAGATTGGCCCGTTCTTGGGGATCTGCCGCGTCCACCACGCGCAACCAGTCCGTCACTACCTCGAGGGTCAGTCGGTGGTCGTTCGGGGCGTGCGTGAATTCCATGGTCATACCGAATTCGCGGGTTCTGGCAATGATGCCGTCTCTGTCGGTGGGCGGATCATTGGCCAGCGAGGCGGCCAGCAGGACCGCATATTCTCCGTAAGGGTTGAGATGCATAAGGCCATTACAGCATAGTAGTTTCCATGATGCACACAGACGCCACGCAGACCTTTTCTCACCCGCAGCAGACGATTGCTCACGAGCACGCGTGGATGCTCGAGTCGGCCCACAATACCTCCGATGGCATGGTGCTTTATGTGCGCTGTGGAGCGGGCTGCGAGGCTCGTCGGATCGACCGCCAGGGGCATATTGAGACTCCACCCAGCGCGGTGAGCAGGGTGGTGGGCGGTTGAGCGTTAATGCCGCGGCCCCCAAGTGTGCACCATAAATCCCTCGTTATTGCTCTTGATGGGTTGTGGCCTTGATGATAAAGTTCATTTAGTGAACAAGCGTTCGCGATGCGAACATATTGAACAGAAAGTCAGGGCCTCCCATCATGAAGCAGGCGTATCTCTACGACGCGATTCGTACTCCCTTCGGCAAAATCGGAGGGTCCCTTTCCTCCCACCGCCCCGATGATTTGGCGGCCCATGTGGTCCGCGAATTGGTGGCCCGCGCCCCGCAGCTCGATGTGAACACCATCGACGAATCAATCTTCGGCAACGCCAACGGTGCCGGTGAAGAGAACCGCAACGTCGCCCGCATGGCCACCCTGCTGGCAGGCCTGCCCACCTCGCTGCCCGGCACCACCATGAACCGCCTCTGTGGCTCCTCGCTGGATGCTGCGATCGCTGCTTCGCGTCAGATCAACACCGATGATGCGGATCTGGTCCTGGTTGGCGGCGTCGAATCCATGAGCCGCGCCCCGTGGGTGCTGCCCAAGACCGAGCGCCCCTTCCCGATGGCCAACCTGGAACTGGCCAACACCACCCTGGGCTGGCGTCTGGTGAACCCGGCCATGAACAAGGAATGGACCGTGTCCCTCGGTGAAGCCACCGAGCAGCTGCGCGAAAAGTACGAGGTCACCCGCGAAGACCAGGATGAATTCGCAGCACGCTCACACCAGCAAGCCGCAGCCGCCTGGGCCGCTGGCAAGTACGGCAACCTGGTTGTCTCCGTTCCGCCGGCCAACAAGCGCGGCACCGAGGTCACCATGGACGAGACTGTCCGTGCCGACTCCACCGCAGAAACTCTGGGCGCGCTGCGCACCGTTTTCCGCGATGCGGCCACCGGAACCGTCACCGCGGGTAACGCCTCGCCGATGTCCGACGGCGCATCTGCCGCCTTCATTGGCTCCGAGCGCGGCGGCGAGCTGCTGGGAGCGGCGCCGCTGGCCCGCATCGCAGGACGTGCGTCCTCCGCTCTTGACCCGCAGTTCTTCGGCTTCGCTCCGGTGGAAGCGGCCAACAAGGCACTGGCCAAGGCCGGGATTTCCTGGTCGGATGTCGCAGCGGTAGAACTCAACGAGGCGTTCGCTGCACAGTCGCTGGCCTGCGTGCGCGCCTGGGACATCGACGAGAACATCGTCAACGCCTGGGGCGGTGCACTGTCCATCGGTCACCCGCTGGGCGCCTCCGGCCTGCGCATCCTGGGCACCCTGGCTCGCCGCCTGCAAGAATCAAACCAGCGCTGGGGCGTTGCCGCGATCTGCATTGGTGTCGGACAGGGCCTGGCCGTCGTGCTGGAAAACCCCAACGCAGCCTAATGCCCTATAGGGGATGTGAACCCCTATCGCCCTGACCCCTTAGATTTAGGAGAGAACCACCGATGGCACCACGCATCGCCACCACGGCCGCAGAGGCCGTGGCCAACATCCACGATTCAGCCACCATCCTGATTGGCGGCTTCGGCAACGCCGGCCAGCCCATGGAGCTCATTGATGCGCTCATGGACTGCGGCGCCAAGGACCTCACGGTCATCAACAACAACGCCGGTCAGGCAGATGCCGGACTGGCCCTGTTGATCAAGGAACGTCGAGTCAAGAAGATCATCTGTTCCTTCCCGCGTCAGTCCGACTCCTGGCACTTTGATGAGGCCTACCGCGCCGGAGAAATCGAGCTGGAGCTTGTCCCACAGGGCAACCTGGCCGAGCGCATTCGCGCCGCGGGCGCCGGCATTGGTGGCTTCTTCACCCCCACCGGCTACGGCACACTGCTGGCCGAGGGCAAGGAAACCCGCGTCATCGATGGCAAGGGCTATGTGCTCGAAAGCCCGATCAGTGCCGACTTCGCCTTGGTCAAGGCGCTGCGCGCGGATACGCACGGCAACCTGATTTACCGCAAGACCGCCCGGAACTTCGGTCCGATCATGGCCGCCGCGGCCAAGTCGGCCATCGTGCAGGTAGATGACATTGTGGAAACCGGACAGCTTGATCCGGAGGTCGTGGTGACCCCCGGAATCTACGTCGACACCCTTGTGGCACTCGGAGGAAAAAACTAATGAGCACCTTCACCACTACCGACGCGGCACTGACCCGCGACGAAATGGCCAAGATCGTCGCCGCCGATATCCCGGCCGGCGCCTTCGTGAACCTGGGCATCGGACAGCCGACCAACGTGTCCAATTTCCTCACCTCGGAGCAGGGGGTCACCCTGCATACCGAGAACGGCATGCTGGGCATGGGCCCGGTCGCCACGGGGGATGATATTGATGAGGACCTCATCAACGCCGGGAAGATCCCGGTCACCGAGCTCCCCGGAGCCAGCTACTTCCACCACGCCGACTCGTTCGCGATGATGCGCGGTGGACACCTGGATGTCTGTGTACTCGGAGCCTTCCAGGTCTCCGAGGCCGGGGATCTGGCCAACTGGCACACCGGCGCTCCGGGCGCCATTCCGGCCGTGGGTGGGGCCATGGATCTGGCCATCGGCGCCAAGGCCACCTGGGTCATGATGGGCCTGTTCACCAAGACCGGTGAGTCAAAGCTGGTTGAGGCGCTGTCCTACCCGGTCACCGGGCTGGGCTGCGTCTCGCGGATCTACACCGAATCGGCGATCTTCGATCTGTCCGGCGGCACCGTGACCGTGCGCTCGACTCACGGCATCAGCTTCGAGGAGTTGGCGCAGCGCCTGCCGATTGATCTGGTCAAGGCGGCCTAGGCAGTAGATTGGTGGGGTGCGGTCCGCGGTTTGTGAATCCCGGAGCGCACCCCGTGGCTCGCGCACACAACGGCGCGGGCCATTTCATTTTTTGGAAATAGATCTCGGTAGGAGTCGGGCACGATGAATCAGGAAACCAGCACCCCGGCGGCGGGTGGATCCACCTCGGTCCAGTCACTGGCCCGCGGACTGGACGTCATCTGCGCCTTTGACGCCGAGCACCCCTCGATGACGCTCAGCGAGGTGGCCAAGCGCACCGACCTGTCCCGCGCCACCGCGCGGCGCTTCCTGCTGACCCTGCAGGAACTGGGTTACGTGCGCGGGGACGGGAAATTCTTCGAACTCACCTCCAAGGTCCTGCAGCTGGGCTACTCCTATCTCTCCAGCGCCACGCTGCCCCAGCTCATGGAACCGGTCCTGGAGGAGCTGTCCTCGCAGGTGCACGAATCGGCCTCCGCCTCGGTGCTTGAGGGCAGCGACATTCTCTACATCGCCCGCGTGCACACCCGCTCGATCATGCGCGTGGGCATTTCCGTGGGCACCCGTTTCCCGGCGGCCAATACCTCGATGGGCAGGGTGCTCTTGGCCTATCAGGCGCCCGGTGTTCTGGAGCAGCTGCTGGCCGCGGGTATTAGTGCCCCGACCGGTCACGGCATCGGGACCGTTGCGGAGCTGCGGGCGGAATTGGAGCGTGTACGTGCCCAGGGTTACGCAATCGTTGACCAGGAACTCGAGATCGGGCTGCGCTCGGTTGCCGTGCCGGTGTTTGCCTCCGATGGTTCGGTGGTCGCCGCCATGAACGTGTCCATGAGTGTGGGACCAGCGTCACCTCTGAGCGCTCAGGATGCGGCGCGCGATATTTTGCCAGCATTGCAAAAGGCCGCCGCGCAGGTGCAGGACGCGTTGGCCGCAAGCCGCTAAAACGTCAGCTTTTCTACCACCTGGCGTCGCTGGCTAAAGGTCGAGCTGGCGATCTTGCGGTGTGCGGAGAATTTGGTAGGTGCCTTGCCACTTCCGTCGGCGAGATCTGCCAAGATGTGTCCGATGACCGGCGTGAATTTAAAGCCGTGGCCGGAGAACCCGGCACCGATCACCAGTGGGCCGATCCGATCGAGGATGAAGTCCTCATCCTCGGTATTGGTATAGGTGCAGCTGACGGCCGTGAACGAATCGGCATCAACACCGGGAAGCCAGACGCGGGCGTAGTCCTGCAGCGCCTGAACTTGGCGTTGCTCGGCGGCAAAGGTCCGGTGATCCGGATGTGTCACTACGCCCGTTCCGTGCCAGCCAGCCTTGATGCCCTCACCCGGGGTGAGCATGCCGTAGACGGGGGAGTAGGCGTTTTCGAAACCCGGGGATCCGGGCACCAACGTGTGGTTAAAGCCGGGCCAGATCGCATCGGCATCACGCTGGGCGAAGTGCAGGGGCTGCTCCTGAGTCACGGTTAGCGTGGGAAGTGCCACCGAGGAACCGAGTAGGTGAGCGGTCCACGCGCCGGCGGTGATCACCACGCGACGAGCCTCAACCGTTTCTTCCCCGGATACCGATTCAAGGACCAGGCGCACCTTGTTGTCATCGAGGACCGTGAGCTCGCGAACCGTTACTCCGTGACGAATCTGGGCGCCGTGGGCGGTGGCGACCTGCTGGAAACTGGGCAGGGCTAGATCGGGGTTCAGCTGCCCGCCATCGGGTAGATGTAGCGCCGGACCGGTGAAGCGTAGGCCGCTCCAACGTTCGGCGGCCTCGGCGGCAGAAACTTCTTCGGCTCGAATTCCTGCGTTGTTCAGGGCCTTCAAGGTCAGGGTCTGGGTAGCCGGATCGCCGTGGTTAACGGTGCCGGTGCGGGCGATCTGTTCGGTACCGCTTTGGGCGCTGAGCTTGTCCCACAAGGTGAGGGATTCGCTGAGCATCCGGACATAAGTTGAATCCAGGTAACCGAGGTTAAGATTTCGCGTGGTTCCATGCGATGCGCCCAGGGTGTGGCCGGGTTCGAACTGCTCTAGGAGGGTCACATCACGGCCGCGTTGTGCCAGTTCCCACGCGGTGGCCGAGCCCATGGCTCCGCCGCCAACCACTACCGTGTCCAACTGTTCAACCATGCTCCGTGTCCTTCCCGACGACCTATTCCGATTTTAGGCCCGTCGGCTCGAAACACCGTGGTCATCGGTTACTTCACGAAACGTTGGTGCTCTGCGGGGCCATGCTCGAGTCTGAACAGCAGCTAAATGCGTTGAAAATTTCCAGCAATCGGACCACCAACCGTGCACAAGACTCTGTTGAAATCCAGAGCTTAACGTTCGGTTCATCTCGGGGTGGTCGGCCGGTTGCTCTCGGAAGGGAACGTGGAGGGGTACCGACCACCACAGCGAGGGATCCCCCATGAAGTTTCGAACCATCACGCTTGGAACCTTGAGCCTGTGCCTGCTCGCCGGCCTATCAACGCCAGCCATGGCAGCGCCGGTTGCCGTCAATCAGGAGCAGACAGCGATCTTGATCGGGCACCGCGGTGCCGCCGGCGTTGCCCCGGAGAACACCCTGTCCGCCGTCATGGCGGGAAGCCAGTCCGGCGCAGACTTTGTCGAGATCGACGTCCAGCTGAGCAGCGACGGCGTTCCATTTATTTTTCACGACGATACTCCCGCTCGCACCACCAACGTCGAGGATATTTTCCCCGAACGCGCGAATGACCCCATTACCTCGTTCAGCTGGGACGAACTGCAGCAGTTGGATGCCGGTTCGTACTTCTCCGAGGCTTTCACCGGACAACGGATCCCGCACTTTGACGCGGTTGCCGATTCTCTAACCGGGAATACCGGTGTTTTTATTGAGATCAAATCCCCGGCCAAGTCCCCGGGCGTGGAAAAAGTTGTTTCGGACGCACTGGTCCAGGACACGGAATGGAACGAGCTGTTGCGCGGCGGCAAGATTGAGGTCTTGGGCTTTGACGCAGAGTCGAATAAGCGCTTCGCCGCGCTAGCCCCGGAGGTTCCGCTGCAGCAACTGACCGGTTCGGTACCCAGCGCCGAGGTACTTTCCGACTACGCCAGCTACGCAGATTCCTTTGGTACGAGCTACCGGACGCTGACCGCAGAGGGCGCCGCACGGGTCAAGGCCGCGGGTCTCGGCCTGGGCGTTTACACCGTGAACTCCACCGAAGCGGCTGACGCATCACTAGAGCTGGGTGCAGAACGCCTCACCGGAGACTTCCCGCAGCAGCTCAACCGTCATTTGAAAGGGCAGAAAGTGTTCCCGTCAAACAATGGTGTGATCATCTCCAACGCCGTCAACGACGTACCCGGAAACGACCTTCAGCCGGAAACCGGCGAGCACGTCATCCTGAAAAACACCGGCAACCGCGCCATCGACGTCAGCGGTTATGTCCTGCGGGATGCGGCGAACAACGTCATGCACATTGGTGATGGCTTTAAGCTGACACCCGGTGCCGAACTGCGGGTCTACTCGGGTGCCGGAACCCCGAGCGCCGAGGCGTTCTACCTGGGTGGTTCGGTGGCAGTGCTGAACAACGGCGGCGATTCGCTGGCCCTGTGGAACAACGAGGGCAAGTTGGCAGATACCTTCGCCAACTGACTCCGGCAGCATTTCCTGCCGGCCCATGACGGCCGTGCCCACCCTTATTCGCTCTACGGGTGGGCACGGCCTTTTGTGCTGTTTACAGCTCACGCAGATCGCGTCGGATCGGGTGGTTCTCGGGAATCTGGACGAGAACGATCCGCGTCCCATCCGGATCGTGGATCCACCCTTCAATCAGGCCCCATGGTTCGGTGCGAGCCTCGCGGGTGTTCATCACGCCAAGATCGGCCAGACGGCTTAGCTCCGCCTGCACGTCACGGACCTGGATCCACAGCACCAGCGTCGAGGTGGTACCCGGTTCTCGAGTACCAGAAACCTCTAGTAATCCGTTGCCCAGGAAGAACACCACACCACGGTGCTCCCCGGAGCCGAATTCGCGTGAGACGGCCAGGCCCAGCACGTCGCGGTAGAAGCCCTGGGTTTCGGCCAGTCTCACGGGCCGCAATAACACCCTGCTTGAGAGAATCTCCATGCCGCCCAATCTACCGGTGGGAGCGATACCTAGCGCCAGATAATCTCGCTGACCATGGTCTGGCCCTCGGCCACATAGTCAGCCATCTCTGCGGCCGGCACCATCGAGCCGCCGGTTGACCAGATGATGTGCGTAGCGTTGGCCAGAGCCGCGTCATCGAGCCCGAAAGCTTCCCGGTACCCCGCATCCTCCAAGATGCGCCACGGTCCGGCGAACCCTGCAGCGGCGGAGGGCTCCACATCGATGTTTTCGGTATTGTGCAGCAGACCAACCAAGGCCTTCATCCGTTCATCGGTGATGGTTACATAGCCGTCGATCAGCTGCTGCAGGTGCTCGCCGACCAGCCGGGAGGGCCTGCCCACCGCCAGACCATCGGCGGCGGTGAGCCCGCTCAGCCCGATGTCTGCCACGGAGATTCCATCGTGCAACCCGGTGCGCACGCCGAGCGACATGCAGGGGGAGTTAACCGGCTCGGCAAAGACACAGTGCACGGCATCCCCAAAGGCGGCCTTGAGCCCGAACGTCACGCCGCCGGGTCCGCCACCCACACCGCAGGGTAGGTGCACGATCAGCGGGTGGTGCGCATTAACGGTGATGTCCAACGCGGTCAACTGTTCGGCCAAGCGCGAGCCGGCGACCGAATAGCCGGCGAACAGGCTCAGCGAGGCCTCGTCATCAACAAACCAAACGCTCGGGTCCGCCTCGGCGGTGCGGCGTCCGGCGGCCACCGCGTCGGAGAAGTTCCCCTCGTGCTCCACGACATTAACTCCGCGGGCGCGCAGTAGCTCCTTCTTCCAGGTGCGAGCATCCAGGGACATGTGCACGGTGGTGTTAAAGCCGAGTTCCGAGGCAACGATCCCGATGGACAGGCCGAGGTTGCCGGTGGAGCCCACGGCGATGCCATGGGCCGATAGCAGCTGGCGCACCTCGGGGGCATCCAGTACCCGGGCATCATCACCCGGAGCCATCAGACCGGCGGCGATGGCAAGTCGTTCGGCGACCTCGATTACCTCGTGGATGCCCCCGCGCGCCTTGATGGAACCACTGACCGGCAGGGAATCGTCGCGCTTGAGCCACAGCTTGCCGGGCAAGACGGCGCCAAATCGACGTCCCAGTTCCGCCTGCATCGTGGGGATGTTGACCAGCGGGGATTCGAGGATGCCGTTTGTGGCTCGGGTGTCGGGAAAATGCTGCGCGAACCAGGGGGCGAAACGGCCAAAGCGTGCCCGGGCGTCCTCGATGATTCCGGGGTTGATGCCCGAAGCGTCGATACCCGCCGCGGTGTCGGTCGGCTTGGCGGCGAACCACGCGGTTTCTTCGGCCCGGGCCAGTGCCGCGACGATGGGGTCGGTGAGGAGTTGCTGTAGGTCGAAGGCTTGGTTCATTGTCGCTGGATTCTCCATGATTGCGGGCGGTCTGCTCCCCAATGTAGGGCACCGGATTGTCGGCGGCGAATCGGCGCTTCTCGGACCCGGCCGGAAGGATGTTCGTAAGGCCCTTGAGTGACGGGCGGACGAACCGGTGGGAACGACCGTGGAATTCTTAAGTGACAGCCGATAGCCTGAGTCCCGTGAAGAGTTTGCCCATCCAGCAGGAAGAAGGCACAACATGCGCGCGATAGTTTTCGAGGAATGGAAGCAGTTTCCGGCTCTCAAGGAAGTCCAAAAGCCCGAGCCAGGTCCCGGAGAAGTCCTGCTCAAGGTCGCAGGTGCCGGGGCATGCCATTCGGACGTGAGCATTTTCCAGGATTTCACGGCAGAGATTCCGGGCAACATGAAAGCGGGATTCACGCTCGGGCATGAAAACTCCGGGTGGGTGGAGTCAGTCGGCGAGGGTGTCAGCGGTATCAACATTGGCGACGCCTATTTGGTTTATGGACCCGTGGGCTGTGGCAGGTGCAAGGCATGTTCGCGCGGCCAAGACACGTACTGTGAAAACGCCGCGACCAATCCATATGCCGGGATCGGGCTGGGACGTGATGGCGGTATGGCCGAGTATGTCACCGTGCCTGCTCGCAACCTGATCCCGCTGGGCGATGCCGATCCGGTTGCCGCCGCACCGCTCGCGGACGCGGCTCTGACCCCCTACCACGCGATCAAGGGGGCACTGCCGCACCTGAACGCGGGCGGAAGATTTGCGTTGGTCGTGGGTCTGGGAGGACTGGGCCAGATCGCCGTGCAGATACTCAAAGCGCTCACCGGTGCCACCATCATCGCCACGGACACGAAGCCCGAGGCCATGGCCAAGGCCGAGGAGGCCGGAGCAATGACCGTTCCTTCCGGACCCGAACAAGTCCAGAAGATCCGAGAGATCACCGGCGGTCGCGGGGTCGACGCGGCGTTCGATTTCGTGGGTGTCACGCCCACCTTGGCGACCGCCACGGCTTCAATGGCGCAAGGTGGCAAGCTCGTTGTTGTCGGGATCGCCGGTGGCGTGCATGAGTGGAGTTTTTTCACCACTCCGTATGAGTCGGTCATTACCAACACCTACTGGGGAACCATTGAGGAGCTCCACGAGGTTGTCGATATGTATCGGGCGGGGCAGATCACTCCGGAAATCGAGACCTACTCGTTGGAGGACGGGCTGGAGGCGTACAGGAAAATGGTGGCTGGCAAGCTGAATGCCCGGGCGGTCATCGTCCCGCACCAGAATTAACGAATCGATGCCCCGTCGCTGACTGCGGAAGCTGCGACGGGGCATCCGTCATGGGGTCGTCGTTGATGCATGCCGCGCCAACGTGGCCCGGGCATGGCGCAACAGCGGCTCATCCACCATCTGCCCCTCAAACGTGAACACTCCGGCTGCATCCTTCGCCGCGGCAAGAATACGTGTGGCGCGCTCGACCTGCTCGGCCGAGGGCAAGAACGCCTGGCGGATCACGGGCATCTGGCCCGGGTGGATTGACGCTTTGGCCCCGAACCCGGAGGCCTGGGCGTCGATGGATTCGGCCAGCAGCCCTTCGTGGTCGGCAATGTTGATGTACACCGAATCAATGGCGAGCTTCCCGAAGGCACCGGCGGCCAGCAGTACCTGGGAGCGGGCGTGCAGCGCTACATCGCGGTAACCGCCCGAATCGTGGCGCGAAGAGGAACCGCCTAAAGAAGCGACCAGGTCCTCTGCGCCCCACATCAGCGCCACAACGTTGGGTGCTGCGGCAAGCTGCGGGGCATTAATGACACCCAGCGCCGTCTCGCACAACGCCACAACGTTGAAATCGCTGACCGCGGCCAAATCGTCAAGGGTCTCGGTCTTGGCCAGCATGATGGTGCGGTACGCGGTCTGCCGGACCGCTGCGAGATCCGCGGCGAAATCTTCGGTGCCCGCCGGATTGACCCGCACGATGGTGCGTTGTGGATCCAGTGGGTTCGCCAGTAGTGCCTGCCGCGCTGTTTCCTTGTCGCCCGCGGCCACCGCGTCTTCGAGATCGATGATCACGGCGTCGGCGCGTTGAAGCGCCTTGGCGTAGCGGTCGGGCCGGTCGGCAGGGCAAAAGAGGATGGCGGGTCCCATGCTGAAGCTCATCATGATGCCTCTGCTTCCGCGGTGTAGTCGAGGGTGGCGACGACCTGGTTGGCCTTAACCAAGTCACCCACGCGCAATCGCCCGATGCTCACGGTACCCGCGCCGGGGGAGACCATGGGGTGCTCCATCTTCATGGCCTCGATCGTCACCAAGATTTCTCCGGCCCGAACCAACTGCCCATCGCTGACGCCCACCGCGATCACCGTGCCGGGCATCGGGGAACGGACCTCCGGGGCGCTTCTCCGGGAGTCAGTGTGCGGTTAGCCAGTTCCCGGTGCAACAGCTCCCGCTGATCCAGGCTGCGCACTGCTCCGGCCCAGCCGTCGCGGCCGATCCAGAGGGTTGCATCATCACCAAATGCCGTGATCTGCTGCTCCTGCACTCCATTAATTGCGAAGTTGCCCCCGGGTAGCTGGGTCACCTCGAAGTCCTGGCCTTCCAGCGTGAAGCGTCGTCCGCCGGCGGTGGGCACCGAGGTCAGGGTCCAAAGCCTGCCCTCAACTTCGAGGGTGGTGGTCATGGCGGTGCGTGCTCCCAGCCGCCAGGAGTCACGGGCCCGCCAGGTTCCGCCACTCCCGGGAGACCGAGCGATAAACATGGCAGCGGCCAGCACCAGTTCGGTATGGGTGATGCTCCTAAAGATCATGCCCGGCATCTTGCGTTCGATCAGGGTGGTATCCAAATTTCCGGCGCGGACATCTGAATCGCCGAGTAACAGCCGCAGGTATTCGATGTTGCTCAGCACGCCCAGGATTTCGGTGTGTGCCAGCGCCCGATCAAGACGCGCCAAGGCACTGTTCCGATCATCGCCCCAGGCGATGACCTTCGCCAACATCGGGTCGTAGTGGGGGAGATTTCCCAGCCTTCGACCAGCGATGAGTCCACACGCACGTGTTCACCGCCGGGTTCGAGAACGCGCAGCAGGCGTCCGGTGGAGGGCATGAAGTCGTGGGCCGGGTCCTCGGCGTACACACGGGCCTCGATGGCGTGACCGTGCAGGGAGACCTGATCCTGGGTGAAGCCCAGGGGTTCGCCGGCGGCAATGCGCACCTGCGCCGCCACCAGATCCAGGCGCTCGCCGGCAACCCGCACCACTTCCTCGGTGACCGGATGCTCCACCTGCAGGCGGGTATTCATTTCCATGAAGAAGAATTCGCCCGGGGCCTCGTCGGAGACCAAGAATTCCACGGTTCCGGCTCCCACATAGTTCACCGACGCGGCCGCGGCTACGGCAGCTGCGCCCAACTGGGCACGGATGGAAGAACCGTCCTTGAGGTTTTCCAGCAGGGGAGCCGGTGCCTCCTCGATGACCTTTTGATGCCTGCGTTGCAGCGAGCACTCACGTTCACCCAGATGTACGGTATTGCCGTGGGTGTCGGCCAAGATCTGCACCTCGATGTGCCGCGGGCTGCGCACCAGACGCTCGAGGAACAGCGTGTCATCACCAAAGGAACTCAACGCGGTACGCCTGGCGCTGAGTAGGGCAGCGGGGAGTTTCTCGGGCGAATCAACGGCCACCATGCCCTTGCCGCCGCCACCGGCCGATGGCTTGATCAGCACCGGGAACCCGATCGACTCGGCCGCGTCGATGAGTTCCTCGTCGCTGAGCTCGGGCTCGGCGATGCCGGGTGTCACCGGGACATCGTGGGCGGCCACGTGGTTCTTGGAGCGAATCTTGTCACCCATCAGCAGCAGGGCATCAATATTCGGTCCGATGAAGGTGATTCCCGCGTCCTTAAGCGCTCGAGCAAAGGCGATGTTTTCGGAGAGGAACCCGTACCCCGGATGCACCGCCTGGGCGCCGGATTGTCGGCACGCCTCGAGCACGTTGGTGATGTTCAGATAGCTATCGGAAGCCGCCGCCGTGCCGATCCGGATCGCCTGATCGGCCTCGCGCACGTGCTTGGCCCCCGCATCAGCATCGGAGTACACGGCCACGGATTTGATGCCCATGGCGCGCAGCGTACGAATGATTCGCACCGCGATTTCCCCGCGGTTAGCCACCAGCACGGTGGTAAAGAGTGTGGTTTTCACTGTGCCTCACATCCTGAACAGACCGAAGGAGGTTTCCTTCAGGGGTTGTCTTGCGCAGACATCCAGAGTCAGGCCCAGGACCCTGCGCGTGTCGAGGGGATCGATGACGCCGTCGTCCCAGAGCCGCGCCGTGGAGTAATACGGATTGCCCTGGTGCTCATACTGGGCCTTGAGCGGCTCCTTGAAGGTGGCTTCTTCTTCGGCGCTCCACGTGGAACCCGCCGCCTCGAGGGCATCACGCTTGACGGTGGCTAGGACGGAGGATGCCTGGGCCCCGCCCATGACCGAGATCCGGGCCGCCGGCCACATCCATAAGAAACGCGGGGAGTAGGCCCGCCCGCACATAGAGTAGTTGCCCGCACCGAAGGACCCGCCGATGATCACGGTGAGCTTGGGAACCCGTGCCGTGGCAACAGCGGTGACCATCTTGGCGCCATGTTTGGCGATGCCGCCGGCCTCATAATCTCGGCCGACCATGAAACCCGCGAGGTTCTGCAGGAAGATCAGCGGTACGCCGCGTTGATCGCAGAGCTCAATGAAGTGGGCTCCCTTGAGTGCGGATTCGGAGAAGAGGACCCCGTTATTGGCCACGATGCCGACCTTGTGACCGTGGATGCGGGCGAAACCCGTGACCAAGGTCGTGCCGTAGTTGGCCTTAAATTCGTGGAACTCGCTGCCGTCAACGATCCGCGCGATGACCTCATGCACGTCGTAGGATGCGTTCACATCGGTGGGAACAACACCGTACAGTTCGCTGGGATCCAGAAGCGGCGCCGGGTTATCGGTCAGGACGTCCCACACCGGTTGCGGGGTGGAGGGCAGGGTATCGATGATGTCGCGGAGAATCGAGATGGCGTGGGCATCGTTTTCGGCCAGATGGTCAACCACCCCGGAGGTCTTGGCATGAAGATCGCCGCCGCCGAGTTCTTCGGCGCTGACAATTTCGCCGATGGCCGCCTTCACCAGTGGGGGTCCGCCCAAAAAGATGGTGCCCTGGTTGCGGACGATCACCGTCTCATCGCTCATCGCCGGAACGTAGGCACCTCCTGCGGTGCAGGAGCCCAGGACCGCGGCAAGTTGCGGAATCTTGGCGGCTGACAGGTTGGCCTGGTTGTAGAAGATCCTCCCGAAGTGATCGCGGTCCGGGAAGACCTCGTCCTGCATGGGCAAAAAAGCGCCGCCCGAGTCAACGAGGTATACGCAGGGCAGGCCGTTCTCGAGCGCAATTTCCTGGGCTCGCAGGTGCTTTTTTACGGTCATCGGGAAGTAGGTCCCGCCCTTGACCGTTGCATCATTGCAGACGACCATCACAAAACGATCGTGGACCAGACCGATACCGGTGATGAGCCCGGCGCCCGGGCATTCCCCGTCATACATACCCTCCGCCGCCAGTGGCGCGATTTCTAGAAACGGTGAACCCTCGTCCAGGAGTGCTTCGACGCGATCACGCGGCAGAAGCTTTCCTCGATCCACGTGCCGTTGTCGGGTTTTCTCCGATCCGCCGCGGGCTGCGGTGGCCAGACGGTTCTTGAGCTCGGCGACCAGCAGGTTTTGCTCGGCTGCATTTTTCAAGTAACCGGGGCTGGTGATGTCGAGCGTGCTGTCTAGCGCTTCCATGGATCCTCTTTCGAAGCAAAACGGGGGAGGGAATGTCCTGTCAATCGGTGGATTAGGTACTAACTCCCGGCGGCTCGCTGCCCAGCAGCACCGGTGGATCTATGAAGTCCACTCCCATCAGGGTGGATGGGTCGGCGGAGAGGATCTTGCAGGCCATGTCCACAAAGTTGTGCTGGACCTCGGAGAGCGTGAGTCGGCCATCGGGCCTATACCAATGGGCAACGCCGGTCCCCATTTCCATCAGCGCAAGACGGGCCATGGTGGAGTCAATGGAGGAAAAATCGCCGACGCGGATTCCGCGTTCAACAACCTGGGCGAAGAGGGCTTCGTAGTCATCGCGAAGCTGTTGCATTGCCGATTGATTTTCGAGTGCCAGTGCGCGCATTTCGTATTCGGCAACGCGGGCGGTCAGTGGGTTGGAGGCAGTAAAACCAACATGGGATGAGACCAACGCCGCCAATTGGATGGTCGGTTCGGAGCTGCTGCGCAGCGCGGCCGAGCCCGAAGTGATCATTGATTCTAGGCAACCGCGCATGATCGCCACCAACAGCTGTTCCTTGCTGCCGGTGTAGTGATAGATCGTGGCGGAGTTGATGCCGGCCGCTGCCCCCAGCTCCCGGATGCCGGTTGCGGCAAACCCCTGGCGGGCAAAGAGCAGCACGGCGGCCTGCTGGACCTTGACGATGTTCACCCGGGACTCCAATGTCTACTGAAGGTATCCGAGCCAATCAATCGATTGATTCGGATACTCCAGCAAACACCGTGACGCCGGTCACTGTCAATCGTTTGATTGGAAATTATGCGGCCATCGCGATTAGGCGGCGATGGTCTGCTCTACCTCGGAAATCTTGGCATCCTCGTCGGCCAGGCGGGTCTTGCGATCACTCCACGCGTGAGTGAGGATCATCAGTGCGATACCGGCGATGAGCCATAGTGCCAATTTCAGGATATCGAGGCCGATTCCCTCACTCGGGAAATAGGTCAGTGTTTGGACTGCGTGAAGCCACGCTGCGCCGTTCCAGAAGGCGTTGAGCGCCGCAAACAGGCCCGGCTGCACTTCTGGCATGAAGATGCCGCCCGAGCTGGTGAAGTTCAGTGCAACAAAGCAGAGCGTCAAGGTGGCCGTTGTCCAATGGCGCAAGATGGGGTGCAATCCCATGCCGATCGTTGTGATGGCGGTGGTATATAGCCAGGAGATGAGCCAGATGTCAGCAAGGCTGTGGGTGAGGACCCCGTAGATGGGGCCGCTAATCACCAGTGCGATGGTTGAAACGACCGCGCCGGATGCGGCAGCCATGACAAAGCGCGTGGGCAGTTTGACCTTGCCCATGAATCCGGAAAGCGGAACGGATCCCGCGTAGCCACCAATGCTCAAGGCCACCAGAAGGAAGAAGATGCCCTGCCCGGTGTTGTCGTGTTCACCGGTGGGAACAACGTCTTCGACCTGGAAAGGCAGGTGTTGGGCATAGGCGATGGGCATGAAGATCTTTTGCGTGATGCCCGCGTTTGTCTCCGACGCGGCACTTGAGATAAACAGTGTCGCCGAGGATTTCTCCATGCTGAAGGCGGCGGCCACCTCACGGTCGGCTACCAATGCGCGAGCGGCGTCCGGCGTGGCAATCGTGCGCACGGACAGGGAATCACCAGCCTCATCCTTGAGGGATTGTGCGAACACCTTTGTCGCGGCCGTATCTCCAACGATGGCGACCTCCAGATTGTGCGGTGCCGGCTGATGGAAGGCCCCCAAGTAGGCCAGGCCCATGACCGTCACCAGAAAAAACGGAATCAGCATGGTGAGGCACAACTTGCCCCAGCCGAGGCGAGGCTTCTGTTGGAGCGAGGATTTCTTGTGCGCGGATTTGGAGGGGCCCGAAGCTGGTGGGGCGATACTGGGTTTGGTGTTGGTGGAAGTCATTAACTTCCATCGTACGCTTAGTGTTGCATTATGCAACATTAAAAGTTGTTTTATGCAACACGGACTACAATCGACGCCATGGGAACAGACCAACGTGACGCGGACATTCAAGCGGTCTACAACCACATGCAGGTGATCACGCGACGTGCGAATGCGCGATCGCGTCACCTCGCCGAGCCGCTGACCTTCGTGGAGCATTCGTTGCTGCGTTTCATCGCAGATACCCCGGGGGTACGCGCCATCGACATCGCCGAAGCGTTCTCGCTAAACCGATCAACGGTGTCGCGGCAGGTGGCTACGCTGATCGAACTGGGGTTGGCCAACTACGACGAGACCGATGCGGGACGCGGTCGCGTGCTGGTCCTGACCGACCACGGACACCAGCAGCTGGCGACGTCGGCGCAGGTGCACCGCGAAGTTGTTACCGACCGGCTTGCTGGCTGGAGCGATCAGGAGATCGCCTCATTTGCCGAAGCCTTGATCCGCTACAACGACGCCGACTCCAAATAGGTCGTTCCGGCCCCTCGGGGAGCTGACCTCTTCCCAAGAGGCAGTTGCGACCAGAGGGCGCATCGCCATGTTCTAGACATCGACGACACGCCCTCGGAGCAGTGAATAGGCGGCCACGCCGCCTATCGGGAACTAGATGGCACGCAGCACCACGGCGCTACCCTGGCCGCCGCCGCCGCAGATGCCCGTGGCACCAACGGAGCCGGAACCCAGCTCGGCCAACTGGCGAGCGAGAGTACCAATGATGCGGGCACCCGAGGCGCCGATCGGGTGCCCCAGCGCAATGGCGCCGCCCTTGGGATTGACGATCTCCGGATCGATGCCCAGCTTGGCCACCGACTGAACACCAACGGCGGCGAATGCCTCGTTGATTTCCACGGCCTTCAGGTCAGCAGCGGAAACCCCGGTGCCCTCCAAGGCGGCAAGGATGGCATTGGCGGGTTGCTCGTGCAGCGAGACATCCGGGCCGGCAACCAGCGCGTGGGAGACAATTTCGGCGATCGGGGTCAAGCCCAGACGCTCGGCGGCAGCCTTACTGACCAAGACAATCGCCGCGGCGCCGTCGGTGATCTGTGAGGCGTTGCCCGCGGTGATGGTGCCGTCCTTACTGAAGGAAGGACGGAGCTTGGACAGCGACTCGGCCGTGGTGTCGGCCCGGATGCCGTCATCGGCGGAGACAACAACATCGCCGCGACGCGAAGAAATGGTGAAGGGTGCGATTTCCGCGGCGTGGAAGTCTGCCGCGGCGGCAGCCAAACGGTGCGAACGGGCAGAGAATTCATCCTGTGCCGCACGGGTGATGCCGTGGGTGGCATTGCCATCCTCGGTAGAAGAACCCATCGAGCGCTTTTCAAAGGCGTCGGTCAATCCGTCGTATTCCAGGGTGTCAATCAACTCAATGGCACCGTACTTGGTCCCAGCCCGGGCGCGCTGCACGTGCGGTGCCAGCGACATGGATTCCTGCCCGATGGCCACCACCACGTCCACCTCACCGGCGGAAATCATGCGTTCTCCGGCAACCACAGCCTCGGTGCCCGAGAGGCAGACGGCATTCAGCGTCATGGCCGGGACGTCATAGCCGATTCCGGCGCCGATCGCCGACTGGCGTGCGGGGTTCTGGCCGGCTCCGCCTTGGAGAACCTGACCAGCGAAGACCCGCTGAACCTCGGAGGCGTCAAGGCCGGCGCGTTCCATGGCTGCCGCTGCCGCGTGAGCACCAAGGGCAGTACCCGGAACCGTGGCGAAGGCGCCGTTGAAGCGGGCGAAGGGGGTGCGGGCGTACCCGACGATTAGTGCGCTCATGCTGCGTTTACTTCCTCAATCTCAATCGTGAATGGCGCGCCAGTGGCCTCGCGCAGGTCTTCCATGGTGACACCCGGTGCCACGGAGCGCAGCACCAAGGCCTTGTTGATGACGTCAAAGACCGCGCGGTCGGTGATGATCCTATCCACCACGCCGACTCCGGTCAGCGGCAGGTCGCAAGTTTCTACGATCTTGGGCGTGCCGTCCTTGGCCACGTGGTCGGTGATGACAATGACGCGCGGCGTTCCGGCCACCAGGTCCATGGCCCCGCCCATGCCCTTAACCAACTTGCCGGGGATGGTCCAGTTGGCAAGGTCGCCATTGGCCGCCACCTGCAAGGCGCCGAGAATCGCGGTGGCCACGTGTCCACCGCGGATCATCCCGAAGGAGGTGGCGGAATCGAAGTAGCTGCCACCGGGCAACAACGTCACCGTTTGTTTGCCGGCGTTAATCAAATCGGCGTCTTCTTCCCCTCGAAGGGGAAGGGCCCCATGCCCAGCAAGCCGTTTTCGCTCTGCAGGGTGACGTTCACACCCTGCGGCAAATTGTTCGCCACGAGAGTGGGGATGCCAATGCCGAGGTTCACGTATTGGCCGTCGGTGAGTTCGGAAGCGGCAATGGCTGCCATTTCATCGCGTGTCCACATGATTTATGCCTCCGCTCGGACGCGTACGGTCCGCTGTTCGATGTCTTTAACGCCATCCGTTGCTACAACCCGGTGTACAAAGATGCCTGGTGTGTCAACAAGCGCGGGATCTAGGTAATTCTCGTGGATCACCTCGGCCTCGGCGAAGGTGAGGCGGCCCGCGGTGGCGACCAGCGGGTTGAAGTTCCGCGCTGTCATCCGGTACCGCAAGTTTCCCTCCGGGTCGGCTTCAAAGGCCCGCACCAGAGAAATGTCGGCGACGATGCCGCGTTCTAAGATGGCGGGGCGTCCGTTGAACTCCATGACTTCTTTCCCCTCGGCCACCGGAGTTCCCACACCGGTGGGGGTGAAGAATGCGGGAATGCCCGCGCCTCCTGCTCGCAGCCGTTCGGCCAACGTGCCCTGCGGGACGAACTCCACTTCGAGCTCCTTGTTGAGGAACTGCTGGGCGAAGAGCTTGTTCTCACCCACATAGGATGCCAAGACCTTTGCTACCTGTTTGTTTTCCAGCAGGACTCCGAGCCCCTTGCCGTCGACGCCCATGTTGTTGGAAACGATGGTTAAACCGGTCGCACCGGAATCGCGCAGGGCCGTGATCAGGCGATTGGGAATGCCACTGAGGCCGAAGCCGCCCACGGCGATGATCATGCCATCGCGCACGCTTTCGGCCAACGCCGCGGCGGCGTCGGCTATAACTTTCGTTGCCATGATGCTCCTTTGTGCGTCCACGATGTGGATAACGTCTTTCTTCTACTTTGACGGTAGCTAGTTGGCGTATTCCCGGTCAATGAATACGGAAAAGATTCCGGATAATGGCCAAGAGGTGACCGAATGACAGCCAATCGTCCATAATGTGGTCATGACTTCTTCGTTTCCCGGAGCCCAGGTCGTGGGCCGAATGGCTGCCGTGTTGCGCGCGGTGAGCAGCGCGATGCCCCGCGGCGCCTCGACCGCCGACGTCGCCCGCACCACCCAGCTGGCCCGGCCCACCGTGCACCGGCTGCTCGCGGCACTCACGGCGGAGGGCTTTTGCGACCATGACAACCGTGAGGGACTGTGGCTCCTGGGGCCGGAAATGTATCTGATGGGAACCGTAGCCGCCGAACGCTACGACATCACCGAGATTGCGCGCGACCACGTGGCCGCTTTGGCCGAGGCCACCGGCGAAAGCGCCTTCCTTTCGGTACGACGAGGAGACGAAAGTGTATGTCTGTTGCGAGCCGACGGCGCCTTCCCCATCCGTTCCTTTGTGCTTTACGAGGGTAAAAGATTCCCGCTCGGGGTCGCCTCGGCGGGCCTTGTCATGCTTTCGTTTCTTCCCGAGGCGGCGATGGAACGATATTTGGCTCAGAACGATTTGGTGCCTGGGCACGGAATCGAACACAGCGTAGCGGCCCTGCGCGAGCGTATTACCCAGACTCGGGAACGTGGCTGGGCAGTGAATCCGGGACTGATCGTCCAAGGAAGTTGGGGGATGGGTTCGGCAGTGTTCGATAAGGCCGGGCAACCAGCCTGGGCCTTGAGCCTGACCGGAATTGAATCCAGATTCGCCCCCGAGCGGCGCAAGGAAATGGGTGAATTACTGTTGCATCATGCCCATGAGCTGTCCAAGAAATTGCGCGGTGAGACGGCACTTCCGCTTCGCTAATTCGGGGATGAAATAATCTGCGGCAGATTAAGTGGGCGATCCCACCCGACACAGCCACCATGAAAAGAATCACTGACGCCCTCAAAAATGGATGGATGAAAGTCTCTCGACGGAAATTCTTCGGTGGGCGCTGAGCCCCCGATAGGCGCTGGCCGCCGCATTCGAGGCTTTGAGGCTCCACGGCTGTGAACGAAACGTCCAGGGCGCTGGAGAACTTTGGTGAAGATGATCGAATATCCCATCCGATAAGGTACGTTCCGGCGGCACTGAGGATATTTGGACTGCATCAGTTTCAGCATTGTTCTCTGGAACGATCTTCTCGACGTTGCGGGATAGCTGTTCATATCGAAAATGGAATTTCCCAGTTTTCCGCGTCATGAACCATAAATTCGAGAGTCTCTCCATGTGCCGCGGAAGCGGAAATTCAAGGGTTTTGTTCAAGAAACACTCAGTTTTCACGTGGAGACTGCTCAGTACGACGTGGCGGTAAACGCCAATCGACGACAACAAACAACGACGAGAGGACTAGCGTGAATTCCATGGAACAGGGAATTTTCCTAGGTGACACCCTGACGCTATCCCAATCGAGCATCACCTCGTGGGTGTCACTTTGAACGTCGTCGCAATCGTTGCCATAGTCATCGCAGGATGGCTGATTCTGGGCGCCATCGTGGCCTTTGCGCTCGGACGAGCTATTCAACTACGCGAAAAGTATGAAACGCCCACCTCCGGAAGTCGTGACAACACGTCTGAAGAAGAACTGCTGGTCACGGATGGCACCGGAATCAATCAAGAAGACCTTGTTTTTGCAGGTGGCTTCGAGCGGAAATCATGCAGCTGAGCCGTCCCCCACTATCGGTTTGAAGCTTTCGCGTCGCTCGGAAGTGCCGTCGCCTGAGCATGCGCCCTGGCAATCTGCGCACCGGCAGCTCGCATGCGAGTCTCATCCGTGGCGATAAGGACCTGAGCGAAGGCATCTAGCGGTGCATCCTCGGTGAGCGATCCGACCACCGCATAAATAGGCACGGATCCGCCGCGGGCCATGATCACCGAGATGATCTTGCCCTGCAGAGTTTGGGAATCCAGGCGACCCTCGCCGACGACCACCGCATCCGCATCCGAAATGGCAGCCTCGAAGTCGATCGTATCAAGGACGTAGTCTGCGCCGGAGCGCAACTGCGCATCGTATTGCGCCCAGAGTCCGCCGCTGAAACCGCCGGCTGCACCCGTGGCGGGAACGCCGCGAGGGTCCTTCGGCAGGGTCGCAGCGATCGTATGCAGACGTTCGGTCAGTAGCGTGATCTCGTGTTGAGTGGCACCCTTTTGTGGGCCGAAGACGACCGCTGCATCTTCGAAAGGCGTGGTGACATCGCTGAGGACGGTTATCTGTGCGTCGCGCAGCCCGCCGTGATCGGCAATCGCCGCACAGGCGCCTGCCCCTCCATCGGTGGTCGCCGATCCGCCCGCGGCAACCACCACTTGCTTGGCGCCGCGGGAGATTGCGTCCACCATAAGCAGCCCGGTGCCATAGGTGTCGGCGGTGATGGGATTGCGTCCACCCGGAGCAGACAGCGTGATGCCGCTGGCTGCGGCAAGGTTGATGTAGGCGGTACCACCACTTGTCAGCGAATAGGAGGCGGAGACCGGATCGCGCCATGGGCCAACCGTAGATACAAAGATCCGCTGGGCCCCCAACGCGGCACCGAGAATTTCCTCAGTGCCTTCCCCTCCGTCTGCCACGGGCATTTCCTCGGCACTCGCACCGGTGGAGCGGATGCCGCCGGCGATGGCGGCGGCAACTTCGGCTGCGGTGAAGGTGCCCTTGAAGCTGTCGGGGACTACCAGGATCTTCATGGTGCCTTTCTAGAAATTAACGTTTTCGCGGCCCTTGAGCTCCAGCATTTCGCGGGCCTCATCGGGGGTGGCGACCTCGAAGTTCAGGGCCTCGAGGATGGTGCGAGCTCGGGTGACCTGCTCGGCGTTGGACACCGCCAGCTGGCCGGGGCCGATCCACAACGAGTCTTCGAGGCCGACCCGAACGTGCGAACCCATGGCCGCACCGATCGTGGCCAGCGGCATCTGATTCTTACCGGCACCTAGGATCGACCATTCGTAGTTATCACCGAAGAGTCGGTCAGCAGTGCGACGCATGTGCATCAGATCCTCCGGATGAGCGCCGATTCCGCCGAGTAGGCCGAAGACGGACTGGACAAAGAGCGGGCCGCGGGCCAGCCCACGTGCCTGGAAATGCGCCAGGTTGTTTAAATGCGAGATGTCGTAGCACTCGAATTCGAAGCGGGTGTCGTTCTTGTTACCGATTTCCAAGATCTTCTGGATATCGGCGAAGGTGTTCTTGAAGACCAAATCCCGGGATTTTTCCAGTCCCTCGCGCTCCCATTCGTGCTCGAAGTCCTTGAAGCGATCCAGCATGGGATAAAGGCCGAAGTTCATCGACCCCATGTTCAATGAGGCGAGCTCGGGGGCGAACTCGATTACCGGACGCATGCGTTCTTCCACGCTCATGTGCGGTGAACCGCCGGTGGTGATATTGATGATCGCGTCGGTGTTGGCCTTGAGCTTTTGCAGAATGGGTTCGAAGTGGGCGGGGTCCTGAGAAGGGCGCCCGTCCTTGGGATCCCGGGCGTGCATGTGCACGATCGAGGCGCCGGCCTCGGCCGCGCCAATGGCTGCCTCGGCGATCTCGTCGGCGGTGACCGGAAGATGCGGAGACATGGTGGGGGTGTGGATCGCGCCGGTGACGGCGGAGGTGATGATGACCTTGCGTGTATTTGCCATGATGGTCTCGGGTTCCTTAGTAGAGCTTTTCGGTATTGCCGTCGACGGCCATTGCTTGACCGTTGATGCTGCGTGCCATGGAGCTGGCCAGGAAGATGGCCATGTCGGCAATGTCCCCGGCTTCGACGAGTCGATTCAGCGACGACTGCCGGTGGTAGAGATCCGAGACCTCCGCCAGCGGGCGGCCGAGCATCGCGGCCTTGGCTTCAATAACTGCCTCGATGCGGGGGCCATTTACCGCACCCGGGCAGATGGCATTAACGCGGATGCGCTCGTCACCCAGCTCGATGGCCAGGGTCTTGGTCAGTCCGATCACTGCCCACTTGGACGCCGAGTAGGCGCTGCGGCCGGCCATGCCCAGTCGACCCGCGGCCGAGGACAGATTGATGATCGAGGCGTCACTGGCCTCGCGCAGCAGCGGCAACAGATGCTTGATGCAGTGGAATTGACCGTGGACATTCACATCGAAGGTGGTGCGCCAGGCTGCGGCGTCTAGGGTGTCGATGGGCCCGGTGGGACCCGCGATGCCTGCGTTGTTGACCAAGACATCCAGCGATCCAAATTCGCTGCGAATGGCAGCGGCAAGTTCGATGACCTGAGCCTCATCCGATACGTCATTCACCAGCGCGGTGAAACCGGCTTCGCTAGCTGCAGCAACGGCGTCGGGGTTGATGTCGGTAACAAAAACCCGGGCCCCAAGGTCTTTGAAGGCAGTGGCGATAGCCAGGCCGATGCCGGCTGCTCCCGCGGTGACCAAAACGGAGTGGTCGGTAAAGTCGAGTTTTGGGGTTCCCATTGTGAGAATCTTTCCGATCGTAGACGGGTTTAGTGGGCGGCGACGGAGGATTTGGAGGGGTCCTCGGTGCCGCGCTTAAGCTTTCGAGTCAGCATTGCGCCGATGGCGCACATCGCCACGATGAACCAGAGGCCCGAGAGCTTGCTGCCGGTGGTTTCCTCCATGAAGCCCATGACGTACGGGCCGAGGAATCCTCCGAAGAGGCCAACGGTGTTCACGAAGGCGATACCGCCGGCCAGCGCAGCACCGGAGAGTCGGGTGGCCGGGTAGGTGAAGAGGATCGGCTGCAGGGCGAAGAAGTTGAAGGCCGCCAAGCAGAACCCGATCATGCCCAGCAGCGGACCGCCAACCGCGCCAAGCGTGAAGCCGGCGACGATGCCGACCATCGTCGAGGTGGCGATCAGCCGCGAGCGCGATGCGTTGGTGGCTAGGCGCGGCAGCAGTAGGGCACCTGCCGCAGAGAAGATCCACGGGATGGAGGTTAGTAGACCGATCTGGATGGTGTTCAGGGTTCCATAGCTGCCGATGATCGAGGGAAGGAAGAAGCTCAGCGCGTAGACCGCGATCTGGTGGGTGAAGTAGATGGCCACCACCAGCAGGATCTGCTTGTCCTTCAGTACATGGCGCAACTTCGAGTTGCCCGAGGCTTTAGCCCCGGCCGTTTCTTCGGCGAGGATGCGAGCCTCGAGATCTTCGGCCTCCGCTTTAGTGAGGAACGTGGAATCGGTGGGCTTGTTGGGCAGGTACTTCCAGATGAAGAAGGCCAGGAAGCACGCGGGATGCCTTCGATGATGAACATCCACTGCCAGCCGTGCAGGCCGCCGAGACCGTCGAGGGTCAGCAGCACGCCACCGAGCGGAGCTCCGACGATGTTGGCGATGGACACTCCGAGCAGGAACATGCCGTTGGCCTTGGCCCGATGCTTAACAACAAACCATTGGGTGATGAAGTAGATGACTCCGGGGAACAGCCCGGCCTCGGCGATGCCGAGCAACATCCGCAAGATATAGAAGGACCATTCGCCCTGCACCAGAGCCATGCACGCGGAGAGGATGCCCCAGGTGATCATGATCCTCATGATCCAGAAGCGGGCACCGACCTTGTGCATGATCAGGTTCGAGGGGATCTCGGAGAAGGCATAGGTGAGGAAGAACAGCCCGGCGCCAATTCCGTAGGCGGTGGCGGAGATTCCGAGATCGATCTCCATCCGGTCTTTGGCCATGCCGATGTTGGTGCGATCGATGAAGGCCATGACGTATGCGGCAATTAGCAGCGGCATGACGCGGCGGAAGATGAGCTTGTTGACGACTTCGGGTGACCTCATCGTCGTTTGGTGCGAAGTGGCTGACATGTCTTTGCCTTTATTTGGGGGCGTAGCAACGGGAAGGCGCGTCGGCCCCTGGCTGCTGAAATGATGGAGGTGGTGGCTAGTGGGCGGAGCCCGGAACGCACCCGCAGGTCCGTCCAATATGAATCCGATGCGTACACACCGAATGCGCGTAGGTAGTTCGCGGATGGGTAATTTGGTCCAGAAGAAGTTCGAAGGAGCGCTCGGCCATCTCCTTGACCGGCTGGACGATCGTGGTCAAACCGATCAGCAATGAACGGCTTCGCGGCAGACCGTCGCTGCCGACGACCGCCACATCCTCGGGAATTCGTAGTCCTAGGGACAGGGCGTGTTCCATGACGCCGATGGCTATCTCATCGGATCCGCATACGATGGCCCGCGGGGGATGGGCGGAACCGAGGAGTTTTTCCGCGGCCACCCGTCCGCCATCGGAGTTCAGCCGGGTGCTGATTTTCCGCTCCCCGGTGATCACCACACCCGCGGCGCTTGCGGTGCGGACAAATGCCTGCTCGCGTGCCATCGAAGCGGTGGAGAAGCGTGGCCCAATGACCGTCGCAATTTCCCGGTAGCCGTGCTCAAGGATGTGGCCCATGAGTTCGGCCGCCGCTGCATCGTCATCGATTCCCACGAAGTCCCCGGGCAAGTGGTCCGAGCGCCTAGAAAGGTAGACATACGGGATACGTTTTTGGCGCAGGGTCCGTAGTGCCCGCGAATCTTCGCGTAGCGCGGCGGCAATAATGACGCCGTCGACATTGCGAGCCGCCAGAGTGCTGGCGACCTGGGCTAGAGATTCCGGATCGTCCTGGGTTGTTGCGACAAAGACTTCGAAGCCCTCCGCCGCAGTTGCGTTAATAATGTGTTGCGCCCAACCGGTGTACATCTGATTAACGATGTTCGGAAGGATGAGGCCCACCACGCGGGTCAGCAGCGGGTCGCGTCCCGCGGAGTTACCCGAGGGACGGAAACCCATCTCGTTGGCAATCTTCACGACGTGCCGACGAGTTTCGGTGGACGCCCCGGGTCGACCATTCATGATGTAGCTGACCGTTGCGGCGGAGACACCCGATGCTCGCGCGACCGCCGCGGCGGAAACCCGGGTGGGTCGGTCCGTCGGGGTGTTCAGGGTGCTCGGCATCTTTGCCTCCTTCGCGTTGTTGGTCCATGACTGGCAGATCGTTGGCGTGTGATCACCATTACAGTCCATGCGGGGTCGTTAAGCAACGTTAAGCTATCGAACTCATGGCTGGTTAAGCATGAGGGTGGAGAGCGATGGCTGCGGATAACGAGCCAGGGTTCCTCCCTGTAGTGCGGAGACGGCACAAAGCCAGCGTGGAAATCTGTCCAAGCCATCGCCCTGCAGAAGGGCGATGGGGTCGAACACCTCGCGGCGGCCCCATCGGGTAAACCGCGTGATCTGACGGCTCGGCACCCGATTCAGCGGGGCAGAGAACCTTAGTGGACGGCGGCCGCAACTGTTTTGCTAATTGGAGTGTTTGTATCGCGCTTGGCAAAGAGCTGCAACACAACTCCCAATAGCGCACACGCTGCCATGGCCAAGAAGCAAATTATGTAGCCGGTGCGCTGCTCCCAGCCGCCACCCGCGCTGATTAGTGCCCCCATGAACACCGGCGCGATTCCACCGCCGATAAACATGGCGGTGGTGATCACACCATTTGCAGTTGATGTTGCGCCTTCGGGGGCAGCGTCGGATGCTGCTGCGTAGTAGATGGGCCAGACAGCGTTTGCCACCAGACCAAAGGCCAACTGGATGATGACCACCAGCATGGAACTTGTCGCCAGGTAGAAGGCTGCGACAGAGATGGTCATCCAAACGCCACAGATGATGATGGTAATTTTTCGTCCGATGATGTCTGAGAGGGTTGGCCAGATAATCTGACCGAGGATGCCCGTGACGGCAAAGACAACGCTGAGCCCTGCCGACGCTGCCAGAGACAAGCCGAGGACATTAAACAGGTAAGCAGGAAGTACGACATTGATGCCCATGTAGACGACTTGGGTCAGCATGGTTGTTCCTGCTGTGAGCGTGATGTTGCGTTCCCGAAGTGTCTTCTTCAGCAGGCCCTTGGGACGGAGTTCGTTGTCGATGACATCCGGTGCGCTGAGGCCTTGCGCGCGGATGTCAGCGTAGAGCGTCTCGATTTTGTCCGGGGTTGAGTACTTGCCCCAGAAGATCATCAGCGGCACCGCGATGATCAAGGCAAAGAAGAACGCGTAGGACCAATTTTCGGGACCGAAGAGGCTAATGATCGCAGCGGCCATGAGACCCGAGAGTAGTGAACCGATGGGGTAACCGGTGTGGTGGACGCCGAGTGCGAAGCCGCGTCGTTCCTTTGGCCACCACTCGGAGGTGTTGCTGACGCCGACGGGTTCGCCCCAGCCGGCGCCCAGATTGACGCCAATGCGAAGCGCGACAAACGCAACGATGTTGTGGCTGATGAATTTGAAGCCAGAGAGGAAGGAAAGCGCCGTATAACCGATAACCAGCGGGAGCTGGAATCGGGCGCGTTTCCAGCCGCCGCCGTACTTGTCGCTCATGGCAGAACCGGGTATGGCCATCACGGCCAGAACCAACATGATCAGCGATGCAATTGCGCCCCATGCTTCGGGGGAGAGGTTGAAGGTCTCTGAGATGGTGGGGCCCAGACGCAGGATGATTTCTCGATCATAGGCGTTCAGAATCCAAATGAGCCAGCAGACAAGCAGTGAAACCCAAGAGTATTTGTGGATGGATTTCAGTGAGAGTGAGGATTTTTTGGTGGACATGGGATGCTTTCTTCTTAGGCGCCGAAGCGTGGTTCGGGAATTCCGATAACGCCAAGACCTGTGATGGCGAAGAGTGCTCCGCGTTGCTGGCCGTCTTCGGGAAAACGCGGAAGGGGTGGCTTTGCCATGGACGTGGCGTAGAGCGTATCCATTTTTGGTCCGCCAAACGCAAGGCTTGTCACCTTGAGGACGGGCGTTTCGATGACGCGGTCAACTGTTCCGTCGGGCGCATAGCGGATGATCTTGCCTCCATAGACCAGTGCCTGCCAGAGGTATCCCTCGGCGTCGACGGTTGCCCCATCTGCTGCACCTCCGCTGCTGGTATCCACAGTTGCGAATGTGCGTCGATTGCTGGCTTTCCCGGTGGCTGTTTCGTAGTCGTAAGCCCAGATTTCACCTGTCCACGTGTCGGCGAAATATAGCGTCTTTCCGTCGGGACTGAAACACGGTCCGTTGGAAACCACGATGTCTTTATCGAGGATGCTGAGCTGGCCTTGTGGGGAGTAGCTGAAAAGGCTGCCACTGGGCTGCTCCTCAAGCGTGTCCATCGAACCGAAGACGAATCGCCCTTGACGGTCCACTTTTCCGTCGTTGAGGCGGTTGTTCGGCAAATCTGGTTCCGGGTCGATGAGCAGTTCACGCTCTCCACTAGAGGTATCAATGCGGTGCAGGCCGCTTTTCAACGCGGCGAGGAATGAGGCGCCATCTTTGCCAACGGCCATCGAACCGATGGGCTCTCGCATATCCCACGCCCGCAGTTCGCGTCCGTCGTGGGTAGAACGGAAAATCCGGCCATCCGCACTGTCGATCCAATGTAATCGTTGGGACTCCGCGTCCCAGACTGGGCCCTCGCCCAAGGTGGTCTTGATGTCGAGCAGCACGTCAATGTGCGGGGAACCGAGCATAGTTGGCGCATCCTTAGGGGTGTGGGGCAAGGCGTGGGGTGTGCGGGCGGGGCCAAGAACACGCCAGACAGGGCTGTTCGACCTCTTATCGAAGGGTTAGGTAGTTGTGGTTGCGTCGAGTCAGTGGGGAGTGACTGCGGCGTTGCCGAGCACGGCTACTCAATCGGGGTCGTGAAGTACCTTGGTCAGCGCGCTATTCAAGGTGCCGATGCCCAACTCGTGGGAACCGATGGCAATGGCCCGCGGATGGTCGGACGAATGCTGGAGTTCTTTCACGACTACCTGTCCGCTATCGGAGGTGGGGGGTGAACTGATCGTTCGTGCCCCGGAGATTTCCCTGCTCGAAGGCTTGGCGGCGTACGCCATCGTAGTACCCTCCGTCGCTCTTCGTTTCACCACCAAATGCCGGGTGTGTGATCACCATTACAGACCCCGTGTTGGTGTTAGGCAACGATAAGTGCAGCCGCGTACTAGCAGTGAATAAGACTAGAGACGTCTTGGCGTGGCGCGTTAGTTCAAGTGAGATAGAAGTTCGCATAAGGGTGGGCCATTTCCGAGGGGTGCTGTAACCCGCGGAAGCGCGCAGCTGCTGTCCATATCCGGAAGCTAGCGGTCGGGATTGGGTCGTTTGCCTTCGGCACTGGTCACTGTCGGGGTGAAGCCCTGAGGTGCCCGTCGTCCTGTGGCACAGATGGTCGAGAGTTACCTCGGCCGCGGCGGGCAAAATTTTGGCGTCCTCACTGCCCAGGGCTGTCGCAGTCACCACCTACTTAAAGCCAGGTTTCAGGCACAGCGAACATAAGGTATTGGTCAGTGGGGCAGGTTTGGGTTCTTTCGGCCACGGTAAATCTGGTTGAGCTCTTGATTTTTTGGAGCAGCGAAATTCGGTGCTGATCGCTGAAGCAATCCTAGGGTGATGGTGTTTCCCTTGGTCTTCCGCTGCCTCGACTCGACCGGAGCTTTATCTGCGAGCGAAGGAAGGATCTATTTGGTCTACACCTCGGTGTGGCCCAGGCGGGGGCTCAACTATTGAGGTCCGAGGCTTGTTCAATTTCAGCCGCCAGCAGTTCCCTGGCCTGCGCCAAGTGCTCATCGAGGGCAAGGGCTGCGCCTTCTGCATCTCCGGAAGCGATTCGCTCCAAGATGCTGGCGTGTTCGCTGGCGATTTTTGCGGAATCCAGCAGCTCCAATGACTGCACCCGCGTCATGCAGAGGCGGACCTCTCCCAACAGGGAGCGGTACATGGTGCTGGTCCGGATGTTGTCCATCGCGTCAACAAGAGCCGTGTGGAAATCCATGTCGGGGTCGATGATCGTCGTGGCCGGCTGCGATATCCGAGCGGTAATTTCGGCGTTTGCGCGCACCGCTTCCGGTGGGACGGTCGCGGTCGCGGCGAGCCGACGCACCACTTCGGATTCGAGGTAGGCCCGGGCCAAATAAATGTCTCTGACCGAATCGGCACCCAGTGTCTTCACGCGCGCCGTTTTGTGCGCACCGCGTTCGAGCAACGCATCGGCAACCAAGCGTTCGATGGCGGCCTTGGCCGTTGGGCGGGCAACGTCATAAGCGCCAGCGATCTCTGCTTCGGTGAGCGCCGTTCCCTGAGCGATGTCACCCTCGTAGATGCGTCGGCGTAAATCCTGGACGATCGCGTCGATGATGGAAAGCGCGGTGACACGTTGGCTCATGGCGACGGGGTCCTCTGGCTGGCGGGCATGCGGAAATCAATCTTGTCAGATTTTTTTCAGGCTATCTTGAAACACATGTGTACTTGTTAGACAATCTTAGTGTTGGTAGGTTGTGGATCTCAAGACCTGAGAAAGTTTGCCGACATCTTGATGCTTGATGAAACGGATGAAATGACCTTGATTTCTACACTGCGCAGCGCGATGAGCAATGATGGCCAAATCACTGAGCGTGCCATCGACCTCCATGCTTATGCCAACGACGCATCCCACTTTCTGCTGACACCGCAGGCCGTAGCGATCCCCAACAACGCTGCCGAAGTTGGCGCCCTGCTCAAGGCCAGCGCGGAGCTCAATATGCCGCTGACCTTCCGCTCCGGTGGGACCTCGCTCTCGGGCCAGGGCGTCACCGACTCATTGCTGGTTGATGTGCGCAAGAATTTCAAGGACATCGAGGTCTTGGACAACGGCGCACGCGTGCGGGTTCAACCCGGCGTCACCGTGCGAGCGCTGAACGCACGGTTGGCACTCTACGGGCGCAAGTTCGGGCCCGACCCGGCCTCCGAGGCTGCCTGCACCATTGGCGGCGTGGTGGCCAACAATTCCTCTGGCATGCATTGCGGCACCGTGGACAACGTGTACCGGACTCTGGAATCCGTGGTCATCGTGCTCACCAGTGGCACTGTGATTGATACCGGTGCGCCGGACGCCAATGCGAAACTTCGAGCACTCGAGCCAGCGATTTTTGCTGGCCTTCAAACACTGACCAAACGCGTGCAATCAAACCCCGCATCGGTGGCCATCATCAAGCACCAGTTCTCCATGAAAAACACCATGGGCTACGGACTGAACTCCTTTGTGGATTACCAAGATCCAGCACAGGTTCTGGCACACCTCATTATAGGTTCCGAGGGCACCCTCGGATTCGTGGCCGAGGCAACGTTTAGAACCGTGCCGGTCTACAAGCATGTCACCACATCCTTGTTGGTCTTTGATGACCTGTTTACGGCCAACGAGTCGCTCGAGGCTTTGGTGGGATCCGGGGCGGCAACCGTTGAACTGATGGATTCACTCTCGTTGAAGGTGGGCCAAACCCTGCAGGGAACTCCGCAGCTCATCACCGACCTCAACGTGCAAGACCATGCCGCCTTCTTGGTCGAATACACCGCCTCAAGCGCCGCCGAACTGGCCGACCGGCAGGATCTGGGGCTGGCGCTGACCGAGACGCTGAAGCTCAGCGCCCCAGCGCACTTCAGCCCGGATGCCAAAACCCGAGCCCAATTGTGGAAACTGCGTAAGGGCCTCTACGCCTCCGTTGCCGGAGCCCGTGCACAGGGAACCACGGCATTGCTCGAAGACATCGTGGTTCCGGTGCCTGCCCTGGCCAGGACGTGCGCAGAGCTTTCGGTGCTCTTTGAGAGGTACGAATACGAAAACTCCGTCATCTTCGGCCACGCCAAGGACGGAAACGTACACTTCATGCTCACCGACGGCTTTAACACCGAGGACCAGCTGCGGCGCTACTCGGCCTTCACCGAAGACATGGTGGATCTGGTGCTCGGCGAGGGTGGATCACTGAAGGCGGAGCACGGCACCGGCCGGGTCATGGCCCCCTATGTGCGCCGCCAATATGGTGATGAACTCTACGCGGTGATGCGCGAACTCAAGGTGTTGTTGGACCCCGCCGGGCTGCTGAACCCCGGAGTCATCCTGGATGAAGACCCCACGGCCCACCTGAACAACATCAAGGTCACCCCGGCCGTGGATCCGGAAGTGGACCGTTGTGTCGCCTGCGGCTACTGCGAGCCAGTCTGCCCCTCGCGGAACCTGACACTGACTCCACGTCAACGCATCGTCACGCTGCGCGCCATCGAAACGGCTCGGCTGGCCGGGGATACCAAGCTGGTGGCCGAACTCGAAAAGGACTATTCCTACGAGTCGGTCGATACCTGCGCGGTGGACGGCATGTGCCAGACCGCTTGCCCGGTAGACATCAACACCGGCACCCTGGTGAAAAAACTGCGGGCCAAAAACGTGAACAAGGTTGAAGGAGCGGTGTGGGATGCCGCCGCACAGCACTGGTCGGCGGTGACCCAGGGTGCGGGCAAGCTCCTGAGCGTGGCCGAGAAGATCCCGCTTCCGTTGGTCCTCGGCGCCAACCAGGCCGGGCGCGCAGTCTTGGGCGCGGATACGCTACCGCTCTATTCGGCGGAATTGCCCGCCGGCGGGCGCAAGCGTGCCCGTCCTGCGCCGGCTAAAACACCTGTCGCGGTGTATTTCCCTGCCTGCGTGAACACCATGTTCGGCCCGGCAGACCCGCACCAAGCGGGAATCCAAGAGAGCTTTAGCGCCCTGGCCCAACGCGTAGGTGTCCAGCTGCTGGTGCCAGAGGGCATCGATGCCTTGTGCTGCGGCACCCCGTGGTCTTCCAAGGGCATGGCCAAGGGGCGCGAGTCCATGGGGGAGCGTACCGTCGCTGCCCTGCGAGAAGCCAGCAATAATGGTGAGTTGCCGATTCTCTGTGACGCTTCATCGTGCACCGAAGGGCTGCTCCACAGCATTGAAAACGAAGTGGTTCCCGCCGGAGCCAAACCGTTGCGGATCATTGACGTGGTGCAATACACCGCAGAGCACATCCTGCCGTTGCTTCCCGCCGGGCACAAGGTGGCCAGCCTCGCGCTGCACCCCACCTGTTCCTCCACCCGGATGGGCCTGAACTCCGCGCTGCATCAAGTTGCCGAGGCAGTGGCCGACACGGTTCGGGTTCCAGAAAGCTGGGGCTGCTGTGCCTTTGCGGGAGACCGCGGCATGCTGCATCCCGAACTCACCGCCTCCGCCACCGAAGCACAGGCCGCCGAGGTGCGCGAGTTCGGTGCGAGTACTCATGCCTCCTGTAACAGGACGTGTGAACTGGGCATGAGTCGGGCGACCGAGCAGCCCTACGAGCATGTGCTCGAACTCCTGGAGCGCACCACCCGGCCCTAACTGTCGTCGCGATCGGTAGATCATAGGCGGTACGCCACCATCGGGGAGTTGTTCGGATTTAGGCTTTGACCTACCGCGGTGCCCGACCCGGTTCTAGGCTTGGAGCATGTCGCAGGAAGACCCGTCCTCCGCGGACATCGAAACGACCGACAGGCAAGCCGCCACCCATACGACGCCACCACGCGCGGGGCATCGCACGTTTTTGCATGTGCTGGTTAATACGGCCCTGGCCAATATCACCACTAGTTTCCTCTGGTTTGCCCTGACCTTCTGGGTGTATCTGGAGACCCGTTCGGTGCTGGCCACCGGACTCATTGGCGGGACCTACATGTTGCTGGTCGCCTTCTTCGGCCTCTTCTTCGGGGTCTTGGTGGACAGGTACCGCAAGCACGCGGTGATGGTGGGTTCCACGCTGTTCACCGTGGCTTGCTTCTTGGTGGCAGCGGCAATGTTCTTAATGGTTCCCGAGGCCGAATTGATGAGCCTGACCGGCGTGTGGTTCTGGCTTTTTGCCCTGGTAATTCTCATCGGATCGGTGATCGAGCAGCTGCGCAACATTGCCTTGTCCACCTCCGTCACGCTGCTGGTTCCAGCGGATCGCAGGGTCAACGCCAACGGACTGGTGGGCACCGTGCAGGGCCTAGCATTTATGATCACCTCCGTTTTTAGTGGCCTGTCCATCGGCTTTTTGGGCATGGGAGGAACGCTCATCATTGCGCTGGTGGCCTGTGTGGTGGTGTTGGCGCACCTTTTGGTCCTGCGGATTCCCGAACCCAAGATTCTTCGGGCCGAAGGACGTGAGAATTTTGCCGAACTCCGTGCCGGGATTGCGGCGGTCCGCGCGACGCAGGGGTTATTTGCGCTGATCCTGTTCACCACCTTTAACAACCTCACCGGCGGGGTGTTTATGGCGCTGATGGATCCCTACGGCCTGACGATCTTCCCGGTTCAGGCCTGGGGTGTGGTGCTCGGGGTGACGGCCACCGGATTCCTGATTGGCGGGGGACTGGTAGCCAAATTTGGGCTGGGAAAGAATCCGATTCGCACCATGCTGATTCTGGTCGCGTGCACGGGCGTGCTGGGCGCAACCTTTACCATCCGCGAGTGGTGGTGGCTTTATGCGGTGGGCATCTGGATCTACATGATGCTGATTCCCGCGGTGGAGGCCGCGGAGCAGACGGTGATCCAAAAGGTCGTTCCCTACAAGGTGCAGGGGCGGGTGTTCGGCTTTGCCATGACCTTCGAGTCGGCCGCGGCACCGATCACCGCATTCATGATCGCGCCGCTGGCCGAATTCTGGATCATTCCCTACATGGCCTCGGAATCGGGTAAACAAGACTGGGGTTGGTTGTTGGGGGAGGGAGATGCCCGCGGGATCGCGCTAGTATTCCTGGTCTCCGGGGTCGCCTCGATTTTCCTGGGCCTTGTCGCGCTGACGACCCGTTCCTACCAGCGACTCTCGATCGCCTACGCCACCGCTCCGGAGAGCGCACCGGAGCCGTGAGCGCGCGGCGATCGCTAACCCGGATTTGGCGCATCGCTGGCAAAAGGGCCCGCCGCTTAACGAAATCGATGTCTCCACCTTCGACACCGAGGAGGCTCCCGAGTCCACTGACTACCCGTTGATCCAGAACTAGACGGGACTCTGCCGGGGCGCTACCTGCCCAGCGATTGCACAAAGCCGAGGCTCGCCGCCGAAATTTCGGTGCGCGCCTCGTCGCGGGAAAGCGTTGGCTCGCCGTCCCCGGATTGCGTCCCGTAGTCACCAAAGTGTGCATGCACACCGCCTTCTATTTCCGTGAAGATGGTGTCCTTCGGGAGCATAGAACGCGAGGCCTTGACCTTTTCCGGGGTGGTCAACGCGTCATTCGACGCTGAGATCGAAAGCATGGGCACCGGCAGGGTGCTGATGTCCGAGGCTGGATAAGAGGCAAAGAACAGTACCCCGGCCACGGGTTTGCCGAGGTCCTTGGCGGCGGACTGCGCGTTCATCGCTGCCACGACCCCGCCGAGTGAATGCCCGCCGAGCACCCACCGGTCGACCGGGTGGTGCTCGGTGCGTGCGGTGTTGAAGGCGTTCGTGGATAAGAAGGCAATGCCAAGGGGCTGTTTCGGGATGACGACGGTGTGGCCGCTCTCGACCAGCGGCCGCAAGATCGCGGCATAGGCCCGGGCGTCGACCAAGGCTCCGGGCTGAAAAAACACCCCGACGTCGCTGGGCGTGCCGGTGGGTGCCATCAAGATTTGCGTGGGGGACTCCGTGACGGTGAGAGCGCTGTCGGAGATCATTGCCGAGCGGGCCGCGGGCCCAGCGCTGTACGGTACGAGCCAGCCGGCCAGGGCCAGAACCCCGCAGGAGACCAGCAGACCGAGGGCGCGCAGCACCTTGAATCTGCGGTGCCCGGGCGTGTGTCGGCGCCAGGAGCGGATGGCGACCGCCGTGCAGACGATGAAAAGCAGTCCAAGAAGGATCGTGTACGCCGGGTGCCCGTGCACGAGCATGTCACCGGTGGCGATTGCCGCCCAGATCACGGCAACCACACCGAGGGTCGAGATCAGGCGTACTGCCCAGAATAGAATCACATCGGCTTGGTTCGTTGCCCGGCTGCGACCCACGGCTGGTTCTTGATCTGAATTCGGTTCCACAGTGGTCATCTTCCGTTCAGAAATCGGGATCCATACTGGTTTTTTCGTCCGTGCGCTCCGCGCATGGAGCCGACAGGTCGCCTGGCGCACCGCCGCTCGGGCACCATCAAACGACCATCAGGCACTGAGCCATTAATTGCACAGTAGCGTCTATTTTCCGGTGGTTGCCTTGGCCAGAGCTGCACGCAGTTGACTTCGACCAGCACCCTCGCGCAGGGTTTGGCCCAGCGAATGCAGCTCGTCGCGGGTGTCCTGCGGAAGTGACAGCATGGCACCCAGAGCAAGCCGGAGCTCTTGGACCGTGGCGGTGTTGGGTGCCAGTGCGGCACCAAAGCCGATGTCCTCCAGGGCAGCGGCGCCGGCGAACTGGTCCGTGGAAAACGGCAGCACGACGGTAGGAACCCCGAAGGTCAGGGATTCGGTGACCGAGTTGTTTCCTCCGTGGGTCACCGCGGCCGCGGCGGAACCCAGCAGCGTGACCTGTGGCAGGAATTCACCAACAAGCCAATTTTCTGGGACGTCGCCCAAGGACTCGGCGCCGGCGGATCCATAGGCCACGGCGGCACGGATATTCGATTCCTTCAGGGCCGTGACAACCTTGTTCAGCACATCTCCGCGCACCGAGAGGAAGCTGCCGAAGCTGACATAAACAAATGGTTCGTCGCTCTCGGAGATCCACGCGTGGACGTGGTCCTCTGCCGCTTCGGCACGAACCGATGACCCAATGAAGACATGCGGCGGAAGATGCCCGGCACGTTCTTCGCTCATGAGTTCACCGGGGTAGTTGAAAACCAGCACGTCCCCGTGTTCAGCAAAAGCATCGGGGGAGGGTTCAAGCTCGGGTGCCAACTGAGCCAGGACCGTATTCCACTCGGAGGTAAAGGATTCGGACACCCGGGTACACAGATTCCGCAGCTCCTCCATTTCTTGATCCTCCGGGGAGAAAGCCGCCGGCCACGCCGGGGGAAGGCCGTAGACTTCGGCTGCTGCCGGAAGTGGGAGGGCAGTGGGGTGGCCCAACACCACGTCGATGTGCTCGATCCCGGCGGCCACCATGCCCAGGCGGGCGCTGAAGGCCAGATGGTCCACGATGATCGTGTCCGGTGCGATCTCGTCGATGATTTGCTGCACGGCCCTGGCGGTCTTCACCGGTTCCCACATGAGGTCATTCATGCGTTCCTCGGCCTGGAAAGCCAACGTCTGAACCATGCCCAGGCGGGTGGCGGCAAAGAATCCACGCAGGGCGTCGTCCTCACCCTCGGGCTGTTCCTCCGCACGGATCACCCCGGGGTTCGACCCCCGGCTCAGTTGCAGGTGGACATGCTCGAAGCCAAAGGAGTCGACGATTGACGCGGTCGTTTCGCCGGTGGCAACCACCACTCTTTCGCCCGCTTCAAGCCAGTTGGTGCCCAGCGCGGCCAGCGGGTAAAGGTGGGAGGCATAGTCGGGACTGATGATCAGCAACGTCATGGGGCGGAAACCAGCTCTCGTTGAAGCTCCACGTCTGCGTGGTGCACATCGGAATATACCTTGGCCAGGGCGCGAGCCATGGCTTGGACCGTGTAGTCGGCCTCAACGACGGAACGTGAATACATGGCACGCTCTTGGCTGGTTTCGACCGCTGCGGACTCCAGCGCCTCGAGGATGGCGGCGCGTAGCCGAGCGGTGTCCCAGGTAGCGGTGAGGAACCCGGTGTGACCTTGCTCGAGGTAGGTCGCCGGCCCCCCGGAATCCGGGGCCACCACCAGCAGGCCCGAGGCCATGGCCTCGAGCAGGGCAATCCCAAATTCTTCCTTGAGGCTGCCACAGACATAAACGCCGGAACCCGCGGCAAGGCCGGGAACCCCGGTGCGTGCCGCGGCGACCCAGCGGGCCACGGTGTCGTTGGGCTGGTGCCCGGAGAGGATCAGTCCGTTCGGTTCGCGGGATCCGGGATCGATCAGCGCGTTGATCCTCTCGAGCTGTTCGCGTTCGTCGGGGGAGGGATGGCGCAGGTTCCCGCCGACCAGCAGCAGGTTGGCCCGCTGCTGCAGCTCCGAACCGGCCCAGGCCTCCACGATGGTGGCCATGCCCTTGACGCGGTGGAACCGGCCCACGCTGATGAGCAGCGGCTTCCCGTGGCGTTCTGCGGGAAGCCGCGCCAACAGCTCGCGCAGCTGCACCAGCGGTTCAGTGGCCGGGCGCCCGGCGGCATGCTCCTGAGCTTCGGCCACGGCCCGGTCGATGACCTTTAGATCGATGCCCTCGGGACGATGGTGTGACGCTCGGGCTCCAGGGCCATGTCCAGGCCCACCAGTTCCTTCATGTCCCGGGCAAGTTCCGGGCGCGGGAAGAACACGGTGTGTGCCGCCGTGGCGGCCATGCGCTGGACCAGGCGCGCACGGAACCAGAAATGCTCGACCTCGTCGATGGTCCCGAAGTTCTCCCGCGTCAATTGCCCGGAAAGATCCATGGAGTTGATCACCGCGTGCGGGTCCGGTGCCACGGTGAATACGACGGGGATCTCGAGCTTGCGGGCGACGTCGAACGCGGCCAGGCTCCCTACGTCGGCCATGCGCAGGTGCAGTACGTCGACCCGTCCCATGGACGTGAGGATGCGGTGGATGCCGCGGCGTGCCGCGACCCGCAACGGCCACGCCGTCGCGGACGGCAGGGGGCCCTGCAGCAGGGGAACGCGGCCGTATACATGGCCGGTGGCGGTCTTCCGCAGGGTGTCCAGGCTCCGCACCGCTTCGTCTAGGCCTCCGCGGGAAAGCGTCACCACGCGGTTGACCGTGGAACTGCGGTCCGTCTTGGGTCCCGCGGTGCCGGCCGCCGGGTTGTCCCCATGGCCGTGGACCAGCGCATCGCCCAGGCGCACCAATAGGGTCGCGATCCCGCCGGTGTCCCCGCTTCCAGCGTGGCTCAGGTGCGCGTCGATGTCCGCATGCAGGAATAGCTGGGCGATCGTGAGCCCTTGCCCGGGAGTCCCGGGTGCGGGCCGTGGGGTGGCGCCTGCGGCGAGGTCCGCCAGGGTGAGCCGGGCAGCCTGGGCTAGCAAGCAGTTTTCCTCCGCGATCGTTTCGAGGTACGTCTTGGTGTCCTCGGAGCACGGGTGCTGGCCCAGGGCAATGACCGCGGCCACCCGGATAGCTTCCGCCTCGTGGCTGTCCCGCGCGATGCGTTCAAGCAGAAGGATGGCTGTCTCGTGCCCCACCAAGCCCAGCGTTTCGGCCAGTCGATAGCGTCCCGCCTCGTCCGTAACGCCCAGCAACGCGCCCTCGAGCCCCACGGTGATCATTTCCGGCACGGTGGCCGCCCAGTCTTCGAGGGTTCGCTGCGCGAGCATCCCGGCGAACCCGCCGGTCTGCACCAGACCGATGAGCCGGCCCACGGATTTACTACGCGGGGTCCGGGAACCGTGGGCCCAGGCGGCATGTTCGCGGATGAACCCTTGGCCGCTGGAGAGCAGGTCGGCTAGGTGCTGGTCGGCTTCCTCGTCGCTGACCTGGGCGAGGGCGTGGATGGCTGCGATCGCCGTGACTTGGTCGGCTCCGGAAATGGTGCTGCGCAGCAGGCGCAGGTTTCGCACTCCGCCGTCCCTGCCAGCTTCCACGGCCAGCTCGTCGGCCAGCCGCAACGCATCGACCAACCGGTCGGCCTTCTTTATGGCATAAAGACAACTTTGGATCCGCATGCATACACCTCGTCCAGGAATGGCCCACTTGGCAAGGCTTGTGGCCTGCGATTCCCACCCTACACAATACCTAGCCAAGCTAGCTATCCGTGTGGCGACCTCGGTATCTCTCACGCGGGACGCCGAGGACGCGGCAGCTCCGATCACCACCTTCGTAATCGCGCCGCTGGTCAAGTTCTGGATCATTGCGTCTATGAACTCCCAATCCGGAAAGCAACGTTGGGGTTGGTTGCTGGAGGAGGGAAATGCCCGGGGTGCCCCTCTATTTCTGGCCTCCGGGTTTGCCTCGCAAGCCTGCGGTCCCTGGGTGTGCAGTTCGGTGATGTGCCGGTCCAGATAGTCGGTGGCCAGAGTAAGAACGGATCCGTCTTTCCCCGTCGACTGCAGCTGGGAAGCATGCCGGGACGCTGTACGCCCCCGTGATCCCTCGGCCATCGCATGGATCCTTTCCCCGCATTACTGGAACAACAAGCGGCAGTACCTCGGCGCGTTCGAAAGGCGGCGATCCTCGACTGCGTCCACCCCGATTCTAGGACTCGAAGGTTAACGCGGGTTCGGGTCCCCGCGATGGAAACTGAGTGGGCAAGGGCAAAGTTTGCTGCCGTTGGCCTTCCGGCTGGAATGAACAACGCAGCCCCCGAAATGTGGGGACTGCGTTGTTTATTTGGCGCGTCGTGCCGTCATGACCGCGAGCGAAACCGAGTGCGGTACGACCTGGTGCCGTGGCTCTCCGAAAATCAGTGGTTCGTGAAATCCGGAGAGAGCGGGAGGATTACTTGTTCCCTGCGACAAACATGGACTTGTCCAATGGCGTCACGGTCAGTTTCTTCAGCTGTGCACTCCCGCCTTCGGCAAACAATTCCATCTTGTCTGCACCGGCATTGGGGAAGACCTGGTCGGTGATGGTCCGCAAACCATTTTGGGCGAAGACCTCCACCGATGAGTGATCAAGATAGATCCGCATGGTGACGTTGCCGTCCTTGTCCAGGGTGAGCGGGGCATCTTCGATGGAGGCGAATGCCTTATGGAATGCCGTGTTGCCCGAGTTGGTGCGGTCAACAAACATCTTCTTCGTGGTGGAGTCGTAGCCAATGACCGTGGAGGATTTTTCATCACCCAGCACCGTGATGCCGGACTTTGTGGCGGTCCCGGGGTTGAAGGTGATGTCGACCTGTTGGACCTGGCCATTGGTGGAGGCCGGCAGGGGAGTGCTTCCCTCTCGGATGAGGCTGGCTTTTTTGCTCGAGTAGCTCGGCTTCTGTGCCAGCTTGTTGATTTGCTTCACGACGCTTTGCGCTAGACGCGGCCCGTCGGGAGTCTGCGTGAGCTTCACTTCGCGCGGCAGTGCCATGGCGCTGCGCCACGGGTCCGTGGGGATGTCATTGGCGTAGTCCCAGTTGTTCATCCAGCCGAGCATGACGCGTTTGTCATCGGGCATATTGGCGAAGGAGACGGAGGCGTAGTAGTCCCGGCCATAATCCAACCAATCGTAGGTATCCAGTGCCGAGACCACGGGCTGGTCGGACAGCATGAATTCATCGGCGAGGATATGTCCCCAGCCGTCCCTGTTGTTATCCACAATGGTGATTTGTGCCTGCTGTCCGGCAAATTCCTTAACGTTCCAAGAGGCCAAATCGAGCGCTTCGCTATTGGCGCCGGTGGTCGTGCGGACGACCTTTCCGGCAACTTCTAGATTGACCGTTGTTTCATCAGAACGGAGAATTGCCGGGGTATCGGTCTGGATCAGGTGGTCAAGGGTGAGGTGTCCCCAGCCGCCGGTTGCCTGGTCGACGATTCGTACCTGGGCCGGCTGGCCCTGGAATTCCGCCACATCCCAGGACTTCCAATTCAGTGCTCCCTCCTCGTCACCGGCCACGGAACGCACAACGTCGTCGTCAATAAGCAGCTGTGCTTCTAGTTTCTGCGTGGGGTCGTTGGTGCGGTTTCCTCCGCCAACAAGCATGCTGAGATTGTTTTTGGTGATGGTGAAGGTTGGCGAGGTGAGTGTGCCCTGGCGTTCGTCTCCTCCACCGTTGGTTTCAAAGGTGTTGATCAGATGGTTGCCGATGGCTTGGTTGCCGCCTCCGCCAAAGGGCTGGTACTTCGGAGCCAGGTCTTCCGTTCCCGTCCAGCCCTGGTCGGCCAGGGTTGAACCGGCAGGGACTTCGAACCCGTCGAACAGCAGCTCTCCTGCTGCCGGGGTGTTATCCAATTTGTCCGAGGTCCGCGGGTGTTTGCCGCCTCCGACGAGGAAGTTGATGTAGTCCTGCGAAATCGTGAAGGCAGGGGACTTCATGGTGCCCGTTGGCCAGTCGCCGCCGCTAAACGAGTTGATGAGCCCCTCGCCGGTGAAGCCGGTGACGCCCTGCTGTCCGGGAAGAGCTCCGGATGCCGGAGCGGTGCCAAACGGTCCGTTCGCTTCGTTGCCCGTTTCATTCTTCACGGTCCAGTCGGCGTAGTTGCCGTTGTTAAATCCTTGAATGACGGTTCCGGCAGGAAGCTCGGGGACGGGTTCGGTGGTATCTGAGGTGAAGGTCTTGCCATCGAAGTCGCCGACGAAGTATTGTCCGGCCGAGCCGCCCGCCACGCCGCCCGGGTTGATGTTCACGACCATGACCCACTTGACGTTGGTCTTGTCTCCGTCCACGGCCAAGGGGAACAGGTCGGGGCATTCCCATATCCCGCCGGTCGCGTTGGCTGGCCCGAATTCGCTCAGGGCGGTCCAGTCCTTGAGGTCAGTTGACTTGTACAGGACCACCTTGTGCTCGAGTGCTTCCACCGCGGTCATTACCCAGTAGTCGGCACCGGCGGGGTTGTCATACCGGAACACCTTGGGATCACGGAAGTTGGCAGAGTTGCGGTTCAGCACCGGGTTGCCGGAGTACTTTGTCCAGGTTTGTCCGTCGTCCAGGCTGTAGGCCAATGACTGCGCCTGCAGGCCGCGATGCTCGGAGGCTTCCTTGTACGCGCTGGTGTAAATGGCGATTAAGGGTGGGTTCTTGGCCGTACCAAGTCCTGAGCTATTGGTTGAATCCACGACAACACTGCCGGAGAACACGTCTTCCTCATCGTCGGTGGAGATGGCCAGTGGCTGTTCTTCCCAGTGCAGAAGATCCTTGGAAGTTGCGTGTCCCCAAGACATGTTGCCCCAGGTGTTCCCGGAGGGGTTGTGCTGGTAGTACAGATGGTAAACACCCTTATAGAAGACCATCCCGTTGGGGTCGTTCATCCAGTTCTTTTCCGGCGTGTAGTGATAAGCCGGTCGGTGTTGTTCGTCCCCCAGCGTGGCGGCCGAGGCGGGCACGGAACCTGCGAATGCTGCTGCCAGAGACAGGCTGGCCAGTGTCAAAACGGCGGCGCCTCGTGTCCGATACATCGTGGATTTTTTCAATTTTCGCTCTCACCCTTCATCGCGTGTGTCAGATAAATAGACAACGTTGTCAGTCAGTGCGTAGGACTCTAGGAGATGTCCGTCGGACAAGTCAATGGCTTTAAAGGGACGAATTGTGCCGGGGATATTTCCACTTCGCCAGCGGCGCATTCTCCTGACCCCGCACCAGTTTGGGGCGGGGTCAGGAGTCATAAAATTCAATGTTGGAGAAGACTCAGACGTCTCGGCGCGAGCGTGGGGAGCAATTACTGCAGCGGCGTCAGCCAGGTGAGTTGTGAGGCTGACTCTTCGATATGCAGGGCCAGTTCTTTGTTAAATCGCGCGCCATATGCGGCTGTGATGTGTTCTTGGAAGGCGGCGTCATCCCGATAGACCTCGAAGACGAAGTATTTGCGGGGTTGTTCCTCACGCAGATACGGCAGGAACAGCTCGTTCCCGGGTTCTTGCCGCACGAGTTGGGTTAATTCGAGCATCATCTCGGCAACGCGGGTTTCGCTGCCTTCCTTGACGGTGAACTCGGCAAATAACGTCTTGGTCATGGTGGTCCTTTCGAGGTACGAAGGTGAGATTAATGGAGGGTTTTTGGGCTAGGCCGGAGGGCGGATTTCGCCGGATCCGCGTTGAATTAGCTCGGAGGGGATGACATAAGTGCGCGGTGGTTCCTGATCACCATCTATCCGTGCCAGCAGTCGTTCGGCCGTGCGGATGCCGATGCGATCGGGGTGTTGGGCAATGACCGTCACGCCGGGATCCATCATGTCGGCGAGGGTGAAATCATCGAATCCGACCAGTGCTACCTCCCGGTTTTTGCCCAGTTCCTTCAGTGCGCGCATCGTTCCGAACGTCACGAGGTTCTGACTGGAGAAGATCGCGGTGGGAGGGTTTTCTGAGGTCAGGAGCTCAATTGCTGCCTGCCTGGCCGTTTCCTCGTCGTGCAGGTTTTCACGGATGGGCACCGAGGAGGAAGGAATTCCAGCTCGGCCGATTTCTTCGAGGAACCCTCGTTTACGTTCCCGGGCCGTTTGGATATCGGTCCGGTCGCCAAGATATGCGATTTTGGTGTGACCGTGGGCTAACAGGTGGGCGGCGGCCTTTGCGGCGCCAATGGCGTTGTCGGTGACCACCGCATCGGCATCCACACCTACTGGCTCGCGGTCAATGAAGACCATGGGCAGATCTCGGGAGTGCTCGGGGATTGTGTACGACTGGTTTTTGGCTATGGGCGTCAGCACCAACCCGTCGACGCGACGGCCGAGAAATGCCGCAATGATGGACTGCTCGCGCTGGGGGTCATCATCCAGGCTGGCAGCAAAAACGGCGATACCCCGAGCGCTGAGTGCATCTTCGAGCGCCCTGTTGATCTCACCGCTGAACGGGTTGGAAACGCTCGGAAGGAGCAATCCGACGGAGAGAGTTCGTCGTCCGGCGCGACGCAGGGACCCGGCCGTGACATCCAACTGGTAGTTCAGTTGGCGGGAGGCTTCTAATACTTTGGTGCGGGTTGCCTCCGATACGCCCGCCTCCTCATTCATCACCCGTGACACCGTTTTGATCCCGACGCCGGCAAGCGTTGCCACGTGACGCATGGTCGGCCGATTCGGGGATAGCGGTGGCTGGTAACGATTAGACATCGTTGTCAAAGAAATCGCTCCTTCAGTTTGAACCCTATTGACATTGTGGATGTGATCCTGCTTACATCGTACCTGACATCGTTGTCGAGGCCAGTCCGGCCGCAAACATCAGGAGATCGAATGTTGAGTTCCAAAGCCCCTTTTTCAAAGTCCACACGAGTTCTAGCCGCAGGCGCAGCTATGACCTTCGCAGCGTTGAGCCTCTCGGCCTGTGGCTCAACGTCCGACGCCGCGGGTGCCAGCGACGGCGCTTCGGGAGAAAAAGTGGGGGTTTCGTTGATCGTCAAGACCACCACCAACCCCTTCTTCGTTTCCATGCAGGACGGAGCCAAGAAGGCTGCGGATACCGGCAACGTAGATCTGACGCTTGCCGCAGGAAAGGCCGATGGGGACGAAGAAACCCAAATTCAAGCCATCGAGAACGCCATCTCCAAGGGTGACAAGGGAATCCTGATCACCCCCAACGGCCCATCGGTTGTTGATGCGTTGAAGAAGGCCAAGGACGCCGGACTCTTTGTGATCGCACTGGACACTCCTCCGGATCCGGCGGACGCCGCCGACATCACCTTTGCCACCGACAACTTCGCCGCCGGCGAGCTCATCGGCAAGTGGACTGCGGCGCAGCTGAAGGGCCAAAAGGCAACGATCGCCATGGTTGACCTCTTCGATGACAAGATCGTCTCCGTGGACTACAACCGCGACCAAGGATTCCTTACGGGACTTGGAGTCGACACCGCCGACGCCAAAAAGAATGGCGATGAGGCCAAGACCGGTAAATACAGCGGTGGTCAGGGCGGAGACTACGAAATCGTCGGCAACCAGGCATCTCAGGGTGCCGAAGACGGCGGCCGAACGGCCATGGAAACCCTGTTGTCCATCAACCCGGACATCAACGTGGTGTACACCATCAATGAACCTGCTGCGGCTGGAGCCTTCGAGGCCCTGAAGTCGGCAGGAAAAGACAAGGACGTTCTGGTCGTATCGGTTGACGGCGGCTGCACCGGCGTCAACAACGTCAAGGACGGCGTCATTGGCGCCACCGCCCAGCAGTACCCGGTGAAGATGGCCGAACTCGGTGTTGAGGCAATTGTTGAATTGGCGACCACGGGCAAAAAGCCTGCCAATTCCGAGGGCCTGGACTTCTACAACACCGGTGTTGAACTTGTCACCGACAAGCCGGCCGACGGCATCAAGAGCATCACTACCACCGCGGCCGCAGATATCTGCTGGGGAAAATAACTCTCCCGCTCCGCTTCCCATGCTAGCTGCGCGCTAGCAACCATCTTCGAAGATCAGGATCCATCGTGACTCAGCAACAGACCGCCGGCCCGCCCACCACAGGGCAAGCCGATCTGGCAGAGGAATTCCTTGACCGCCAGACCCCACTTAACCGGGTACGCAATGTATTGCACCGTTATCCAGCCGTCAGCCCCGCCCTGGTACTGCTCATTGCGGTGATCGTTTTTGGTCTCCTTAATGACAGGTTCCTCCGAGTGGAAAACCTCTCGCTGATTACCCAGCAAGTCTCGGTGGTTGGCACCCTGGCCATTGCGCAGACGCTCATTATTCTCACCGCGGGCATCGACCTGTCCGTGGGCGCGATCATGATCCTCTCCTCGATGGTGATGGCCCAACTCGCGGTCAACAACGGGCTTCCCGCGGCTGTTGCGTTGCTGGTGGGGCTGCTGGTTGGACTCGCGACTGGAGCCCTGAACGGGCTGTTGGTGACCCGACTGAAGCTTCCCCCCTTCATCGTCACCCTGGGCACGCTGAACATCTTCATTGCACTCACGTTGCTCTACTCCAACGGAGCAACGGTGCGCGGTACCTCAATGCCGGGCCTGCTGACCTGGGCTGGCACGACCTTCCCCGTGGGTCCGGTACGAATTTCCGTCGGCGTGGTCGTGATGATTCTGCTCTACGTTTTGATCGCCTTCATTCTTGGCAAGACCGCCTGGGGTCGCCACGTTTATGCCGTGGGTGACGATAAGGAAGCGGCACGGCTGGCCGGCATCGCCGTTAGCAAGGTGCTCATGAGCGTCTACCTGGCAGCCGGCGCCGTACTGGCGGTCGGAGCCTGGATTCAGATCGGTCGAACCAATGCGGCCAGCCCCAACGGCGGTGTTGACCTGAACCTGGACTCGATCACCGCCGTGGTGATCGGCGGAACCAGCCTCTTTGGTGGCCGCGGATCCGTCTGGGGCACCCTGCTGGGTGCGCTGATCGTTGGCGTATTCCGCAACGGCCTGTCGCTGGCCGGTCTGGACGTGCTTTACCAGACCCTTGCGGTAGGCGTTCTTATCATCCTCGCTGTGTCCATCGACCAGTGGATTCGAAAGGCCAAATCATGACCGAGACCCAATACCAGAGCGCTCACACCGAAACCCGCCAACCCATCATGCAAGCCCGAAACCTCGTCAAGACCTTTGGTCGCGTCGTGGGCCTGGATGGCGTGAGCCTTGATCTGTACCCCGGCGAAGTCTTGGCCATCATTGGTGATAACGGCGCGGGAAAATCCACGCTGATCAAATGCCTGACCGGCGCCGAGATTCCCGACTCGGGAGAACTGAAAGTCTCGGGACAACTCGTCAGCTTCAAACGCCCGCAAGATGCCCGTGCCCACGGGATCGAAACCGTGTACCAAAACTTGGCCGTCTCACCGGCACTCGACGTGGCCTCCAACCTATTTTTGGGACGAGAAGAACGGCTTGCCGGTCCGCTGGGAAAGTACTTCCGCGTGCTGGACACCAAGGGAATGCGACGCAAGGCCAAGCAGGAACTAACCACGCTGGGCATCTCCACGCTGCAGGATGTCACGGTCCCGGTAGAGAATCTTTCGGGCGGACAGCGCCAGGCCGTTGCCGTGGCCCGCGCGGCAGCCTTTGGCTCCAAGGTCGTGGTTCTGGATGAACCGACGGCGGCGCTGGGCGTGCGGGAATCCAATCAGGTGCTGCAACTTGTCAGGGATCTACGTGATCGCGGCCTGCCCGTGATCCTGATCAGCCACAACATGCCCCACGTGTTTGATGTCGCCGACAGGATCCATATTCAGCGCCTCGGCAAGTGCGCCGCCACCATCACGCCGCAGTCACACAGCATGACCGACGCCGTGGCAATCATGACCGGTGCTGCCACCGCCTAAACGCGGCATCGGCAGCACCAACATCCGACAGATACCGTCCGCGGGCCAGTAGTAGGCCCGCGGACGGACCCGTGAAAGGCCCCTCCTCATGTCCAAGCTTCCATCCATTGATCCTTCCGCCTCGATTCCAGAGGTGATCGTGATCGGCGAAGCACTGACCGATATTGTTGCTTCGCCCACGGGAACGGTGGGGCATCCGGGCGGATCACCGATGAATGTTGCCTATGGGCTGGGCAGGCTCGGTGTTAATACGGCGTTGTTGACCAGCATTGGGGACGATGAGCGCGGCCTGGCCATCGAAAACCACCTGGGCGGCGTCGGCGTCGGGCTCCTCAGTGGTTCCAAGACGCCGGGAAAGACGTCCTCGGCCGTGGCATCGCTGGCAGCCGACGGGTCGGCGAGTTATGAGTTTGACGTCCACTGGACATTGGAGCCAACGGCGCTCCAAACTCTGCCAAAGCTGATCCATACCGGATCGATAGCTACCTTCTTGGCTCCCGGAGCCACAACGGTACGAACCCTTTTGCAGCAGGCGAATGGCCAATGTGTCGTGACGTACGATCCGAATATCAGGCCGGCACTTTTGGGTTCGCAGGCCGAGGCTCGCTCCATCTTCGAGGACCTCGTGCCGCTGACGGACGTGGTCAAGCTCAGTGATGAGGACGCCGCGTGGTTGTACCCAACGTTGGATGCGCAGGGTGTTGCCGGACGAATTCTGCGACTCGGAGCCGAGCTGGTGGTGGTGACTATGGGCGCGCAGGGGTCACTTCTGGCCACCACCGCCACCGAACTACATGTTCCAGCGGTTAGCTCAGTGGTTGCCGACACCATCGGTGCGGGGGATTCCTACATGGCCGCGCTGATTCATGGGCTGCTTGACCGCGGGACGAGAGAACTTACCAACGAGGCACTGGCAACCCTGGGTCGCGCGGCGTCTGCGGCCGCAGCCACCACGGTGCGTCGTCATGGGGCTAACCCGCCCACCCTGCATGAGCTCAGCGAGATGCTCGTCTAAGTCGGTATGGACGTTCGGCTTGAAGGGGCACACGCGGCTCCGCCCGGACGTCGCCGAGACCAAGAATCCGAACCGACCATGGCCAACTCTGGGGCCTTTGCTGTCCCACCGAAGAAGCCGCGGTTCAGAATCTGGGAACCAATTCTCTTCCAGGACGGATGCAGCTAGATTCGCTGCCGGTGTCGCGTTGTCGGCCAAGTATGACGCCAATAGGATCGGTCCCAGCGCGTCCCGGGCCGATCCCTCATCTAGTGCATTCCGCGGCTTTACCGCGGAAGACCGTGATTTTCGTTAGTTGTAGGTGGATCGGTTGAGTTCGACCATGTCGTCGTTTACGAGTGCTACGCCGCCCTCGATCTTCTCCATCACCATGGTCATTGCCAGATCCCTGCGCTGCGGGATCCGTTCCTTCTTGGCACTTGCAAGGGCCTCGGGAATTTCCTGGCGCGTGAGATCGGTGCAGTACGTCGGGGCACCGGGCTGCTGACGCCATGAATCGGCCAAGGAGCCGGAATCGACGGCATCGAAGCCGGTGTCTTCAACCAAGCTCATGGCCACGGTCTTGTCTGTCTCGCGGTCCGCGGCGACGGGAATTGCGAGACGACCGGGATCTCCGGCGGCCTGGCCCTTGGTCTCGAAAGACCCCGCAAGGATGGCGTTCCAGGCCTTGGCTACGGGACGTCCGAGCTGTTCGGTGACCCAGACGCTTTCGACCTGCCCCTGGTCGAGGGCCGGCACCTGTCCATCGCGCATGGGGTAGTAGTTCGAGGTATCAAGGATGGTTGCATCCGTGGGAAGATTCGCGACCAGAGGTTTGAGCGCGGGGATGCTGCTGAGCGGAACGGAGATGATGAGCGCATCGATGTCGGTGACGACCTCGCTGGCCGTTACCGCCGTGGCTCCCACAACCAGAAGTTCTGGGCTGATGGTCTCCGGGCCGCGGGAATTGGCGACCTTGACCTCGTGTCCTGCGCTGCTGAGCTTGCGGGTCAGGGTCGCGCCGATGGATCCCGCACCGATGATTCCGATTTTCATGTGGTTCCTTTCATGGGGTTTGTGGTTGGCTTCATTATGAACCCTTCCATTAGTGTTAAGGTCAAATCGTCGTGATGAAGGAGGGCCTTATGCGCATTGGTGAACTGTCCGAACGATCCGGAGTTCCGGCTCGGATGTTGCGGTACTACGAGGAGCAGGGCCTGGTGACGCCGCGTCGGCTGGAGAATGGCTACCGGTCATACGACGAGTATCTGGTTGACCGCGTGGGCAAGATCCGCGGCCTGATCGAGGCGGGCATACCCACGCGGATCATCGGAAGCATCCTCCCGTGTTTGGACCGGCCGCAAACCATCGTGGTGACCGACCCGGATCCGGAACTGCGGGTGATCCTGCTTCAGGAGCGTGACCGAATGACGCAGAAGATCGATCTTCTTGTCCAAAACCGTGATTCCATCAGCCGCTATATCCAGGCCATGGACTCGGCCATGGAGGCCCCCGGCGAGAAAGTCGCAAGTTGACCGCATCACATTCGCGCGAACGGACTTGACCTTTCCATTGGTGTGAGGGTTGCACGATGGTTCCATGACCTCATCGAAAATCGAGACCGCGTCTGCACGGTCTTCAACCAAGCTTCCAATCGGTAGTTTGCTGGCTCTGGCCGCCGCCGGATTCCTCACCGCAATGCTGGAAACACTTCCCGCCGGCATCCTGCCCGCCCTCGGCGCGGACCTGGGCGTATCTGAAGCTGCCGCGGGGCAGACGATAACGCTCTACGCCATCGGTTCGATCGCCGGAGCCATCCCAATCATCAGTGCCACGATGGGGTGGCCCCGTCGGCGCCTACTCGTGCTGGCCCTCACCGGATATCTCATCAGCAGCCTACTCGTGGCAGTCTCGCCGCACTACGCGCTCACCCTGGGAATTCGCTTCGTCACCGGCATCTTCGCCGGAGTTCTGTGGGGAATCCTCGCCGGCTACGCCAGCCGCCTGGTGAGCCCGGAACAACGGGGCAGGGGAGTGACGATCGCGCTAGCGGGGACGCCCATAGCCCTAGCCGTGGGAACCCCGGCGGGAGCCCTGCTTTCGAACCTGATCGGTTGGCGTCTGACCTTCGTGGTGATGGCTGTACTCAGCGCCGCGGTCCTCCTCTGGGTTCTGGCAATAGTCCCGGACTTCCCGGGCCAGGAAAAGCACGCACGCAGCTCTGTGCTCAAAACACTTGCCCTGCCGGGCATTGCCCCGATCATCATCACCTCGGTCCTGTATGTGACGGCCCATATCCTGCTGTACACCTACATCGCTGCGTTCCTGTCTCCGCTGGGGATGGCAGGAAGCGTCGGCGGGGTCCTGTTGGTCTTCGGCACCTCCGCCCTGCTCGGGCTCTGGGGCACCGGAATCCTGATCGACCGTCACCTTCGACGCCTCATGCTCAGCAGCGTGGTCCTGTTCGCGGCCAGCATGCTCACCCTCGGTCTGCTCTCCGAAACACCACTACTCGTGTTCGCTTCGGTCGTTGCATGGGGCATCGCCTTTGGAGCATCCGGGAGCCTCCAGCAGACCGCCCTGACCAATGCTGCCGGATTCGCCGTCGACACCGCACAATCGGTCCTCGTCACCGGATGGAACCTCGGCATCGCCGCCGGAGGCATCCTCGGCGGTCTCACCCTCGCCGGCCTCGGTTCGAAGGCACTGCCCTGGGCCACCCTGGTGCTGCTTCTGCCCGCTCTCCTCGTCGTGGTTACAGGACGCCGCCACGCCTTCCCGGCCGGCCGGCAGTACTAAGCACCCACCACGGCGCGCTTCGTTGTTCGCGCCGCGCCTCACCATCAGTGCAGGTGAAAGCCGAGCACAAGACCTCAACCGTAAGGCCCGATAGGGGGCCGGACTAGGAACCAAGATGACTAATTCACAGATGATCCTTGGCATGCACCTCGGCAACGGGTACGGATCCCAGGGCTCCGCCTGGCGTGCCCCGGGCGTTGATCCCGCCAACTACACCAACTTCGATGCCCAAGTGCGCTACGCCCAGGCCGCCGAGCGCGGGAAGTTCGCTTTCATCTTCCTCCCTGATTTCCTGGGATTGCAGGCGGACGTGGAACGTGAGTCACCCGCTATCACTTTGGAGCCCATGATGACGCTGGCGGCGATCGCCCGCCAGACCGAACGTATCGGGCTTGTTGCCACCGGTTCCACGACGTTTAACGAGCCCTACAATCTTGCTCGTCAGTTCAAGACCCTTGACGTGATGAGTCATGGGCGAGCCGGTTGGAACGCGGTAACCACCAGCGACTCGGTTTCCGCCGCCAACTTCGGCCAGCAGATTGCCGAGCGTCCGGCGCGCTACCAACGGGCCCACGAAACTATCCAGATTGCTCAAGGGTTGTGGGGCAGCTGGCAGCGCGACGCCTGGATCAAGGACACCACAAGCGGACGCTTCGCAGATGCGTCAAAGATCCAACCGATTCACATGCAGGGCGAACACGTCGCCTCACGCGGGCCGCTGCCCATCCCACCCTCCGAACAGGGCCAACCGGTCATCTTCTCCGCCGGCGGCGGAGAAAACGGGCTGGAACTCGCCGGGCGATACGCTAACGCCGTCATCGGAGCGACATTCAGCATCGAGGACGCCCGCCAGCAGCGCGAGGCCTACCGCGAGGCTGCCCGGCGGGCCGGACGGAACTCGGATGAGCTGAAATTCTTTGCCGGCGTGATGCCCGCCGTTGCCGCTACCAAGCGGGCCGCGCTGGATCGTCGCGTGGCCCTCGGCGAGCTCACCGCACCGGCCCGTGTTCCCTACCTGGGCTCCATGCTGGGACTGAACCTGGACGTGAGTCAGATCGACGAGCCGCTGCGCCCCGGACAACTGGCCGCGGCCCAGGCCAGCCCGTTTGACCCTCGATCCGAGCGCGCCCTGGAAATAGCCCGTGAAGGGTGGACCATTCGCGACATCCTCGCCCACGGAGTCATTGACTACCACCCCACCCCGGTCGGTACGGCTTCGGTGACCGCTGACCACCTGCAGGAGTGGTTCGAAGCAGGCGCCTGCGACGGCTTTTGGGTTTCCCCGGATATCAATGAAGACGGAATCGACACCTTCGTTGATGAAGTCATCCCCCTTCTGCAGCAACGAGGTCTGTACCACCACGACTACGAAGGCATGACCCTACGCGACCATCTTGGCGCCCCCGCACAGTACGGACTAGACGCCCGGCTCACCAGCCCCGCCGAATGACATCGCAGCTTCCCAATCCACCCGCAGTGCGACGTACAGGACAAGGAATGAGAACTACCACCAGCAATACCATCGACCCGGCTTGCTTTCGCAGGACCGTCGGCCGCTACGCCTCCGGGATCACAATCATCTCCGGACACGATGACCAAGGGCCTCTCGGGTTCACCTGCCAGTCCTTCTACAGCGTCTCGGTCGACCCGCCGCTGGTTTCCTTCAGCGTCATGAAAACCTCAAGCACCTATCCGCGGATCCGCGACACCGGGACTTTCGCGGTCAACATCTTGTCCCATGGACAGGAAGCAGTGTCCGATCAATTTGCGCGCAGCGGCACCGACAAATGGGCGCGGCTCCCGGTGAGGTCAACGGACCAGGGGAACCCGCTGCTGGAGGGAACCCTTGCGTGGCTCGACTGCCAGATCTGGGCCGAATACGACGCAGGAGACCACGTCATCGTCATCGGGCGAGTCATGGAATTGGGTACAACAGACGGGCACCATCCCGCCCCACTCATGTACTTTGAAGGGAAATACCGAGCACTCCGTCCTGACGAAGTCGTGTGAACCCCTGCTTGCACGCAAGGACACATACCGTACGGCAACAGCATCACGACCCATCTGCTCAAGCACGCCAACTTGCGCTGACAAAACGGCGCCAATGACGGTTGCGATTCATAGCCGCGATCCCACATAACGGATGTCTTGCTGGCGAATAAGCAACGGCGGTGGCCGGCAACGAATTTTCATTCGTTGCCGGCCACCGCCGTCATTTTTTATTACAGCTAATGCCTGGTCGGACTAGACTCCGACCAATTCCTTGTGCGTCTCAGTCTCGGTTTCTTCGAGCTCAACCGGGGGTACAGCGTGGTGCATCGGCACCGGGGTCTTGGTGCGAACCGGCTTGATCTGGCCATGATTTGTATTACTATTTGTAGCACCAAAGGTGCTTTTCTGTGGAGCTACCCGGACTGAATCATCGTTGAATGCGGCTCAGGCCAACGCGCTTTTGCAGAGGCGCGGACGGCGTGAAAACCTCACCGTAGTTCCCTTTTCAAAAGCTGTAGATATGAGCAGTCAACACGTCGCATTCGACTAGATAACGTTCGGTAGCTCCGCCACGCTGGCCAAGACCCAATCGTGTGGGTGCTCTTCAAGCTGTTCTCGGTTCAGGGCACCGGTGAGCACACCCAAAGGGTGCACACCGGCATGGTGACCGGCGAGCAAATCGACAACGGTGTCTCCGCCGGCCACCACGGCGCGAACGTCATGGACCCCGGTGGCTTCCATGACGCGGTGAATCATGTAGGGCGCAGGACGTCCGGCTGCGACCTCGTCGCTGGTAACCACGGCATCAAGCAGCTGGCCCTCGCCGATGCCCCAGCCGAGGGTCCCAAGGATTGGCGCAGCAACATCCCGGGAGAACCCGGTGGTTAACCCGATCTTGATGCCGCGAGACTTCAGCGTCCTCAGAGCCTCTTCAACACCAGGCAGCGCCTCGGGAGGCGTTTTCGCGTAAAACTCGGCTAAAAGCTCGCGAAAGAGCACGAACTGTTGTGCCACCAATTCCGGGGTGGGGGTGATCCCGCCAAGTTCCAGTAGCGCCGCGATGGCTTCGGTCTTATCCGCGCCCATCCAGCGCTGCAGGTCCTCGGCCTTCACCGTGGCACCGGTGGCCGTGACCGAACCTTCCAGCGCCTTGTACACATCCCCGTGTTCATCCACGGTGGTGCCTGCCATATCCAATACAACTAACTTGATCATGTGATTTTCCTAATCGATAAAAAGGTGAGTTACGTCGTTACGACTGGTTAAAGGTGACGGAGTTTCGCAGGATGCGCCCGGTCGGTGGAAGCATCAGCGTGCCGAGCTCGGCCGCCGGCTTCGGTGCCGCCACCAAGGATGCCCAGTCGTGGGTGAGGTTCGTGGCGGCGAGGAAGTCCACGGCTGCTTGCAGATGCCTGGGCTCATAGTTGTGCACACCGGTGATACTCAGCAACGAGCGGACCATACGTTCGGGATCCAGAGCCATGGCGGGTCCCGGTGATACCGATCCGGCAAGGATCAGTGACCCGCCGATGTCCAGAGACTCAAAGGCAGCAACCACGGCTGGCTGTGCACCGGAGAGCTCCACGGCAATATCGAAGCTCTCGGCCGCGTTCTGGCCGCCGGCCACCGTGGCGGCCGTGGCCCCGAACTCGCGGGCCAGCGCCAAACGTTCCGGGTTCAAATCTCTGACCTCTACCGCCGCGGCTCCGCGATAGGCGGCCACGGCGCAGGCAACGATGCCCAGCATCCCAGCGCCGCTGACCAACACGCGTTTTCCCGCAACGTCGCCGGCGGCTTCAAATACGGCCATGACCGTGGCAGTGGCACAGGCAGCGGGGGCGGCCACTGCATCGGAGATGGAATCGGGAACCGAGACCAGAGTGATGCCCCGGGGCAGATGGATATGTGAGGCATACCCGCCGGAGATGCCCCAGGGCCCATTCAGTGGTTCGTGTCCGGTCTTGAGCAGGGACCGACATTTGGCGCTACGGCCGGCGAGACAGCGATCGCACCTTCCGCAGACCACCGTCACGCTCCAAATGACACGGTCGCCGGTGTTCAGTGCCGTTCCGGTGAAATCCGTCAGGGTTCCGGGACCGATGTCCTGAAGACGTCCCACGGCCTCATGCCCCAGGATAGAGGGGAAGGGGCCGGACCTACGTCCGGACACGGTGTGGATATCGGATCCGCACACCGTCGCCAAATCGATGGCGGCGATGGCCTCCCCGGCACCCGGTTCGGGTAGTCGAAGGGTGCGCGTGTCGAAGTCAGATCCGCCGTTCCACAACTCGGCGCTCAGACTCAGGCGACGTGTTTGCGTATCCATGCGGAGATCCTTTCGATCATAAAGACGATGGCAAAGATGAGCAGGATGATGGTTCCCGCCAGATTAAAGTTCAGCGTTCGTATGGATTCCATCAGCAGGAATCCGATGCCGCCGGCGCCCACCACACCCAGCACCGTGGAGGTACGGATGTTCACGTCCAGCATGTACATCCAGTGACCAATCAATTGCGGCAGTGCCTGCGGGATGACCGCATTACACAATTGGTCCCACCAGCTGCCGCCCACTGCCCGCACCGCTTCGAGCGGGCCCACGGGGATTTCCTCGATGGAATCGGCCACCAGCTTGCCCAAAAAGCCAATGGTTCCCACGGCCAGAGCCATGGCACCGGCCATGGGGCCCAGCCCGATCGCTGCAACAAAGACCACGGCAAGGATGAGCTCGGGGATGGCTCGAACCACCAGAATCAGCATCCGTGCCGCGGCAAAAACGGGCCGTGCCGGCGAGATGTTGGATGCCGCCAGGATGCCCACGGGGATGGCAAGCAGTGCTCCGATAACGGTGGCTACCAAGCCAATGGCCAGGGTCTCCACCACCGCCGGAAGTAAGAGTTCCTCGGCACCGGTTATGGAGGGCGGGAAGAGTCGACCAAAGACGCCTGCCAACTCACCAAAGCTGGTGATCGGCACCAACGGGTTGATCCGTAGATGAATCAGGGAATAGATGACGGCGCCGAGGAGTAGGAAACCGGCGATGGCGCGTGTTCGTCTGTCCCCGCTCCATGGTGGCAGCAGGGCGGAGGAAACATCCGGGATTCCGGGTGTCGGGCCAGAGCTGCTGGGATTGAGCAGGGTGCGACGCAATCCAATGGAAGCAACCTCCATGGCGGCGATGGCCACCAGGATGATCAGCACGATCCCCATGGCGCTTTCATACATCAGCCCGCGTAGGGAATCCTGCAGGGCAAAACCAATGCCCCCGGCTCCCACGAAGCCGAGCACCACCGAGGTCCGCAGGTTGATGTCGATGCGATAAATGAAGGTTCCCAGCCAGGCGGGGATGACCTGGGGAAGTACTCCCATGATCAGTTCGCCCATGCGACCGGCACCGGTGGCACGGACTGCTTCGCGCGGACCTGCCTCGCTTTGCTCGATGGCGTCGGCAAAAAGCTTGGCCATCATGCCCACCGAGTGTAGGCCAAGAGCCAGAATGCCGGGCAGGACTCCAATGCCCAAGGCACGGACGAAGAGCACCGCGAAGACCAGGTCGGGAACAGCGCGGCACATGGTGATGAGCATGCGGGCGCCGCGGTGTACCAGCGGATGTGGGGTGGTATTTGCCGCGGCCAGAAAGGCCAACGGAACCGAGATGATGGTGGCAAGAACGGTTCCCAGCAGTGCCATCATGAGTGTTTCAAGCAGTAGTTCAAAGACTCGGGTGGGTCGTTGACTTCCGGTGGGAGCATGCGCGCCACAAGGTTGGCCACGTCCCCGAACCCGCCGCCAAGCGCTCGCAGATCAAATTCGATGTGTTCGGCGCTGGCCAGGGTCAGCGGAATCAGTGCGGCAAGGATGATCCAGAGCGTCACCTTTTCGCGGGTGGGCCGTGGGATGAGGGAAACCGGGGTGCGCGGTGAGCAGACGCTTGTGGTGGGTGCCTGGCGGTCCTTGGTGAGCATCATGAGGTGGTGATTTCGGCATCGGGGTCCAGCTGCCGATAGACCTCAAGCACCCGTTCCTTGCTCAGGTTAGTGGTGGCCTCATCCAAGACCTTTTCACCGTTGCGCAGGCCGACAATGCGGTTCGCCCATTGCAGGGCAAGATCCACCTGATGCAACGTGCACACCACGGTGATTCCGTCTTCCCGACAGACTTGGAAGAGCAGATCCATGACGTTGGCTGCGTTCTGCGGGTCGAGGGAAGCGACCGGCTCATCGGCGAGAATCAGCTCGGGCTTCTGCATGAGGGCGCGGGCGATGGCCACGCGTTGCTGCTGTCCGCCGGAGAGTGAATCTGCCCGCTGGAAGGCCAAATCTCCGAGTCCCACGCGTTCTAGATGTCCCAGAGCTTCACGGCGCTGGGCCTCGGTATAGCTGAGGAGTCCGTAGCGGGGTCCGCGGATCCTGCCCGCGGCACCAATCAACACGTTTTCTAGGCAGGTCAGCCGGTTCACCAGATTAAAGTGTTGGAAGATGAAGCCCACGCGTGAGCGCAAGGCGCGCAGCTTCCGGGGCTTGGCCCGATGCACGCCTTCGCCCAGGACCGTAACTTCACCGCTGGTGAGCGGGTGCAAGCCATTGAGGCAACGCAGCAGGGTGGACTTGCCAGAACCGGAGAGTCCCAGCAGGACGGTCATTTCGCCCTGGATCACCTTCAGGTCAACGCCCTTCAGCGCGTGGGTGGAACCGAAGCTTTTGCGCAGCGACTTAGCCTCGATGGCGATGTCAGCTTGGAGATTCATGCTGTGGTGAGAGTCGATGTCAGCGTCAGTTTCAGTATTGGTGATTTGGATCAGGCTCATAATTCACACTTCTCGGACTTGGTGGAGGCGCAGACGCTACGGATACCGTCGTAGTCGGCATCCGTCGCTGGCACCACGCCCCACGCGTGTTCGCCGGTGATCAAGCAATCTTCACCCGAGCAGTAGCCCTGGGATTCGAAGTAGTCGGCGTTGGCCTGTTCACTGAACAGGGTGGTGAGCTTGTTGGTGGCGTCTTCACCGAGTGAGTTACGTACCGCGAAGACCGAGCCCGGAATCAGTTCCGAGGTCCATACCGATTTCAGCTCACCCTCTGCCACTTCACCCTTGGCCGGCAGCGTCTGCTCCACCATGGACTGCATCGCGAAACCAACCTCACAGTCACCGTTCTTGACCGAGAGAGCCGACGCGTCATGTCCACCGGCGTAGATCGGCTTTAGGCCAGCGCTGATATCAGATTCCTTGCCGCTGGTGACCACGCCGGCCTCGATCAGGCCCGCCGAGGGGTAGAGGAAGCCGGAGGTGGAACCCGGGTCAACAAAGCAGGTGTCCTTGCCGGCGAAGTCCTTGATGCTGTTCACCGCGGTGTTCTTACCCTGGGTGATTCCCAGTGCGTGGTAGCCGGAGGGCTCGCCCTTTTCTCCTGCTAGGGCGCCGAGTGGCTTGATGTCTGCCTGATTGGTGGTGGCGATGACGTAGGAGAAGGGGCCGAGGAAGGCGATATCAACACGGTCGGCGATCATGCCTTCCACAATGCCCGCATAGTCGCTGGCTTGCTGCAGCTTGACCTTGGAACCGGTTTCGGCTTCGAGCATCTTGATTAGCGGTTCGTAGGTGCCGGTGAGGTCCGAGGAGTTTTCGTTGGGAATGGCACCAATGACAATTTCGGCGGGGAAACCCGCAGCAGTGGTTTCGGCTTCGGCCGGGGCACAGGCAGTGAGGACGGCTGCTGCTGCGATGGCAGCGGTGAAGGCGAGTGTTTTACGTTTCATGGGGGAGTGCCTGTCTGCGTTGCGAGTGGTTTGGTGGCGCTTCGAAGTCGGGCTTCGGGACGCTCGTTCCTATTCAGCATGACCGGCATGAAGCGAATTTGTCTAGACAGATTATGGTCGTTTGTTGATTGTTCATCTAAGGTTTGTTCCCAGTATTCATAAGGAATTTTTGGGAAACTGAGTTAGGATCGGAAGATGCAAGCAGAAGCCACCTACCTTAAGCTGTCCCAACAGATTTTGGAGCAGTATGCGGATCTCCCGCTGCAGCGCCCGCTACCGTCGGAACATGAACTTGGCGCCCTCTTTGGGGTCAATCGCCAAACCATTAGGGCTGCTTTAGAAGAGCTGGAACGCCGGTGGTTGATTCGGCGCGTCAAGGGCAGTGGAACATTCCGCACGCGTCGCTATGAATACAGAATTGGTCCAGATATTGCCCCCTCCTTCACCGCGACGGTTCGAGCGTCCGGTGGTGATCCGCGCACCGAAAACGCCAAACCTGTAACTCGCCCGGCCAATGCCAGCGAGCGAGAAATTCTGGGGCTGCCCGCCAACGCTCAGGTGACGGTGCTGGAACGTGTTCGCTTCATTGATGGGGCAGCGGTGAGCACCGCAACCTCGGTATTGCCCTCGGCACGGGTGCCTCGCCTGGCCGCAGTCATCGCACCCGATGACTCTCTGGATGCGGTGCTGCGTCGGCACTATGGCTATACCCCGGTGCGGCAATGGAGCCAGAGTCGGCTGGCATCCCCACCTGCCCACATCGCAGAGGTGCTGCGCTTGCGCGGTCGACCGCCGCAGATTCTGCTGCGTGGACTCGTATCCTGCTCCGAGACCGGGCAGAAACTCGAATACGTGGAAAGTTATCTGCGCCCGGACGTCTTTGATGTCGTGACGGAGGTCGGAAAATGGTAGCCACCTACACCCTGGGCCATGTTCGGATGCTCAAGGATGAGCGGATGCTTGAAGAGCAGATGATCAGCGTTGTTGATGGTCTGATTCAGGAGATCCGTCCGCACCGAGCTGGCCTCGGCGCAGATATCGACGGTGGTGGGAAACTCTGTATACCGGGCATCGTTGATCTGCACAGTGACGCGTTGGCGCGTGAATATCGGCCGCGTCCCGGTGCCTGCATGCCAGTGGACCTAGCCATGCAAGCGGCCGAGGGAAATCTCATGGCGGCGGGGGTCACCACCGCTTTTCATGCGGTGTCGTTCCAGACCAAGTCGGCCGTGGGGATCCCCATCGGTTCACCCCAGGCGCCCGATGTTCATCACGCCATCAGTCATTATGAAGAACCACGGATGGACCACCGGGTGTTGCATCGCCTCGATGTGCGCTGTCCCGACGGGGTTCACATGTTGCGCGATCATCTGGGTGGGGCAGAGGTTCCCCTGGTTTCCTATGAGGACCACACCCCCGGCCAGGGACAATATCGCGACCGCGCGGTGATGGAGCGATGGCTGCGCGAAGCCCAGCACATGGATCCCACACAAGCCGCCGAACATGTGGACCGATTGATTGCTGAACGCGACCAGCAGCTCACCTTTAAGCAAAAAACGTTGGGCTGGCTTGCCGAATTGGCAGCATCTGGAACCATCCGCCTCATGGGCCACGATCCGGTGACACCACAAGAGATTGATGAGCTCATCGCCCGCCATGCCGTGATCGCCGAATTCCCCACCACATTGGAGGCGGCCCAGCAGGCCCACCTGAAAGGAATATCCACCGTGGCAGGGGCGCCCAATGTACTGCTCGGAGGATCACATTCGGGCAACGTCTCGGCCTTGGAACTCGCTCAAGCGGGAGTGCTGAACATCTTGGCCTCTGATTACCTGCCCTCGAGTCTGCTGTCCGCGGCTTTTGAGCTCGCACGGCTGGGTTATGCCACACTGTCCGAGGCCATCAACATGATCACCAAAAACCCGGCGGTCGCCGCGGGACTCAATGATCGAGGGATCTTGGCTCCGGGCTACCGTGCGGATTTGGTTCTCTGCTCGGATACCTTGTCGCGCCCACGCGTGCTCCAAACCCTGACCACTGCACGCTAGACGGAGCTTAGATGCTGTCGGTGCGCTGTAGCCTTGCACGCATGACACAAAGCCACATCACCCTCGGTGCCATCAACCTCGAAGCCCGGAACCCGGCAGACCTCGTTGCCTTCTGGGCACAGGTCACCGGCGCGGAACCCGCAGCAGGCGGCGATAGCTACTACCTTCCGCCGAATGGTCCCGACGGCTTCGGGATGTTTTTCCAGCCCGAAAGCGAACCGCGCGCCAAACGCCAGGTGGCCCACTGGGACCTCACCGTGCCCTGGGGTTCCCGGGCCGCCGAAGTTGAACGCCTGATCTCACTGGGCGCCACCCACAAATGGGATGTCCTTGAGGAGGTAGCTCATGTTCAGTGGACAACTTTGGCTGATCCGGAAGGCAACCTCTTCTGCATCGCCGAACACCCGCCGTTGGACCAGCAACGCTGAGAAGACGGCCTGCGCTCGCCGGACAGTAGCGACGTCATTTCTCGACATCATGGAATAGGGCGTGAAGCAGTGAGGTTGGCACTCGTGGCGGCACCACCTTGCCGCAGCACGAATCGATCATCATCAACAAGGAGTGCGCGTGAGTATCCTCGGAACCTCAAACCTCGATGTCTTTCCACTCAACCTCGGAGGTAATACCTTCGGGTGGACCTCCGACGAAGCCACCTCTCACCAAGTGTTGGATGCCTTTGTTCAGGCCGGCGGCAACTTTGTGGATACCGCCGATGTCTATTCGGTGTGGGCACCGGGGAATTCGGGTGGCGAATCCGAGGCCATCATTGGATCCTGGCTGGCCAAGGGGCAGCGCGAACGCCTCATAGTGGCCACCAAGGTATCGCAGCACCCAGAATTTCCCGGGCTCTCGGCGACCAACATCGCTGCCGCGGCAGATGCCTCACTGCAGCGCTTGGGTACCGATTACATTGATCTGTACTACGCCCACCAACCCGATGACAACACCCCGATCGCCGAAAGCGCTGCAGCCTTTGACGCCCTAGTGCGCGCGGGAAAGATCCGACACATTGGGCTCTCCAACTTCTCGGCCGAGCAGATTGATGAATGGTTTGCGGTTGCCAACGAGCAAGGTTTTGTCACCCCGGTGGCACTACAGCCGCAGTACAACCTGGTGGCCCGTGCGGAATTTGAAAACGAGTTGGCCGAGGTTTCGGCACGCCATCAGCTGGCGGTGCTGCCGTACTTCTCACTGGCCAGTGGATTCTTGACCGGCAAGTACCGTTCTGAAGCCGATTTTGAGGGCAAGGCGCGCGCTGGCATGGCCGGCCGCTACCTCAACGAGCATGGACTGAGTGTCGTGGACACCCTGGTTTCGGTCGCGGCGGAGCTGAAGGTGGAACCCGCCACCGTGGCACTGGCCTGGTTGCGCAGCCGCGAGAGCATCGTGGCCCCGATCGCCAGCGCCAGTTCTGTGGATCAGTTGCCGGCGCTCATGGCCTCGGCCACCCTTGAACTCTCCGGTGAGCAGCTGGAGATCTTGGATGCCGCCTCGGAGCCGGTACAGGTCAGCTAGTACCGAGATTCGGTGGCCAGTCGGTGTTCAACCCCCTGGGAACGAATACTAGCTGGCCACGGAGCTCTGTGAGTGAGCGAACAAGGGGCACAGTGTTCCGCCTCACCTTGGGTGCCCCGCGGGGAATACCTGAGTCGGAGGCGCGGTTGGGCCAACTAAGACACCTCTCCCCAACCCCCAGGAGTATGTTCCACCATGGACCTGTTTTCCCCACTCACCCTCGGCGATCTTCAGCTTTCCAACCGCGTCATCATGGCCCCACTGACTCGCTCGCGCTCCCGCATAGACGGTGTGCCCAATGACGACGTGGTTGAGTACTACCGCCAGCGGGCCTCCATGGGACTGATTGTGAGCGAAGGTGTTTACCCCAGTGCGGTCGGTCAGGGTTTTGTCCGCCAGCCGGGACTTGTCACCGAGGAACAGATCGCCGGATGGAAGCGCGTCACCGACGCCGTCCATGCCGAGGGCGGTCTCATTGTTGCCCAGGTAATGCACGCCGGCCGGGTTACTCACCCCGAGACCACCGGACAAGACGTTGTTGTGGCGCCCAGTGCCATCGCGGTGGACGGTGTTACGCGCACCTACACCGGGAAGTACGACTACCCGGTTCCACACGCACTCACCGAGGCGGAACTGCCGGGCATTATTGAAGAGTTTGTGCAAGGATCTCGCAACGCGATCGCCGCAGGGTTTGACGGTGTTGAACTGCACGGCGCCAACGGCTACCTGCTGCACGAATTCCTGTCCCCCAGCTCCAACACCCGCACGGACGGATATGGCGGATCCCCGGAAAACCGGGCCCGCCTGGTCATCGAGGTGGTCACCGCTGTGGCTGAGGCTATCGGCGCAGGAAAAACTGGCCTGCGTATTTCCCCGCAGCACAACATCCAGAGTGCGCTGGAAACCGATACCGCGGATGCTGCCGCCACGTACGGTGCTCTCATCGATGGGATTGCACCTCTGGGTCTGGCCGCACTGAGCATCCTGCATGCCGATCCTGCCGGGGAACTCGTCCAGGATCTGCGCTCGAAGTTTAATGGTCCGGTCCTGTTGAACACCGGTTTCCAGAGCATCACCACGTTGGACGAGGCGGTTGCCGTTGCCTCCAACGGCTGGGGCGAGGCCGTGGTGGTGGGCCGTCCTGCCATCGCCAACCCCGACCTGGTGCGCCGCTGGAAGGAAGAGTTGCCGCTGAACGTTCCCGACGCCTCCACCTTCTACACCGAGGGCGCCGTCGGTTACACCGACTACCCGTTCTGGGCGAACTAAGCCCCAGACTTTTCCGGGCTAGCGGGCAATGATGATCTTGACTCCCGCTGCCCGGAAACCCTCCAGCTGAGCATCACTCGCCGCGGCGTCGGTGATCAGTGTCCACGCCTCGGGCAGTCTGGCCCAGGCGTGGAAGGGGGTGTGGTTTAGCTTGGAAGAATCGGCCAACACATACACGGTGTTGGCACGCGAACACATCACTTCCTTCAAACGCGTCTGGACCATGTCCGCCTCGCAAATCGCCTCGGGGGTGACCCCGTCGGCACCCAAAAAGACGGTATCAAAGCTCATGCGTTCCAGGCAGTACTCGGCCAACGGTCCCACAAAGGCCGCGCTGCTGTGTCGCAACGTGCCACCGATGCATTCAACGTGAATCTCCTCGGCCTCGGCGAGTTCATCAAGCACCACCAGTGAGGTGGTGGCGAGCTTAAGTTCGCTGGCATCACGCAGCTCATGGGCCAGCGCCGCGACCGTGGAACCGGAATCGAGCAGGATTGATTGCCCCGGTTTCACTAGGGCGCGGGCCCGTCGCCCGATGGCACGTTTGGCAGCGGTGCTTTGCTTATTGCGCTGCCTGAAGGTTGACTCGACCACCTGCCCGTTCAGGGCCATGGCCCCGCCGTAGGTGCGTGCGATCTTGCCCTCGGAGGTCAAGCGGGTGAGGTCACGCCGGATCGTTGAGGCTGTCACGTCAAAGCGTTCGGAGAGTTCCTCGACGCTTGCCAGACCGCTGGTGTGCGCGAGCTCAAGGATCTGTCCCTGGCGCACCCTGGCACTTGTTGACATGTTGACCTCCTTTTAATGTTGTTGAGTTGCTCTTCGCTGAGTGTATCGGTGAAGCAATCAGAGTGCGGGAACCGAGGCCAGATTGACCGCCTGCGTCAGCGCTTCGATCATGCTGCCAACCTCCACCACGCCGGTGCCGGCGATGTCGAAGGCGGTGCCATGGTCAACCGAGGTCCGGATCACCGGTAGTCCCACGGTGATATTCACTCCGGCCTCGATGCCCAAAACCTTCACGGGTCCGTGACCCTGATCGTGATACATCGCCACAATCAAATCGTAGTCCCCGCGCCCAGCGAGGAAGAACGCGGTGTCTGCAGGAAGCGGACCTGCCGCATTTATACCGTCGGCACGCAATTTTTCCAGCGCGGGAATGATCTTGGTTTCCTCTTCGCCGTAGCCAAAGAGTCCGTTTTCTCCGGCATGCGGATTGATGGCGCACACACCGATCTTGGGGTTGGCATTTCCGGCCCGGACCAACGCGTCGTGCCCACGGCGCACCGTGCGCTCCACCAACCCCGGTTCGATCTTGTTGATGGCGTCAATGAGCCCGATGTGGGTGGTCACGTGGATGACCTTCACCTTGGGGGTGGAGAGCATCATGGAGACCTCCTCGATGCCCATGAAGTGGGCCAGCAGTTCGGTGTGGCCGGGGTAGATGTGCCCGGCGCTGTGCAGGGCGGCCTTGTTCAGCGGTGCGGTACAGATGCCCTGCACCTCACCCCTCATGCCCAGCTCGCAGGCAATGCGGATGTAGTGGTACGCGGCATTTCCCGCCTCCGCCGATTCCTTGCCCCAGGGCAGGTCGGGGGACAAAAGATGCGGGTCGATGACATTGATGCGTCCCGGGATGAAGATGGCTTCGGAGATGGTCTCGATTTCCGCGATCTCCACCGTGGCGCCGAGTGCAGTGGCGCCCAGACGCAGCCGATAGGCATCCCCGATGACCACCGGACGGCTGGTGGCGTAGGCACGTTCATCGATCAAGGCTCCGACGGTCACCTCGGGGCCAACCCCGGCACCGTCGCCCATGGTCACGGCGATGTAGGGGCGGGTGTCCTGCAATGTTTTGGTCATGGGATCGTGCTCCTGGGGTGTGATGGTGCGCAGTTCGCGCAGAGTGTTGAGGGATTGGGTCAGGATGCCGGTGCTGCCGAAGGTGCCGGGCTTGGTGCCGACGAGTCGGCCCGCCGGGGTGCGGCAAATGACTACACCGGGTTCGAGTTGAAGCAGGGGATACAGAGTGTCGATGTTCTGGTCATCAAGGATCGCTCTGGCGGTTTCACCGCCGGTGAGGAAAAGATCCGCGGACGGATGGTTTTCCAGGAGCAGGGCAGCGTTGTGACGCAGCGTGGTGAGAATCGCCGCGGGATCACCGGGCGTCGCGGACGCAGCGAGCAGGCCGACGTTTCCTCCCAGCAGCTCGGTGGTCAGGTCGGCGGTATTTTCCGTCACCACCATGCCGGCGTCGCGAGCGTGAGCTAGTTGCTGCCCGCTGCGGCCGGAGGCGGAGCCGACAACTCCGAAGAGTGGATGCGGCCCGTCACTTGTTGCGGACCACGGTGCTGTTGTTGCCGAGAGCTCGGCGCTGGCGGCGGCATCGCGGGCGAAGTGGGCGGCAAACGCGGAGGCGATTGCGGCGTTCAGAGCTCCCGTCCCCACCAGTGCGATCGGCGTGGCCGTCGATTCAAGGAGCCTGAGACACTCGTCGGCGATCGTGGTCAGATCGGTCTCGGTTTCACAGTCAATGACGATGGCTTGGGTTTCGTGGAGGCTTGCGGCCAAGTATGTTTCCCATTCCTGGCCGCCAGCGCCCGGCCGTGGAAGGTGCCGGGTGGATAGACCCACCAGCAAATCACCGATCAACTCCGGTGGTGCCGAAATCTCGATGCTCCACGCATCCGTCGCCGCCAGTGGCACGCCCTGAATTAGCGGTGCTCCATTCCTGACCGAACGCCCAAGGTGTGGCAGCGCTCCGGCAATGACCAGACGGTAGCCCGCCTGGCTCAGGGCTAACAGCTCGGCGGGAATGTTGCCGCGCCAGAGTGAATCGATCTTCTTGATCAGTAACGCCGTGGGCGGGAACGAGGCAAGAGTCTCGGCCGTGGTGGCTGCCGCCTCCGCGGGTAGAACGCCGCGGGTATTGGTGTCAATGATATGAACTTGCGTACTGCGGGCTGCGCTGGCATCCAGCGCGATCGCGGTGCCATATCCGTGCGATTTCCAGGGGAGGGACACCTCGCAGGCGCCGGTGAAGTCATCTGCCAAGACCAGAACGTGGTGGTGTTCGGGGGATGTTGCTGCCGCTGGTGCGCGACGAGCGGGTGGCTGCATGGGTGAAATTCACCTCCTGTGGGTGGGTGGTCGAAAAAGCCTGAGGCCTTTGGTGATGTCTTCATCATGACACAGTTGCGCGAAACGCGCTATTGGTATTGCGCATTACGCGCAATCGTGACAGAGTGACCTGAGTTACAAATGCTCAGGAGAGCAAGGTGCCCCAATGGGTTGGGTCAACGATGCTCCAATACGACGAATCGAGAGGTCAATCATGACCGCATCATTCCCTGGCCACGACATGTCGCGTCGGCAATTGCTGCGACTTGCCGGAGCGGCAGGACTTTTCGCGGGGATCGGATTAAGCGCCAGCGCCTGCGCAGGTCCCACCGGCCTGCCCGGTGAAGACACCCTGACCCTGGCACTGAACCGTTCGCTCGTCTCGCTGGATAACAAGCTGAATCAATTTGATGCGGCAGTCACGGTGCAGCGCGCGGTGCGTGAAGGCTTGACGGCCATCGGGCCGGAGATCACTCCTATCCCCATGCTGGCCGAATCCTTTGTGATGCTTTCCCCCACGCGCTGGAAGGCCACACTGCGCAAGGGGGTCACCTACTCCGACGGGCGCCCGGTAGAAATCAAAGACGTTTCCACCGCCCTGCAAATGTACCGCGAGGTCCAGGGTTCCTTTGTTGCAGGCTTCTTCCCAGAATTCCCGAGGATCACGGCCCTGGACGAACGCAGCTTCTATCTCGATTCCAAGGCACCGATCCCCATCCTTGACGCCCTCATGGCGCTGATCCTGATCACTCCGGCGGCGGATAACAAACCCGAAGAGCTGCAGACCGGTGTCGGCACAGGTCCCTATACCGTTGAATCCTTCAACCGCGGCGCTGGCACCTACCAGTTGCTACGCAACGAAACGTATTGGGGAACGGCCCCGGCCGTCCAGCGCGTGAATGTGCGCTTCCTGCCCGAAGAATCCTCCCGCGTGATCGCCCTGCGCAGCGGTGAGGTAGACGTTATCGATTCGATCTCCCCAAACTCCATGGAACAACTCAGCGGTCTGCCGGGTGTCACCATCGAGACGGCGTCCTCGCTGCGTATGAATCAGATCTTCTACAATTTCCGCAAGCCTTCCTCTCACCCGCTCAGCGACGTGCGGGTCCGCGAGGCGTTGTCCTTTGCCATTGACGGGCAAGCGCTGGTGCATGACGTGCTGATCGATTCTGTCGAACAGGCTCAGGGCGTCACGCCCGCCAGCCTCTTTGGCCACGCCAAGACCGGTGACTTTGTCTATGACCCGGCCAAGGCCAAGTCCCTGCTCAAAGATTTGGGTGTCAGCGACCTGAAACTCAAGATCATTTGGGAAACCGGGGAGTTCCCCTCCGATACCGCCATCATGGAGGCGTTGGTTCAAATGTTCGGGGACATCGGCGTGCGCACCGAGTTGCAGCAATTTGAACCCGGCGGAAACATCCTGCAATGGCGACAGGGCAAAGAGGGCGACTGGGACTTGCTCGGAAACGGCTTCTCCAGCCCCACCGGATTGGCCATCACCATGCTGCAGGGCATGTATGCCGGAACCCCGGAAAAGGAAAAGACCCGCGACACCTACCAGGGCTACGTCAATCAGGCGGTTGCCGCGAAGATCGGCCTTGCCGCAGCGGAAGTTGACGAGGCCAAACGCGAGGCGTACCTCAAGGAAGCCCAACAGGCCGCCTGGGACACCTGGCCCTGCGCCTGGGCCTTTGTGCCCAAATCGATCCTGGCCCGCCGCAACCGGGTCCAGACACTCTCCCTGTCAGCGGCCAACTCATACCCGTTGTCCCACATCGGATTGGAAGCCTGAGAATGCTCACCTATCTCCCCAAACGACTGGGCCAGGGACTGCTGACCGTCTTCTTGACGGTCTCGGTGGTCTTCCTGCTCATCCGCCTCGCACCCGGTGACCCCGCTGCGGCCTTCGCCGGCCCGCTAGCCACCAGCGAAGAGTTGGCCGCGGTACGCGAACAATTTGGTCTTGACGCCCCGATCTTCCAGCAATACCTGATCTTCATTGGCCAGCTTTTCACCGGCAATCTCGGCACCTCTTATTCCTTCCAGGCTCCCGCGATGACCGTGGTCATGGAACGCCTGCCGTACACGCTGACCCTGGCCACTTCCTCGATCCTGCTGGCCGCGCTGGTCGCGATCCCGCTGGGCATGTGGATGGCCCGCCGTGCCGACACCGGTAGCGAGGTCGGAGTCAATGTACTGACAGTTGCCGGGCAGTCCATGCCCGACTTCTGGACCGGCATCATGCTACTGACCGCCTTTTCGGTGGTCCTGCCGATCTTCCCCGCTTCCGGCTTCACCACCTGGGGTGGGTTGGTCCTGCCCACCATCACGGTGGCGATTCTGCAGGTCGCATTAATCTCTCGCATGGTGCGCCGGGAAATGGTCAACAACTTCAATTCTCCCTATCTCACCATCGCCCGCTCCCGCGGCGTCTCTGAACGCTTGCTGACCTGGCGTTACGCCCTGGGCAACGCCGGCATCCCGGTATTCACCGCCCTGGGTACACGCTTTGCCGCGATGCTCAACGGTGTGGTCGTGGTGGAAGTCGTCTTCGGTTGGCCGGGCGTTGGTTCGTTGATTGTCCGAGCCTTGGAAACCCGGGACTACCCGCTGATCCAGGCCACGGTGCTCATTACCGCGCTGCTGGCCGTCGCGGTTCAGCTGCTTATTGACCTGGCTTACCCCTTGCTTGATCCCCGCGTTCGACTCGGAAAGGCGGCATCGGTATGAGCACCGCGACGCACATCACTCAGGCACCTGCAACATCCAACGCACCCTCGGCGGTTACCGCGAAGGCGCTCAAGGCTTCGGCTTCGGCTAGGCGCGCACGCTCCGCAAAAATCAAGCTCTGGGCAGGTGCCATCCTGACCCTCTTGGTTTTCCTCCCGATCGTGCTGGCCAACTTCTTGCCGCTGGCCGATCCAAACGCTCAGAACTTGGGCGCACGGCGCCTGCCGCCGCTGAGCGACGGTTATCTCTTCGGCACCGACCAGCTGGGTCGAGATCTACTCTCGCGAATTTTGTTCGGCGGGCAGACCTCGCTGATGATCGGTGTGTTGGCCGTGGTGGTCTCCGGTGCCATTGGTGTGATCCTCGGATCGATCGCCGGCTTCTACGGACGCTGGGCAGATGTGCTGATCTCTCGCGTCTTGGAAGCCCAGATGTCGCTGCCACTGCTGATGATGCTTCTACTGGTCGTTGCCCTCTTTGGCCCCTCCATCCCGGTGATCACCGGTGTCATCGCCATAGCGCAATGGCCAGAAGTCGCCCGGCTGACCCGCTCCCTGGTGTTGGTGGAACGTGAAAAGCCCTATGTGGATGCCGCCAAGACTCTGGGTCTGCATAAGATCTCCATCCTCATCAAGCACGTGATCCCCAACGTTTTCAAGCAGGCGAGCCTGGTGATCCTGCTCCTGTTGGCCCAGGCCGTGCTGCTGGAAAGCGCGCTCTCCTTCCTGGGTGCCGGACCGCAGCGTCCCTTCGCCACCTGGGGGCGGTTGATCTCCGACGGTCAGGATTACATCACCACCTCCTGGTGGATGGTCACCCTGCCCGGCTTGGTCATCGTGGCCCTGGTGGTCGGCGTGAACCTCCTCGGAGATGCCCTGCGTGATGGTCGTCCCCGCCGTAAGAACCGGAAGGAAGCCTGAACATGAGCACCCTCACCCACAACGAAGCGTCGCCGTATACAGCGGTGCTTGAGGTCAAGAACCTCAGCGTCGAATTGATGACCGACAACGGAGTCTTCAAGGCGGTTGACAACGTCAGTTTCAGCATCGGGCGCGGCGAAACCGTCACCATTATCGGTGAATCCGGCTCGGGCAAGTCTACTACTGCCATGGCGCTGTTACAGCTGCTACCACGAGATCTGGCGGTGCTCTCGGGTGCGGTCCGGATCAAGGGGAAGGACGTGTTGAGCGATCACCAAACCATAAAAAAGTTCCGCGGCCGTGGTCTGGCCCTGATCCCGCAGGATCCGATGACAGCTTTGAGTCCGGTGCTCTCGATTGGTTCACAATTACGCGAAGCCATCAAGATCACCGGCAAGGTCAGGGGCAAGGACGCCATCCATGCCAAGGCCGCTGAACTGCTTGGTCAGGTGCGCATCCCGTTGGTGGAAGAGCAACTGAAGAAGTTCCCACACCAGCTCTCCGGTGGCATGCTGCAACGTGTTCTGATCGCCATCGCGTTGGCGAGTGAACCCGAGCTGCTGGTGGCAGATGAGCCGACCAGCGCCCTGGATGTCACGGTGCAAGCCGGAATTTTGGATCTGATGTTGGAAATCCAAGAAACTCGGGGCACCGCAATCTTGATGATCACCCACGATATCGGGGTGGCTCGATTGGTCTCCGACACCATCCATGTGATGCAGCGCGGACGTTTTGTTGAATCTGGCGACGCCCGCCAGGTGGTTGAAGAACCATCCGAAGAATATACCCGCAAGCTCCTGGCGGCAGTGCCGCGTCTGGGAGACTGGGACGAATCGATGCCAGTGGAGGAATCCCATGTCTGAGACAACCAGCACGGCTGCCCCGTTCCTCTCGGTGAAGAACCTCGTGGTGGAGTACTCCACCCGCACCGGACCCTACCGCGCGGTGAATGACGTGTCATTTGATGTGGCTCGCGGCTCAACACTGGCGATCGTGGGTGAATCGGGCTGCGGCAAATCGACCGTGGCTAAATCGATCATGCGCCTGCTCAAGCCCACCAGCGGATCCATTCATTTGGACGGCACCGATCTGTTGACACTCTCCGAATCCGAGCTGCGCCCGCTGCGCAAGAAATTCCAGATGGTCTTCCAAGATCCCTACGGTTCCCTTGATCCTCGCCAAACAGCCGAAGAGATCATTACGGAGCCATTAAAGATCCAGAAGCTGGCTTCGGCCGCCGAGCGAACTCAGGAGGCTAAACGCCTGTTGGACCGGGTGGGTCTGCCCGCCAGTGCACTGTACCGTCGGCCCAACGAGTTCTCCGGCGGCCAGCGCCAACGCATCGGCATTGCCCGAGCACTGGCTTCCAAGCCGGAGCTGCTGGTCTGCGACGAAGCCACCAGTGCGCTGGATGTTTCGGTGCAGGCCCAAGTGCTGCAGCTGTTGGCCGAGATTCAGGCGGAGACGGGGATTTCTTATCTCTTCATCTCGCACAATCTGGGTGTGGTCCAAGAGATCAGCGAGCATATTGTGGTGATGCGCCGCGGTGAGTTGGTTGAGTCGGGGCCCACCCGCCGGGTACTTTCCTCTCCATCCGCCGACTACACCCGCTCGCTGCGCCGGGCGGCACTGGATCCCAGCCGTATGCAGGGAATCAAGCCGCGCCACCTGCTCGCCGGGCTCGCCGGATAAAAACCCTCGAGCCCCCCCATTTCACCTCCACCTCACGAAAGAAGAACATGAGCACCACAACGTCAACGGCCAATCTGGTCCTGGGAACGATGACCTTTGGCGATACCGCCGATGCCGCCACTAGCGCGCAGATCCTGCGGACCGCACTGGATGCCGGGATTCGGCACATCGACACGGCTAACGCGTATGTCGGTGGGGTGACCGAGGAATTGTTGGCCACGCTGCTGGATGGCAAGCGTGATGAAGTCTTCTTGGCTTCCAAGGCAGGCATGCCGCATACGGATGCGGGGGATGATGCTCTGTTGTCCCCGGCGGCGTTGCGCCGCAGTGTGGAAGGGTCGCTGAAAAGGTTGAATACCGACAGGCTTGACCTGTTTTACCTGCACCAGCCGGACTACAGCACGCCGTTGGAAGAGACTCTCATCGAGGTAGCAAAGCTGCGTACCGAGGGCAAGATCCTGGCCCTGGGTGTATCAAACTTTGCCGCGTGGCAGATCGCCCAAATTCAACAGGTGGCTCACGCAGTGGGTGCACCCCAGCCGATCGTCGCCCAGCAGCTTTACAACTTGGTTGGCCGCCGGATCGAAACCGAGTACCTGCCCTTTGCCGCAGCTACCGGGGTGGAGACCATGGTCTACAACCCGCTGGGCGGTGGACTGCTCACGGGTCAGCACTCCTTCACGCAGCGGCCCACCGGTGGGCGCTTCGGGGATTCACGTCTGGCCGAAATGTACACCCAGCGCTACTGGGACGCCGACCTTTTTGCCGCCATCGACAAGCTCTCGGCCATTGCCGCCGAGGCTGACATTTCCCTGATTGAGCTTTCGCTGCGCTGGTTGGCTTACCACCGGCAGGTGGACGCGCTCTTGCTCGGCGGATCCAAGGTTCAGCAGCTGCAAGCCAATCTGGTTGCGATTGCCGCCGGACCACTTGACCCCGAACTCGCAGACGCCGCGAGCGCTGCGTCTGCCTCGCTGCACGGCCCCATGCCGGCGTACAACCGCTAATAGTCGTTCCACCAGCTTCGATAGAAAGAGAAACACATCATGACCTCCGCAGTTGCCACCGAATTTGCCCGTAAGATCCGTGCCCGTGAACCCGCCATTGGCTACTGGGTTGTCCTTGACTCACCGGTCTCTACCGAACGCATTGCCCGCCTAGGTTACGACTATGTGGCGCTAGATGCGCAGCACGGACTGATCGGGTACTCTGGCATGCTGCATGGACTGCTGGCCATCGACGCCTCGGCCCAGGCCGCCGGTGTGGTCCGAGTGGAAGCCAACAATGCCACGGCCATTGGCAAGGCCCTGGATGCCGGAGCCGTGGCCATCATCGTTCCGCTGGTCAATAATGCCCAGGACGCGGCCGATGCCGTCCGCTATGCCAAGTACCCACCGCACGGGATCCGTTCCTACGGGCCCATGCGATCGGCCCTGCGTGTGGGACCGGTGCCGGCCGAAGCCGATGCGACCACTCTGGTTTTCGCCATGATTGAGACACCGGGCGGATTGGATAACGTCGAAGAGATCGCGGCGGTGCCGGGCCTGGACGGACTGTACGTGGGCCCGAGTGATTTGGCCTTGGCCATTGGTGCGGCGTTCCCAGGCGACCCGGCCATCAAGGACGAATTCGAGGCTGCCTTGGTGCGCGTCTCCGACGCAGCACAGGCTGCGGGAATCGCCGCGGGCATCCACAACGCCAGCGGCGAGCTGGCCCACGGCCGATTGAACGAGGGTTATACCTTTGCCACCGTCGCCTCGGATCTCACGCACTTGGAAGCTACCGCGGCCGCGCATTTGCGATCGGCGCGCACCACGATCGACGCCAAGTAGTCCAGAATTTCGCAATTCCCCTGCCTCACCGATTCTTCGAAGGATAAAGGTTCATGACTTCCGCAGCATTCTCCACCATCGCCACCGACGGACTTGTTCAGCAGGACGGAGAAATGAACTACGCCTATCTGCCGGCGCCCACCGTGCAGTCGCATGCCGCGAACCTGATGACGCTGGGGGATGGGCGGCTGGGTTGTGTGTGGTTTGGCGGCACCCAGGAAGGGGTAGCTGATATCAGCATCTACTTCTCCTCCCTTGAGAAGGAAGCCAACGGCGAATGGGCAGATCACTGGTCCGAGCCACTGCAGCTCTCCTTTGACACCACCCGTTCCGAACAAAATCCGATCCTTTTCCCCTATGGGGAAGAGCTCTGGCTTTTGTACACGGCCCAACATGCCGGTAACCAGGACACCTCCGAGGTGCGCCGTCGGATTTCACGCGATCATGGGCGCTCTTGGTCCGAGGCCGAGACGCTTTTTGCCGCTACGGAGCACGGTGGGGTGTTTGTTCGCCAGCCACCAGTAGTGGTGGGGGAGAGCATCCTGGTTCCCGTCTTCCGCTGTGCCACGGTTCCCGGCGAGAAATGGGTGGGGGACGCCGACGATTCGGCCCTGATGGTTTCCGTCGATGGAGGCAAGGCGTGGGAGGAGCAGCTGGTTCCCGGATCCATCGGGTGTGTTCATATGAACCTTGCACCACTGAAAGATGGCGGGCTGTTGGCCCTGTACCGCAGTCGCTGGGCGGATTCGATCTATTCGTCGCGCTCGCAGGATGCCGGAGTGACCTGGTCCGAGCCGGTGCCCACCGAGCTGCCAAACAACAACTCCTCGATCCAATTCACCGCGTTGGATGACGGGCGCCTAGCCCTGATTTACAACCACTCCCGCGCGACCGCAGAAACCGAACGCAGGCTCTCGCTCTATGACGAGATTGATGATGAAGGTCTGGACGAGGCGGTGGACGGACCAGTGGCCTTTGAGCCCCTGATCGGTCGGGACCCCAACGAACGCAAAGCGTTCTGGGGTACCCCGCGGGCGCCACTCACCGTGGCCATTTCCGAGGATGAGGGTCACAGCTGGCCGGTGCGGCGCAATCTGGAAGTCGGCGACGGCTACTGCCTGTCCAACAATTCACGTGAAGGACTAAATCGCGAGTTCTCCTACCCGTCGATTCACCAGGGTGAGGATGGGGCGCTGCACCTGGCCTACACCTACTTCCGCCAGGCCATCAAGTACGTCCGGGTGGACCCGTCCTGGGTCTACAAAGGGGACGCCGAGTAAATGAAAAGCGCACTTGTTACGGGTGTCAGCTCCGGCATTGGGGCAGCGATCGCTCTGGAATTGCTCGCCGCCGGTTATCGCGTCACCGGACTGAGCCGGCGTCAACCGGAGGTTCCCGAGGCGCATTCCACGTCTTTCCAGTGGGTTCAAGCGGATCTCGGTGACTTGGAGACCTTGGAAGAATTGGCCCGGGAATTAGATGTTCCACGGGTATTCGTCCACGCGGCAGGCTTTATGCAGACCGGTGCACTCGGCGAGCTGGAGGCACGGAACCTAGCCGGGATGTTGGCCGTGCATGTTCAGGCACCGGCGGTGCTGCTGAATGTTCTGGCACCCAAGATGGAGAAGGGCGCCCGCGTGGTGCTCATCGGCAGTCGCACCATGTCCGGGGTGGCTGGGAAGAGCCAGTATTCGGCGACCAAGTCGGCGCTCAGTGGGCTATCACGTAGCTGGGCCATTGAGCTGGCGGAGCGTTCAATCACCTGCAACGTGGTGGCTCCCGGCCCCACCGATACACCGATGATGGTCGATCCGCGTCGGGCCGGTGTACCACCGCAAGTACCGCCGTTGGGCGCGTTGGTGGACCCGAAGGATGTTGCGGCGCTGGTTGGTTTCCTCGTTGGTGAAAAGGGGAAGTCGATTACCGGCCAGGTGCTCACCGTCTGTGGAGGAGCGTCGCTGCGGGGCTGAAACACAGGGCACCCAAGCGAACAATCCTGGTGCACATCGCCTGGGCGCTCCCTGAAGGCCTCTGCTGCCTCAGAAGCAATCCGCGGAACCGGAACGGGCCAGCAGCGTCTCCGCTGCCGGCCCGTTCCCGTGGCTAGGCCTTTTCTGGTGCTGGCGGATCCGGCAGAACTTCCTCGGTCTGAGGTGTGGCGTTGTCCGTGTACCAGTCGGTGAGGGCGGGATCGTCGCTCTCGAAGTCCGCGCCCGCGCCATCCTGTTCCGCAACCTGGGCGGTGCCGAACACGAAGTCGTCACCGTGTTCATCGATGCCCATGCGTACGCCGCGCCTGATGGCCTCCTGCGCGTACCTGCGACGAATCATCAGCGGATCGTTGCGCAGGTCCCTGGCCCAGGAGACCATGACGCCGATCAGGATGATGGCGAACGGCAAGGCGCAGGTCACCATGATCGACTGCAAGCCCGAGAGGGCGTTTCGGCCGCCGGCCAGCAACAGGAACATGGCAATCAATCCGAGCGCCGCTGCCCAGGTGATGGTCACCGCCTTCGAGGGCACGGGTCGGCCCGACTGCGACATCGAGCCCATGACATTGCTGGCCGAGTCGGCGGCGGTGACAAAGAAGACGACGATGGCCAAGAGGCAAATGATCGACGTGACGTTGCCGAAAGGAAGGTTGCCCAGCAAGTCGAACATAACGTTCTCGCCGGCACCCTCCACGGCCATGTCTTTGCCGTTCATGTTCATCCAGATCGCGTTGCCGCCGAAGACCGTGAACCATCCGATGGAGATCGCCGAGGGGACAAAGACCACGACCGTGACAAATTCGCGCAGGGTGCGGCCCTTGGAAATCTTGGCGATGAACATGCCAACAAACGGGGACCACGAGATCCACCAGGCCCAGTACAGGGTGGTCCAGCTGGTCAGGTAATCCTGTTGGGCCGAGCCCTGGCTGGCAAAGACGGTGAGCATGTCCGGCAGATTGCCGACAAAGGCGATGAGCGAGGCCGGCAGCAGGTCGAGCAGGAAGAACGTCGGGCCGGCCAGCAGCGCGAAGACGGCCAGCGCGATGACCAGAGCCATATTGGCATTGGACAGCAACCGGATACCGGTCTTGATGCCTGCCACCGCGGAGATGGTGAAGACGATGGTCAGCACGCTGATGACCACCACGACAAATCCGTTGCCCAGCTCCTGGCCAGTGATGATCGAAGTTCCGGTACGGATCTGCAGGGCCCCGATGCCCAGCGAGGTCGCGGTGCCGAACAACGTGACCAGGACGGCAAAGATATCGATGATCTTGCCCAAGATTCGGTTGTTGCCGTCGGGGAAGACCGGCTCGAACAAAGAGGAGATCAGCGGCAGCCGCCCACGCCGGTACGAGGCGTAGGCCAGCGCGCCACCGACCAAGGCGTAGATGCACCAGGCGAAGGTGGCCTGGTGCAAGAAGGCGTCGGTCATGGCCGGCAGGACCGCAGCGGTGGTGCCCGCCTCGGCATCAGTGGACGGAGGCGGGGACAGGAAATGGGTGAGCGGTTCGAGCGGCCCGTAGAAGACCAGCCCGATGCCCAGGCCCGCGGCGAACAGCATGGAGATCCACGAAAGCGTGGAGTACTCCGGGGTGCTGTCATCGGCGCCGAGGCGGATCTTGCCGGTGGGGCCAAAACCTACCACCAGCATGAACACCACGATGGCAACCACGGTGGCGTTGAACAGCCATCCGAAGTGTGTGACCACCCAGCTTTGCATGATGGTGCCGACCTCGTTGAGGTTGGCCGGGGCGAGGATGGCCCAGCCGAGGACCGCCAGCGTGAGGGCCAGTGCGAAGACAAACACGCTGCGCCGGGTGGGGAACTTCGCTCCGGTGTCTTCGACACTGATGCCCGGAACCAGACCGGGGTGGATGCCGAACGCTGGTTCCCTGGCGGCATGGCGCAGGGCGTTTCGCACGCGGCCACCGGGCCGACCGGGGGTTGATCCGTGTTCCCGGGGCCCGGCTACGGGTGCCCCGTCGATGCTTGCAGTGGCTTGTTTAGGACGTGACGGTGGAGAATCCATAACATTCAACTTTAGTGCAGGGGGCCTCATGAATCCGGGGCTCAGTCGGTTGTGGGGGCCTTGGGCGTGCAGTGAATGGCGTGTTCTGTGTCGCAATCAGCACCGGATCCACGAAGGGTAGAAAACCGAGGTGCCGGTCAACGCCGGGCCGTGAATTGCGGCTCTATCGCCCAGATTCGTCGAACCGGGATGGACCGCGTGAAAGAGCGGTCAAAGCTGGGGATTTGGGGGTTGTTGCAATGCGCCCTGTGAGACCGATCGCCCCGAGCTGGCGGCCGTGCAGAGCGCATGGTTGCGCGGTGCACAGAGTTTAGTTGGCCGTGGATGCTGGTGCCCGGGCACTTGGCCCGGACCTACTCCTTAGGGGGAGCCGTCGCCGCATCAAAACCGGTTGATGAATGGCTTGAGCGCATGAACAGGGCAGTGTAGCCACCAACGGACGCTCGGTGGTGTGGGCGCCAAGTCCAGCGGGGTTTCGACGGCACGGGAACGAAGCCTGGGGCAGAAAATGTGCGCGCGGTGTCCATCCGGGAGTGTCGGGCGCCTTCCCTCCGTCAATTCCCTTCGAGTTTCGTCGGTTTGTCCGAATCGCGACACTTCCTGTCCGGTCCAAACTTCACGTTCGAAAAGAGTGCTAGCTTAATGTGAACCAAGACACTAGAATCATGGTTCTAGAAGATGCAGTCTATTTGAAGAGCTGCTCATAAGCTCAAAATTGCGAGGCCTAACGGGCCGAGGGGAAAGAAAAATGACACTTGCAGTAGCTGCCATGTCCCACGCGCCATCGTTTGGGAACGTAGATCCAGGAGGGAGTACCTTCGCCGAAATTAACGAAGCAATCGGTGATGTGCGATCTTTTGTCGCGGACTATAACCCGGACATCACCATTGCCTTGGGGCCAGATCACTTCAACGGCGTGATGTACGAGATGATGCCGCCCTTCTGTGTCGGTGCGCAGGCTAACGGTATTGGCGACTGGGGCACCGCATCGGGACCGCTGCCCGTGGACGGCGAAACTGCCCGTGAACTTCATCGGCTGATCCTTGAGGACGGCATCGATATTGCTCGCTCGGAACGTCTGCTTGTTGACCACGGCGTGTTGCAGCCACTCGAGTTCGTCTACGGGCACGGATTCACGAATCCCTTTGTCCCGATCTTCGTCAATTCCGTGGGCCTACCCTTATCGCCCATGAACCGTGTGCGTCTGCTGGGCGAAGCGGTGGGTCGTGCGGCACAAAAATTGGACAAGAAAGTCTTGATTTTCGCCTCGGGCGGACTATCGCACAACCCGCCGATCCCGGTGTGGGACACCTCGCCGGACGAGGTAAAAGAGCGACTTGTGCATTTAGAAACGACCCCGGAACAACGCCAAGTGCGCGAGTCAACCATGATTGCGAACATTCGGAAGTTCGCCGAAGGGAAGGCTACAACGCAGCCGTTGAATGCAGCCTGGGACATGGAAGTGCTCGACGTCTTCCGGCGTGGTGATATGAGTGTTGTTGACGCTTGGACCAATGAATGGATCGGTTCCGAGGGTGGCAGTGGTGCCCACGAAATTCGGACGTGGATTGCCGCCTTCAGCGCTTTAGCGACGGCAGGCAGTTACGACTTCGTGGTGGACAAGTACTGGCCGGTTGACACCTGGGGCGCTGGCTTCGGCGTAGTGGCCGCCATGACCGATGGTGCAGCATGAAACCGTCGCTCCCGACGTTGTGGCAGGAAATTGGCGACCTGCCGCACAGCATAAGTTATGTCAACGTCGGCCAATGGCGTACACGAGTGCTATCGGTGGGTACCGGGGAGGACACCATCGTGCTCTTAGCCGGCACCAGTGGACACATCGAAGCTTTCACGCACAATATCCGTGCATTGGCTCAAACACACCGAGTCGTTGCCTATGACTATCCGGGACATGGTTTCTCAACGTTGGCGGAATCTGATCTTGAAATTCCCGACTACGAAGAACATCTGCTCGGGCTCCTGGATGCCCTGAAACTGGAACGTGTGCACCTTTGTGGCGAGTCGCTGGGTGGTTGGATTGCCTTGAAATTCGCTCAATCGCATGCCTCACGGGTCAAGACCCTTATTCTCAGCGCTCCAGGCGGACGCATCGTGGGTCAGCCAGCCATGAGCAAGGGCCGGTCTGTCACTCGTGATGCCGTTGATAACCCCACGTTTGAAAACGTCAAGGCCCGCTTGCAGGTAGTGATCCATGCAGCAGATCTCATTACCGACGAACTGGTGCGCATGCGCCAGGCCGTTTATAGCCGCCCGGGCTTCGCACGCTCGGTGGAACATATTTTGGCGCTGCAGAATCCAGAAATTCGTTTTCGCAACAGGGTCACCGAGGCTGACTACGCAGCGGTCACGGTGCCGACGTTGCTGGTTTGGACCGATCACGAACCATCCGGCGGTGTCGAAACCGGAGAACGGCTCGCCTCAATGCTTCACGACGGAGAACTGCTGACCATCCCGAATGCAGCACATTGGCCGCAATGGGAAGACCCGCAGTCGTTCAACGATCGAGCTGTCGATTTTCTAGCACGGAAAGGCTGAACACGGTGTCTCAGATCATTCAAAAGATCGCCGACGAACTCTACGCGGCACGTCAAGACCTCACACCAATAGACCACATTCGGCACCAGTTGCCGGAGGGGGACCTCGACGCTGCCTACGCAATTTCCGAAGTGAATACCAAGCGTCGCGAAGAAGCCTTTGGGCTCAGGCGCGTTGGGCGCAAGGTTGGCCTGACCAACCCCATGGTGCAAAAGAAAGCCGGAGTGGATCAGCCCGACTACGGGATCGTTCTGGATGACATGATCTTCACGAACGGCGTCAGTCGCCCTCGGTCCGCTTTCATCAAGCCAAAGATCGAAGCCGAGCTCGCATTTGTGCTGAAGCACGATCTGCTCAGCTCGGAGATGGAGTCCATCGTGGCGGCGATCGACTACGTCGTTCCCGCTCTGGAACTTGTGGATTGTCGTTACCACAACTATGCCATGAGCATTCTGGACACCGTCGCGGATAACGCGGCGTGCGAGGGCATCGTGACAGGCACGGTTCAACTGCCCTATGGGGAAGTCGACCTCAGGGATGTGGTGATGGTCCTTTACCGCGGCGATGAAGAAGTGACGCGAGGCATCGGCAGCAATGTCCTGAAGGGACCGATCAACGCGATCCAATGGCTCGCAGAAACGTCGCTTCGCGTCGGCAAACCACTTCTCGCGGGCGAGATTCTGCTCTCTGGATCCATCGGCATGATCGTGGACTGGGATCCGGATGTTCCCTACACCGCAAAGTTTTCCCATGGGTTCGGCTCGGTGTCGGCGACTCTTCAATCGAAGGATGAATGCGATGTCTAAGGTGACTCACGAGATCCGTACGGAAATCGAACAACTGGTCGCGGAATACCATTGGTTGCTTGATCACGGCCATGCGGATCAATTGCATCTCCTCTACACGGATGACTGCATTTCCGTCGGCCCCATGGGTGTCATGGAGGGCCGGGCAGCCATCAAGGCCTGGGGTGAGAAGCGGATCAAGATTAATGCAGGTACGGTCCGTCATTTCTCCGGCGGGACGCGCCTCGCTTTTGATCAGGGAATGTTGTGCGGCACCACCTACTACATGACGTTCAGGGACAGCCAGTCGGATCCCTTGCGGCCGGCAAGCGTGGGTGAATTCCGCGAACAGTACGTCAACGTCGATGGAACATGGTTGATCAAGCGTCGCGAAATCGTTCCGGTGTTCGGGGCAGAAAACGCTGCCAACCATGCCAAACGCATTGAAGCTGGCGGCAACCAATGACTCTTCATGTGGAGGCAACTCCGACACTATTGCACATCGCTCTGCCATCCATGGCGGCGGTTGAGAGTGGCCTGAATGCAGGTTACGACGGGGTGGTCATTGATCTCCAGCATGGCGAAATCGGTCTGGATCAAGCCTGCAACATGCTGCGATCCACTCCGCGGGGCAACTCCCATGTTTATGCCCGCGTGGCAAGCATCGATTCCGGTGCCATCGGTCGACTCCTGGACAGCGGGGCGCGCGGTATCGTCGCACCAACCGTGGAGACGGTCGAGCAGGCACGAGCTTTGGTGCGCGCAACGAAGTATCCGCCGATGGGTGCACGAAGCCTGGGGCCCAGTCGTCCGAACCTCTATGAGGGTGTCGATTATTGTGCGGCCGGCAACGAATCGGTTGTTGCCGTGGCCCAGATTGAATCTGTCGCCGGGGTTGAAGCAGCAGAAGCGATCATGGGAGTCCAGGGGGTGGATTCCATCTATGTGGGACCGAGTGACTTGGCGGTGTCTTATGGGCTTGCGGGACGTCCTGATTGGTCCAGCGGACCCGTGGCGGATGCTCTGGCTCACCTATCCCAGCTGGCCCGCGCACACCAGGTCAAGCTGGGGCTGTATTGCAGCGATCCAGCATTCGCGGCCGAACAAATCCGCGGCCTCAACCTGGGCTACGTGGGGCTGGGGATCGATTTGCTGTTCATCGGAAAACAAGCACGCGCATCAATTGCGGCATTAAAGGAGTCGCTATGAGCGAGCAAACTGAAATACTCATCATCGGGGCAGGTCCAACGGGTTTGACGTTGGCCAACCTCCTGGGGATGAACGGCATCCGTACGATCTTGGTGGAGGCCAGAGCCAAGCTGATTGATTACCCCCGGGCCGTGGGCATCGATGATGAATCCTTGCGTGCCATGCAAACCATCGGGTTGGTTGACGAAGTGCTTGTCCATACCGTCCCGGATCAGCAGGTACGGATCGTCAACGGCACCGGCAAAATCATTGCCGGGATCAACCCGGTCACCCGAGAATTCGGTTGGCCACGGCGCAACGGCTTTGTGCAGCCGCTGGTAGATGAGGTTCTGCTGGAGGGGACTCGCCGCTTTGACTGCGTTGATGTCCGCTTTGGTTCCGAGGCCACAGACCTGACACAGGACAAGAACGGGGTCACCGTCACGATCAAGACCGGGGACGAAGAGCGAACCATCCACGCAGCGTATGTGGTTGGTTGCGAAGGGGGACGCTCATTTACCCGGCAAAAGCTCGGCATTCCATTCACCGGTACCACTCGAGAACAACGTGGTCTGGTCATCGACGTTGCCAATGATCCGTTGGGTACCCCACACGCGGTCTTTGGGGGAGACCCTGCTCGCGGATACGCGACCTTGAGCCTGCCTCACGGAATCCGTCGCTGGGAGTTCATGCTCCTCGAGGGTGAGGACGATGACCTCGTTCATAGTGATGAGTTCCTGCACCAACTCTTGAAGGATCATGTCACCGACCCTTCGTCCTTGGACGTGATCCGCCGTCGTATCTACGAACACCATGCCAGGGTTGCAGAGCGCTTTCGTGAGGGCCGGGTATTGCTGGCTGGGGACGCCGCGCACGTGATGCCGGTCGTGGCCGGGCAGGGCTGGAACTCGTGCATTCGAGATGCCATGAACTTGGGATGGAAATTGCCGGCGGTGGTTCGCGGTGTGGCGGGTGAGCAGCTCTTGGATACCTATGCCGAGGAACGGCAAGATCACGTTAAGGCGATGGTGGAGCTTTCCGTGGGTATGGCCAAGGTGGTTACCAACCGAAGTAAGATCACCTCCGCGGTGCGAGACGCCACCGCCGCAGTGATTGAGCACCTCCCGAAACTCAAGTCCTACGTTTCGGGTCAGGGCTTCAAACCAATGCCAAAATACACTCGGGGAGTGGTGCTGCATGTTCCGTGGCAGGTCTCGAAGTCCGTCCCGGTAGAGGATGGTGCACACCCAAGCACTGGCACCCTTTTCCCTCAGCCACGGGTGAAAACTCTCGAGCGCGATGATGTGCTCTTGGACGATGCCACGGCCGTGGGATGGAGGATCTACGTATGGAACAACGATCCTGCGTATTTCGTATCGGCAGAAGTGCGCATCCAGCTCGACGCGCTCCACGCCACGCTGGTTCACGTCGTTCCATCAACCCAGTTGAGCTGGGCCGAAGAACACGCGTCGCCGGGCGTCCGTGTCATCGGAGACAGTAATGGTCTGCTGAAAACCTGGTTCCACGACCGCCCGATTTCAGCCGTCATTGTCCGCCCAGACCACGTCATTGCCGCCGAATGCCTCGCCCAGGACCTGAACGGAACACTGCAGCGGGTTCTGGAAAGCGCCTACGTCAAGACCCCAGCAGAACTAGCTAAAACGCTGGTGTCCGTGCCCGTGCCCGAGGTCGGACGCGTCGCCTAAGTAAGTAGGTCTCCGCGCAAACCGAACAACACCATCGGTCTCGCTCCACAAGGCGGCTAAACATTCGCCACCGCAGTATCCATCATTCAATCGTTTGCTCAATGAAGAGAGAAAATCATGAACACGAAGACAACTCGCACACTGTCTGTAGTAGCACTCGTCGCCGCCGTCGCACTAACCGGTTGCGCTTCGGGATCCATTTCCGGAGGAAAAAGCGAAACGGCCTCAAGCGGTGGCGGTTCGACCGACGCCAACCTGAAGGATGTCACCATTGGCCTGTTTCCATCATCTGCGGTGGGAGCCATCCAGCTTGGCATTGATAAGGGGTACTTCAAAGATGAAGGTATCGACCTTGAGATGCTGCTGGGTCAGAGCAGTGCAGCACAGTTGCCGTCGTTGAGCTCCGGAAGTCTCGAGTTCATGCTGGCGAGCCCGACCACACCCTTGGTCGCGACAACCCAAGGCTTGGACGTGAAGATCGTCGCCGGATACGCACGCAACCGGCCCAAAATGGTTGAGGATTCCGTGGCTGTCCTGGTGGGCCCCGATTCTCAGATCAAGAGCGCCAAGGATCTGGAGGGTAGGACCGTATCCATTAACGCACTCGGCAGCATTGGTGAAATCGGTATCAAGGAAGCCGTCGCCCTTGATGGAGGTGATCCTGCCAAGGTGAAGTTCGTTCAACTTGGCTTCAACGAGGTCAGCGCACAGCTCGAGAGCGGGGACATCGACGCAGGGATGGCCGGCCCACCCTTCATGCAACAGATTATCGGCGATGGCGGAGCCGTTGTCAGCGATTTCATCCACGATACCAAGTTGGGAGGCGCTGAGCTGGTTATAGCTTCCAGTGGTGCCTTGACCGAAAAAGACCCCGAATTGGTAGAGGGTTTTGTCTCGGCCCTTGATAAGACTCTTGACTATGCCGAGGGTCATCAGGACGAAGTGCGGGCGTTGTTGCCTGCAGCTCTTGGAACGTCACCGGAGGCCGCAGCGAAAACCAACTTCATCGAATGGAATGCAGATCTGGACGTGGATGCACTCAATCAGTTCGCAGATCTCTTGGCCAAATACGGCATCGTGGAGACCCGTCCCACCATTGAAGACACCGTCTGGTCCAAGTAGCTTTCCAGGTCTGCTGCCGTTGCCTTGATGGCAGCAGACCGTTGTTTCAATCCGACTGTGAGAATTGAAAGGGGACTGGTCCGAATGGCCAACCCAGCAATACCCGCTGTAATATCCGCAAGGAGATCAGCGTCGGTGTCAGCAAAAAGACGCGGCACTTGGCTAAAATTTGGACCGGTGCTTCTGGGCATTCTCGGCATCCTCGGATTCCTTGGTTTGTGGCAGGTGGTCTCCGTATTTGGAATCGTTGATCCGAAACATATGCCACCGCCCACCGTGGTTTTCGAGCGTTTCGTATCTAACTTTGCCTACACCCAATTCTGGGTGGCAGTGGGTCATACTCTTCGGGCATGGCTATTGGGCGTGGTGATCTCTACCGTCGCAGGTGTCCTCGTGGGCGTCGCAATTGGTTCCAGCCGCATCCTTATCCGGGCCACACATTCGACCATCGAGTTCTTGCGACCGATTCCCGCCGTCGCCCTGATACCCATTGCTGCATTGATTTTCGGCCCTCGTATTGGGACGGAATTGATGATCATCATCTATGCATGTTTCTGGGTTGTTCTGATTCAGGTGTTCTACGGAATTTCCGATCTGGATAAGGTCGCGCTCGATACTGCACGTACGTTGCGCATGAATTTCGTTCAACGCGTTAGGTACGTCATCTTCCCCACGCTGCTTCCGTTCCTGATGACGGGACTTAGATTGGCGGCTACTGTTGCGCTAATTCTGGCCATCAGTGTGGAGTTGATCGTGGGAACTCCTGGCCTTGGACAAGAGGTGGCCTTCGCGCAGATCAATGGGTCCGCACCGGCGATCTATGCCTTGATCATTACCAGCGGATTGCTCGGGATCGCCATCAACATGATCATGCGATTCATTGAGCGCAAGACCTTGTTCTGGCACGAATCTGTACGCGGAGGTAAAACAGCATGACAATACTCAAGAAGACCGGGTATTTTCTGGGTCTCCCAATAATTCTGGTGAGCGCATGGATCATTTACACCTCGCTCACCACCAACTTTTTCATTCCGGAACCTGCCCCGTTGGTTAACCGGTTCGTAAAAATCTGGTTCCAGGAACGCTTCGTTTCAGATGTTTTGCCCAGCCTTGGACGACTCTTGGCCGGGCTGGGACTATCCATCGTGTTTGGCGTTGTGATTGGTGTGGTTATTGGCTCGGTGCAGTGGCTTCGCTGGTTGCTGGAGCCGCTCTTCGAATTCATCAGAGCAGTCCCGTCGACCATTCTTATCCCCGTGCTGTTGTTGCTCATTGGCATTAATGACGCCATGAAAATCACACTGATCGTCCTCAGCTGTGTTTGGCCGATTCTACTGAATACCGTCGCCGGCGTGACCAGTATTGATGAGGTATTGCTGAACACCTCCAAGATGATGGGGCTAAAGAAGTTAGACCGGATGCGCTATCTCGTACTCCCGGCAGCTTCGCCACAAATCATGGCGGGGATCCGGCAAAGTCTGGCGGTGGCCCTGATCCTGATGGTCGTGTCCGAAATGTTCGCCTCGACCGATGGCATCGGCCACTGGACCATTAATTTCCAGAACCGTGTGGCCATACCCGAAATGTGGAGTGGCATCTTGCTGCTGGGCCTCATCGGTGTTGTTTTGTCAGTGATTTTCCAGTGGTTTCAAAAGCGAATTCTCGCGTGGTACGAAGGATTAAAGGAGAACGAAAATGACTGATTTAGAAAAAGCCGTCCGCCTTGAAGTTAGCCAAGTCCAGAAGGTTTATCAGTCGGGAGCTGGTTTCGAATTTGAAGCCGTTAGGTCACTGACGTTCGATCTCTTTGACGGCGAATTCGTTTGTCTGGTAGGTCCTTCGGGAAGCGGAAAAACGACGCTACTCAAGTGCATCGCAGGTCTCATGCGCGCGACGTCGGGCCAGGTTGTCCTGGATGGCCAGCCAGTAAATGGACCTGCCAAGGGTATGGCTGTTGTCTTCCAAGAATATGGACGCAGCCTATTCCCGTGGATGACGGTGGAAGCCAATGTCGATCTGCCGTTGAAGACCAGTGGCGTGCCCAAGTCTGAGCGTGCCGCCCGCGTTCGAGATGCCTTGGAATCGGTGGGTCTGAGCGATGCGGGGGCCAAATATCCGTGGCAGCTTTCCGGCGGTATGCAGCAGCGTGTTGCTATTGCACGGGCGGTTGCCGCACAGCCCAGTGTTCTTCTCATGGATGAGCCTTTTGCCGCAGTTGATGCCCAAACGCGTGCTGAACTCGAGGATTTGGTGCGCCGAATCTGGAAGGAGCACAATATGACCATTTTGTTTGTCACCCACGATATTGACGAATCCGTCTACCTTGCAGAACGAGTACTTGTACTCTCCAGCTCTCCGACGGTGATCCAAAACGACATCAACATCGATTTGGCGGCCGACCGTGATCAACTAACCACTCGCTCAGCGGCACGCTTCGCCGAATTGCGGGCAGAAGTCTACGAACGGGTTCAGTTCGCTAAAACCAATAATCAGGGCATATCCGAGCCTGCTCGAAGCACCGAGGCAATCGTATGAGCGAGGTTCGGTTCGAAACGAAGAACATCTTGATGGATGACCTGTTTTGGCAAGAGGATTATGAGCCGATCACCGAAACCGATGCTGAGCTAGCATCGTTCGTAGAGAAGGCGGATCTACCCGCACTACTGGCGGCACTTGCCGCGGCGACGGTGGACGACAGCACCCTTACTCCGAATCTGCGTCCTCCGCTGACGCCTGTGGATACGGTTGGTCACCCACATGGTGGCATGAGTGCATCGGCTCAAGAACAGGGCAGAGCCGTCGCACTCGCTGGTCTACGCAGGCTGCGAGATGAAGGAATCAATCGTGTTGGCATCCTGCCTGATGCGCTCGTGGGGTCCATCCTTGACTTTCTGAGTGATGGCCACGATGAGTGGACCAACATGCTGAAGCACGAGCTCGATTTGGCCGGGGACAAAGGTGGTGCGCCACAATGGCGGTACGAGGATGTGGCCCCGGACGGTCACGAATTCTCCGTGCTCATTGTCGGATCCGGTGTTGCCGGCATTGCTGCCGCTCATCGGTTTTCACAAGCAGGTGTTCCGTTCACGATCATCGAGGCCAGTGAATGCTTGGGCGGTACGTGGCAGAAAAACCGCTATCCGGGGGTGCGTCTGGACACCCCAACCTTCGGATACTCCTATTCATTCGCGCAGCGTGCCGACTGGCCGCATCAGTTCGCCGAAGGTCACGAAGTCCGTGAGTACTTGGAAACGGTTGCCAGCAAAGCGGGCATCCGCGAACGAATTGAGTTTGGATCCCGACTCGTGAGAGCCAATTGGGACGAAAATCGTGGCACCTGGGAAACCAGTATTCTGGTCCGAAACGGCGAAACGCAGCTACGAAGTTTTAATGCTGTCATCAGTGCCTCAGGTCAGCTGGATATTCCCAACATTCCTGATTTTCCCGGGCAGGATGTCTTCGAAGGCATATCAATGCACTCGCAGGAGTGGGATGAATCAGTGAACTGGACGGGTAAAAAAATCGCCGTTATTGGCACGGGCGCAAGCGCCTATCAAATCGTCCCTGCGATCGTTGACACCGTTGAGAGCATGGTGGTTTTCCAACGGAGCGCGCCATGGATGCTGCCAGCGCCGACGTATCACGAGCGGATGAACGATACTTTCGACTGGCTCATCCGCAAGGTGCCACACTATGCCCAGTGGTTCCGGCTCTGGGTAACCGTTCTGGGAATTTCCGGGCGCTTTCACACCGTGCGGGCTGAGGATAACTGGGAAATGGCCCCGCTGAGTGTCTCGAAGAAAAACCATCAAGTCAGGGAGGAGTTAACACGTCGTCTCTCCGAGCAGTTTGCCGGGCACCCCAATCTGCTGAAGCATGCAATCCCCGACTATCCTCCGGGCTCCAAGCGCATGTTGCGAGACAACGGTGTTTGGGCACGGGCGCTGACGGCTAAACAAACAACACTTGAGGTGTCGCCGATTCGCGAGTTCACTCCGCGTGGAATCGTGACTCAGGACGGGACCGAACATGATGTCGACATCGTCGTCTACGCTACCGGTTTCAAGCCGTCCGACTACCTAGAGGGAATCAAGATCACTGGCCGCGAGGGAGTAGATCTCCATGATTATTGGCATGGAGATGCGCGTGCCTATAACGGGGTCACCGTCCCTGGATTCCCGAATTTCTTCATGGTGTATGGACCGAATGTGGGAGGGGTGGTCGCGGGGAGCCTTCACTTTATGTTGGAACGGGCCAGCGAATATGCGCTCAAGGCGATCCATGAAGTCTTAAAACGTAGAGCCAAGGCCTTGGACGTCAAACAGGTCGCACTCGATCGATTTGTTGATTGGGTTGATACAGAAAACCGGCAGATGGCTTGGGGGCAACCGTACGTCAGGACCTGGTACCAGAACAGTAGTGGGCGGGTTTCGCAGGTCTGGCCGTTCACCAACGCAGAGTATTGGGACGTGACCGAACGTGTGAGCTCGGGTGACTATGACTTCCTTATGTGATGTATCGAGGTCGGTCACGACCGAGTTGAATCATCGAAACCTGCCATCTCAGCGTGGAGTATCGTCAAGGGGTACTAATGCTGGTAGCGAAGTGAAGGAGTAAGCCGTGGCTAGGAGAACTAATGCGCATCAGAGCACTCCCGGGAACGAACGAGCCATCCTCGATGCAGCGCTGACACTAGCGGTGACGGCGGGATACGAAGGCACCACAATGGCTGAGGTCGCGCGTTTGTCTGGATTGCCCATCGGATCCGTCTATTGGCATTTCAGCAACAAGGAACAGCTTTTCTCCGAATTGATCGATTTTTGCTTTGAAAAATGGAAAATCGACCATACCGGTCCGACAAACCGCGACCTGCTCCGCCGGAGTATTGCCGGATCGGCAGGCGGATCTGTTGACCCGGAGAACAGGACCGAAGCGTTCTGGATTCTTGCCCTGCTCTTCGCGCTCGAGAAACGCCTGACGGGCAATGCAGCCCGCGAGAGGTACCTCGAAGTGCGAAAGCAGATGTTCGAACTGATGGTCGCGCGAGTTGAGCCCCAGATCCCAGACATTGTGTTGGCTGACGATCCGCAGTTCGGTCGAAAAATGGTGGTTCTTGGTCGCGCGTTGACCGACGGCTTCTATATCGCGGCATCAGCGGGCGACGACATCGATTTCTTGGAGTTCGCGGATCTTTCAGCTTCGGCCGTGGCCGCTCTTATCGACAGGCAAGTCGAAAAAATTTCCAATGGGGCAGCGAAGTGACTAGTGATCAAAAAGTCGCAGTAGTTATTGGCGGTGGTTCTGGCATCGGGGCTGCAGTTCTTAGTGAATTAGCAACAAGTGGATACAAAGTTGCAGCACTGTCGCCTTCCGGAAGTGCAAAAGCCCTCGCCGAGCAGCTTGGTGGGGTAGGGCTTGAAGGGACGAACCGGTCGACTTCGGACTTGCAGGCCATCGTGGATCTGGCGCTTGCTGAGTACGGCCACATCAATACCGTCATCAATAGCTCCGGGCACGCAGCATCCGGTCCCGTCTTGGCGCTGAGCGATAGTGATTGGGCGGAAGGCCTGGATCTCTACCTGATGAATGTTGTGCGTATGTGCCGCATCATTACGCCGCACTTCCAAGCAGCAAACGGAGGAACCATTGTTAACATCTCGACGAGCTCGCCATTTGAACCAAATCTGAGATACCCGATTTCTGCGACCTTCCGTGCTGCGCTGGCGTCGTTCACCAAGCTCTATACGGACGAGTACGGACCGGAGGGCATTCGAATGAACAACGTCCTTCCGGGGTATACCAAGGATGATCCGAGCACGGTTCCTCCCGAATGGACTCAGAAGATCCCGCTACGTCGGGCAGCTGGCGTTGAGGAAGTGGCCAGGGTCGTTCGATTCCTTGCGGGTGATGAAGCCAGTTACATGACCGGCCAAAACATTCGAGTCGACGGTGGAGCCTCACGTTCCGTGTAATTGGCAGGGTAAAACACCAAATCTTCGGTGAGGTCGCTGTCGAAGTTGGAGCTTGCTCGATCACCCTGGGCTCTTGTATCTGGTGAGTTTCACGTCGTCCATCGGCCCTGAGATTGCCGGGATTCGTTCTTGCCAACCTCGAGGGCGAAATTCAGCTTTTATTGCACCTCGCGCAGGCAATCCATGAAGGCCTCTGCCGCCGGGTTCGCCGAACCTCGCGCCATGTACAAGATGCTCTGCGGGTTGGAGGTGATGGGCCTGAAGGCGACACCGGGCATTTGGAAGCGGGCGACCGAGGCAGGCAAAATCGACATGCCCAGCCCCGCTGCGACCAGACCCAGAATGGTCTCTTGGTGGATGGCCTGCTCCACAATCTTCGGCTGTCCGTGGCCGTCGAAGAGTGAGTGCACCACGGAGAAGAACCCGCTCATGTGCTTATAGGGGAAGAGAATGAAGTTTTCCCTTGCGAAGTCGTCAACAGATACCGTGGTCAGCGCCGCCAAAGGATGGGCCTCGGGTAGCACGAGGACCAGGGGTTCGGTATGGATCTGTTCCAGATTCATACCGGGTAGGCGCATCGGGTCGCGCAGGATACCGATGTCCAGTCGACCTTCAACCAGCAGGTCGACTTGTTCATCGGTGGTGACGGGATTCAGCGCCAGCTCCACCAGCGGGCGACGTTCGCGGAAAAGACGCACCGCTTCGGGTATGACCGTATAGCTGGCCGAGCTGACAAAGCCGATGGTCAGTTTGCCGCGGATACCGGTGTTAACTTCGGAGACTTCGGAAACCACGCGACCCAAATCGGCGAGGACGGGGGTGAGTCCGTCGCGGAACATCCGCCCGGCCGCAGTCAGCTTCACGCTGCGTGTCGAGCGGTCAAAAAGAAGCACGTTAAGTTCTTTTTCCAACTTTTTTACCGCCACCGTCAGTGGGGGTTGAGACATCGAGAGCAATTCGGCGGCCCGGCCAAAGTGAAGCTCGTCCGCCACCACAAGGAAGTACTGCAATTGTCGAAGTTCCATGTACACATTCTTTCACGATCACGAACAATATGCATGCGAATGATATTGGACGCAGATAGGAATTTTGTGGATTACTTGAACCTAGGAGCGGCAAACGAGCTAGCCGCACAGTGATCCTAGGAGTTTTCATGAGCCAGCAGACACCACGTGACACATCGGAATACGTCGTCATCGGGGCGGGCCTCGCCGGTTCCGCCGCAGCATGGAAGTTGGCTCAGCGCGGATATGAGGTCACACTGCTGGAGCGAACCACCCCGGCCAATGCCACGAGCAGCTCCCACGGCTCGGCGCGCATTTTCCGCTACGCCTACCCCGAGCCGTTCTACGCGGATCTGGTGAAACAGGCGAAATCTGGCTGGGACGAACTGGAAGCGATCGTAGGCACCCAGCTGATCAACCCCGTGGGGGCCGTTGACTACGGACCGACCCGCGATCCTCGCAATCTGGCCAACATTTTAGAGCAGGTCGGTATCGAACATGAGCTGTTGGGGGCTGCCGAGGCACGCGAACGATTTGCTGGCATAGCCTTTGATACCGAGGTTTTGTGGCAGCCGGGGGCCGGTGTCATCGACGCCGAGGCGTCGGTCTTGGCGATGGTTGCTCAGGCCAAAAAACATGGAGCACGCGTGGAAAACAACTGGCCGGTGAAAAGTATCGAATCCACCGCCACCGGGTACCGGATCCACGCCGAAGACGGCCGAACCCAAGATTGCGCCAAGGTCGTCGTTGCCGCCGGTGGCTGGCTGCCGCAGCTGTTGGGTAACCTGTCGCTGCCCAGCGGGTTTATCTCGGGAATTCCCTCCTTTGAGGTCTTCCAAGAGCAAGCCTTCCACTTCCCCTATGCAGATTCTGACCCGGAGTCCATGGCCGTGTGGCCCACCTACATCCATAAGGCAGCCGAGTTCCAGTCCTACGGACTGCCGGGAGGCCGTGACGCAGACTTCCGTGGTCAGAAGGTTGCCGAATACAAGGGTGGACGCATTATGAAGGACGCCTCGGAACAGGATGGTGTGGTCAGCGCAGCTAACCGCGAGCGCGTGATCAATTACGTGAAGACCTTCCTCCCGGGTCTGATTCCAGTGCCCTATGCGGAAACCACCTGCATCTTCACCAGCACACCCACCGAAGATTTCATCCTTGATGAAACCAACGGCATCACCATCATGTCCCCTTGCTCGGGGCACGGTGCCAAGTTTGCCCCGCTGCTCGGTGACTTGGCAGCAGATCTGGCCACCGGAGCTGCGGGTGTGCCGCAGATCTTCCGCCCGGGATCACGGGCCGCAAGCCTGCTGGTCTAACCAAACACTGCCACCGCAGCCTTGCTCAACATCATCATCCCGGGAGAATTCATGCAGCAGTCCAACACCACCACGCTGAGTACCGTCACCGGACTCATGGGCCAGATATCGGAAACGGGACGGGACGCACTTCGCGGGGGATACACCCGCCCCGTGTACTCCCACGCGGAGATCGAGCTACGCGACTGGTTTATCGAACAGGCACAGAGCCGCGGTCTGAGTGTGGAGCAAGATGGCAATGGGGCCCTGTGGGCTTGGTGGGATCTTCCAACGGGGGACCGCACCGATGCCGTGGTCACCGGTAGCCACCTGGATTCGGTTCCCGGAGGTGGTCCCTTCGACGGACCGCTCGGTGTTGCCAGCGCACTGGTGGCGCTGGACCTGCTCAAGTCCCGGGTGCAAGAACGCACCAAGGCACTCGCGATTGTGGTTTTCCCGGAAGAAGAAGGATCGCGCTTTGGTGTGGCCTGTCTCGGGACACGATTGATGACCGGTGCCATCACGCTGGAGAAGGCACTGAACCTGCGGGATCAAGATGGCACCACCTTTGCCGATGTGGCGCGGGCCAACGGACTCGACACTCGGCTCATGGGACCTGACCCCACACGTCTGGCTCACATCGGCGCTTTTGTTGAGTTGCACGTGGAACAAGGACTCGGGCTGGGGGAGCTGGATCACCCGGTGGCCATTGGCGGTTCGATTCTGGGCCACGGTCGCTGGCGCCTAAGCATCACCGGACAAGGCAACCATGCTGGAACGACGCTCATGGCGGGGCGCCGGGACCCGATGGTGGCAGCAGCCCAAATGGTGGTAACCATTCGAAACATCGCCCGCGATCAGCCTCACGCTCGCGCAACGGTCGGACGAATCGAACCCGTACCGGGCGGCACCAACGTGATTGCCTCTGCCGTGAACTTCTGGCTTGATGTCCGCCACCCGGATGATGCGATCACCGCAGCACTGATTCAACGCATCCACGACACCGCCCTAGATCTTGCAGCATCCGAAGGTTGCGAACTGAGCCTGAACCAGGAATCACTGAGCCCCACCGTCACCTTTGATGCATCGCTGACTGCACGCCTCCAAGGATCGCTGATGCACGCTCCGGTACTGGACACCGGAGCCGGCCACGACGCCGGAGTGCTCGCAGCCCACGTACCCAGCGCCATGATCTTCGTGCGCAACCCGAGCGGCATCTCCCATTCCCCCGAAGAATACGTTGAGGACGCTGACGCCGAAGTCGGGGCGGCTGCGCTCGCCGATGCCCTGGCGGGGATGCTGAATTAGCCTCGGGTTGACGGTGGAATTTACGGAAGGGACAGTCGACTGAGCGACTGACTCTTGCTTCTTTTTGACCCGCGTAGTTCCTACCGGTGCAGGGGGGTGACGCCCATGGGAGTCCGGAAATTTTCGGAGGAAAATCCGATGCACAGTTGCTGTGGCAAGAGTCAAGCCCCCATCGAGCTCAAGCTCGATGGGGGCTTCTCAAGTTAATGGGGGTGAACCTATTTCTTGAGCTCAACCTTGGTCGTGGTTCCAAGCGCGGTAACTTTGTAGCTGATGGTTTCGCCATCATAGGTAAATTCTTTGGTGTCATCATTAGATGCTAGAAGTGCTGATTCGGTGGCTTTCACATCCCGCTTGGATGACCACACATAGGGCGCTGTCGCGTCCGTCGGAGCTTTAAATGTTCCGATCCAATACGTAGAGGTCGTATCGCCACCATCGGAAACCCACTCCACAGTGATCGTGTCGTCGGTGATCGTGGCGTGCTGGTAGGAATCTTCGCTGGCGGAGTTACTCTGCTTCCATTTGCCAGCCAGATTGGGAATCGTTTGTGTCTCCTCGGCGGGTTTGTCATCCGTAGCAACGGTCGGCGTGGCAGTTGTTCCACCGCAAGCAGTCAGGGTGAGTGCAAAAGCGAGAACGAGTGGCGTGAGGATTCTTTTCATAATCGAATCTTGGCACACGCTTACGACACAAAGTTATTTGTGGTTGTTCGACCAATATAAATATGACGGGGTATATGTTCGAAGGTCTCGTATAAGGCAATTGGCCACCAACAACAAAGTTGATCCCGGAATACTCGGGGGTGCTTCGCCGATGGATCACGGGGGATGTCCTTTCGGCGGCCGCATGCCAACTAATGGTCGAGTCGACTGAAAAGCACGAAGGGTTCGTGCACCACACCACGGGATGCACGAACCCTTCGAATATGTGGGGGACTACGCCATGACCGGTGCTGCCCAGAGGTTCAGCACCTGGCCGATGTTCTTCTCCTCGGCGGTGCGGTAAAGCTCGGTGGCCCAGGCGACGTCTTCGGTCGGCATGCCGCCGACCGAGTAGAGGATGATCTCCTCGTCATTGCGCCGGGCCGGAATGGCGCCGGTGGCAACATCGGCGATTTCCTCGAGCTTGGATTCATCAAGCTTGCCCGCGCGCATCAAGTCGTGGAAGTGGGTGCCGGGAATACCCAACAGCTGGTAGGCCTCGGCTTGGTACTCTTCGGCCCATGCATTGTAGAGACCACGGGCGTCAAGGATCAGGCGGGCGTCGTTGATGATGAAGTCATCATCGAAGCGTGCCGCTGCCGGCAGCAACAACAAAGCTCCGGGCTTGATTGCGTGCTTGGGGAAGTATGGGAAGGCATCGGAGCCGGCAATGTCGGTTGTGGTGGTCGCGATGACAATGTCTGCGTTGGCGATTGCGGCCTCAATGGAGTCGGCAATCTCAACGGTGGTGATCTGCGGGTATTTGTCCTTGACATACGCGGCGAAGGTCTCGGCACCGGAGGTGCTGCGTCCCTTGATCGTTACAGTGTGGATGCCTGGGCGCAGCGTCAGCGTTGCATCGATGACGGACTTGGCAATGACACCGGGGCCAACCACTGCAACAACTTCGGAGTCTTCCCTGGCCAGGTGCTTCACGCCAACACCCGGGACGGCACCGGTGCGGTAGGCGGAGAGCAGGTTGGCACTCATGATCGCCAGCGGGGCACCGGAATCGGTGTCATTCAGGGTGAAGAGGTGAATGGAGCGAGGCAACCCCTTCTTGCGGTTTTCGGCATTGGAGCCGTACCACTTCACGCCGGTGGTGTTGAAGCGTCCACCGAGGTAGGCGGGCATGGCCATGAAACGACGGTCCGGACCATCCTCTGGCATGCCTGCGTGCTGCGGGACCTGCGGGAAGGTGATCATGGCACCGTGGGAATTGCCGTTCTCTCCGGCCATCATGTAATCGCCCTTGCGCATCAGCACGAGGGTTTCTTCCATGACATCAACGCAGCGGGCGATGTCGGTGACGCCAGCTTCGATCATGTCTGCTTCGCTCAAGTAGCGGAAGTCGATGTTGGTCATGATGGGGTCCTTTCTCAAGACACGTAGCAAATCTGGCCCGTCGCTGGGCAAGGTAAAGATGGAAAGTAGTGGAACTGCTGCGGCGGCCAATCGGTTGGGATATCCGGCGCGCCGCCGCAACAGGAATGTGGGGATGAAACCTAGATTGCGGCTTCGCCTTCTTCGCCGGTGCGTACGCGCACCACGCGATCAACCGGCGTGACCCAGACCTTGCCGTCGCCGATCGCTCCGGCATCCCCAGTACGGGCATTGGCAACAATCACGTCGATGGCCTTGTCGACGTCTTTCTCGGCGACCAGAAGCTCGATGCACATCTTGGTGCGGAACTCCACGGCGAAGGCTTGGCCGCGGTAGTACTCCATGCGTCCGGCCTGGGCGCCGCGGCCCTGCATCTCGCTAACGCTCAGTCCGGTAAAGCCGGCCTTCTCCAATTCCTTGGATACGGTTTCCACCCGGATGGGCTTGATGATTGCGGTAATGAGTTTCATGATTTGATGTCTCTCACTCGGTGTTCGATGCTGTGGGTGGGATTCTAGAAGGTGCGGCCTTCATAGGCCGTTTCGACATGGAGGGCTCGATCAAGACCAAGTTCCTCCTCCTCAACGCTGACACGGATGGGAACAATCTTGTTCATGGTCCACGCAATCGCGTAGGTCATGGCGAAGCTGTAAACCATGGTGACAATCAGAGCCAGGCCTTCACGCCACAGCAGATCCATCTCGCCGCCGCGCAGGATGCCGCTGAATCCGGCAGGTGCCGCAGCGTTGGCCAGGAAGACCGCGAAGAGTGAACCGGTGATGCCGGCAATGCCGTGGATGGCAAAGACGTCCAGTGCATCATCGATCTTGTGGCGGCGCTTCCACGTGATGGCCCAGGCGGCTGCTGCCGAGGCGAGGAAGCCGACAAAGAGTGCGCCGACCGGTCCAACGGCGTCGGCCACTGGCGTGATGCCTACCAAACCCGCGATGGCGCCGGTTCCGGCTCCAAGCATGGTGGCGTGGCCATCACGGATCCGTTCAATCGCGATGAAGCCGAGGATGCCACCAGCCAATGACAGGATCGAGGTCAGGACGACGTACTGGGCCAGGAAGTTGGCGCCACCGGCGGTGCCGCCGTTAAACCCGATCCAACCGGTGGCGATCAGAGCGACACCCACGAGCATCAGTGGGAGGTTGTGTGGACGCCCGGCGGGAGCATTGCGGCGGCCAAGGACCATGGCCAGCGCCAAGCCTGCGGCACCCGCATTGAGGTGAATTGCGGTGCCGCCGGCGAAGTCGTGCAGCTTGAGCTGGTTGCGCATCCAACCGCCAACAACTCCTGTTTCTTCATTCGAGAAGGCGAACACCCAGTGGCCGAGCGGCCCATAGACGAGTACTACCCACAGGGCCACAAAGACAAGCCAAGAACCAAACTTCATGCGACCGGCAGCGCCGGAAGCAACCAGCGCGACGCTGATTCCTGCGAAAAGAATATAGAAGGCGCCCCAGAGCGGTCCGCCACTTCCGTCATCTTCCATGAAGGAAGTGAAGAACGAGTACTCGAAGGGGTTGCCGATGATCCCTGCGCCTCCTACTGAGTCACCCAACACCAGACCGTGTCCGATGATCACGTATACAACTGCTGTGACTGCCAGCGAGCTCATGACCATCAAGACCATGTTCAGGACGTTCCGTCCGTTAAGCATTCCGCCGTAGAGCATGGCGAGGCCGGGGAACATGAGTAGAACTAAAGCGATGGCTGTCAGTATCCATGCGATATCTGCGGGTTCCATGTGTTGCTCCCTTCCCAAGAAATTCTGTGCGAGTAAGAACAACCTATCGAGGCCGGATGCCGCGCGTCTTTCCGATTTGTTTCGTGCAGAATAATCAGCACGGAAAGTTCTGATGATTATTTCTGGAATGTAAATTCATCGACATCCGAAGAGCGACTCGTGAATTTAGGTTGACGGTTCGAGGGTGGTTCGCGTAGTTGTACGCAGCGCGTGGTCTTCAGCTGATCGCGCGGTAGGCTTTTTTGTTTGGCACACAGCTTTTCCCCGGACCGAGCGGCAACTCGTCGGGGATTTTGATGCCCGTGGAATTTCTTGGTGAACTGCGCTTTGCCAAGTCAAATGGCGCTGATGTTCAAATAAATTGCTCGTCTTGGGAAGCCGGGTTACCGCCATAGGAGCGGTGCGATGGTAGGCACTGCGCCCTCGTTCGAAGTAGTGCGCGTCATTTCTCATTCTTAGCGGCTTGCTAATTGTAGCGACACAGAAAGTATTGGACGCGAATATGTGGTTGACGATTTACTGGTAGTAATGATGCGCCTCGTGGTTCGATGGCGAGGCGGCTTGGGTCACTATGATGCCGTAGGTTGATTTCAACTATGCGTGACGAAACGTTAAATAAACCTCACAAACATTGCGTTGAATTTTGCGCCATTCTCTATTTTTGCAGAGTGTTGATCTCATAGTTCGCAGGGCAACGCTCATCGAAAATCGAGAGAGTTGCGCCGGCCTACCGGTTGTTAGGGCGGCTCCGGGTACTGAGACTGTTATTCCCGAACGCACATCAGCAAAGATTCGGGAGGTGCCTCAATCCCCGAGACCACGTCGCTAGGCCGAATTCCTAACCGGGAACATCCCGCCCGCACCAACACACTTAGGTGCACCGGATGATCCTCTGCACGTCTTCAGCGCAATAGTCGCACCGCACATCCACCAGCATGGCCGCATGCCCTGCATGAAAAGTGAAGGCTACCTCGCAGATGAGCAATGACCTTCCTGCAAAGTTGTATGAGCGCCCTTTGGGAAGCCCACAGAAATCAGGTCACCACGCCGCGGGTGGCTCTGCCGTTCTCATCCAACAGCCAACCCACGCGCTTCGGGTACGCCAACGCCACGGCGCTCTCGGCAAACCGAATTTCCGGAATGCGCTCGGAGATCGCCAGCTCGACGTCCATAACCTCCGCCACGGAGCGAAGCCAGAGGACAAACGTGAAATTTGTCGTCCCGGTGGTGGAAGCGCAAAGACGCAGATTTCGAAAGGACCGCAATATCTCCGCTGCCTGTTGGTGTTGTCCCGGCGGGACCACAGCGAACCATTGGCAACTCACCGGAAACGCGGAATCCAACTGCGACAACTCGCAGCGGAACGACAACACGCCACTGGCCAGAATGCGGTTCAACCGCCGACTTACCGTTGTGGGGTGCATTCCGATTTCGCGCGCGATCTGAGTGGAACTGGCCCGTCCATCGCGAATCAGACACTTCACCATGCCCTCATCGGAGGCGGTGAGCACGTACGGCGGCCCCGTAATCGGGGCGGCCAGCGACTCCAGTTGGGCCTGTTGGCTTCTATTCAATGCGTCAAGGCGCCAAATGTGACCCTCGGAATGTACCCGAGTGCAGATGGAGGCCTCGTACTTGGTGATTCCCGGAATTCGAGTCAACATCGGCACGATCTTGCGCCCCAGCTCGGCGAGGTTGGCGGTTTGCACCTTCAACAGCAGATCGCGGTTGCTGGCGGAATCCAGGATCGAAACCACCTCGGGTATGGCGCACAGCTCATCGATGACCGAGTGACGTTCGGTCACCGTGCATTCGACGTCGAAGAGGGAAAACGTCGACTCCATGGACGTGCTGATGGCATTGGCCGTGACCCAGGCCAGCCCCGCGGCCCGAAGCCGTTGCCAACGCGCGGCCAACGTCGTCGGATGCGAATCAAGCACCGTGCAGCATCGCTCCAGCTGACCCGCGGTGCAATTTGCAGCGCGTGGATCAGCATCAGATCCTCTTCCGATACGTCCGATGTCATGTACGACCTGCACCATTCTTCGATATTTCGCGGTAGTTGCGCAGGATTCCAGCGACTCGGAGACCCACAAGCATCCAACATATACGCTCATCCGAAAGTAGATCTACAGCACGCAAAGGAAACCCATGTCACATCTGCACAATGCGCGCCAGCTGGAACCCGAGTTGATTCGGCTCCGCCATGCACTACATCAGGAACCCGAGATCGGGCTTGATTTGCCACGAACCCAAGAGCGGGTACTGACCGAACTCGAGGACTTGCCGCTGGAGATCACCCTCGGTCGACAGCTGAGCTCGATCGGCGGCGTGTTGCGCGGAACGGCGGATGCTGCCGGAACCAACACCTCCGATCGACCCGTGGTGTTGTTGCGCGGAGACATGGACGGCTTGCCGGTCCAGGAACGCACCAATGTGCAGTATTCATCGCGCATTGACGGTGCCATGCATGCCTGCGGACACGATCTCCACACCGCCATGCTCGCCGGTGCCGCCCGGCTGCTCGCCGAGCGGCAGAGTCAACTGCCGGGCGACGTGGTGTTCATGTTCCAGCCCGGTGAGGAAGGCTGCAACGGTGCCGGCATCATGATTGATGAGGGGATCCTGGATCTTGCCGGTCGACGCGTTGATGCCGCCTTCGGCATGCACGTCTTCTCCGGCCAGACCGACCACGGAAACTTCCTCACTCGTCCCGGCATCATGATGTCTGCCTCGGACACGTTGATCGTTACCGTTCAGGGAACCGGTGGCCACGGCTCCGCTCCGTACAAGGCTCAGGACCCCATCGCCGTCGTCACGGAGATGATCTCTGCCCTCCAGGTGGCAGTCACTCGGCAGTTCGATATCTTCGACCCCGTGGTCATCACCGTTGGCTTGCTCCGGGCGGGGACCGCGTCAAACATCATTCCCGATTCGGCCTACTTCGAGGCCAGCGTGCGTACCTTCTCGGAGGTCAGCCGAGATCGACTCAAGCGTCTTGCCCCGCAGCTGCTCGGCGGGATCGCCCGCGCCCACGGGCTGGACGCCGATGTCGAATTCCGGCCCCGATATCCAGCCACCGTCAACAACGATGCCGAGGCGCAGGTTGTCATGGACACCGCGGCCGAATTATTCGGCACCGATCGCATTATCCAGATGAAGCAGCCGTTGGCCGCCTCCGAGGACTTCTCTCGGGTGCTCAACCTGGTTCCGGGCGCATTTGTCGGACTGGGTGCAGCGGCTCCCGGCGTTGATCCGAATTCGGTTCAATTCAACCATTCCCCATTTGCGTCCTTCGACGACGGGGTCTTGGCCGAGGGTGCTGCACTTTATGCTCAGCTAGCGGAGAACCGGCTTCAGCAGCTGGCCCACGAACGCCGCGTTGTGGCGACCGCAGTGAAGGTCCATCAATGAGCACTCTGACCAAGCAACGCCCTACGAAGGTGATGGACAGGTTCCTGACCGGCGTGGAGAAGGTGGGCAATAAACTGCCCAATCCTTTTATGCTCTTCCTGATTCTCTTCACCATTACGGCTGTTCTTTCCACCGTGATGGCCTGGATGCAGGTCAGTGTTCAGCTCCCCGGCAGCGCGGATGCCACGGCGATTCGGGGACTTTTCACTCCCGAGGGGTTGAGCTGGCTCACCGCCAACATTGGAACCAACTACCTCGGCTTTCCGCCTCTGGCCACGGTGCTTCCCATCTTGTTAGCCGTGGGCGTTGCCGAGAAGTCGGGCATGCTTGCGGCGATGATCCGCAAGGCCTTTGGCTCTGCACCACGGTGGGCGTTGCCCTACGCCGTGGGTGTTGTCGGGGTGGTCGGGTCCATCATGGCGGACGCGGCATTTGTCATCATTCCGCCGCTGGCGGCACTCGTTTTCAAGGCGGCGGGACGCCACCCCGTGGCGGGATTGTTGGGCGGCTTCGCCGCCGCCGGTGCCGGTTATTCCACGAACTTCCTGGTCACCAGCCTTGACGCCCTTTTTGCCGGCATTACCACCGCCGTCACCGACACCATGCCCAACGCCGGGGCGGCTGTCACTCCGGTCTCCAACCTCTTCTTCAACATCGTTTCCTCCTTTGTGCTGATGCTCTTGGCCGGATTTATCATCGACAAAGTTCTTGAGCCGCGGTTGACCCGTCAGGGTGTGCCGACGGTGGCGACCGATTCGGAAGGGAGTGAGGTCGAAGCGGCCGAGACGCTTAACCCGGAACTGACCCCGAGCGAAGCACGGGCGCTGAAATTCTCGGTGGCCGCTGGTGTTGGACTGGCCGCGCTGATGTTGGTCGCCGTCTTGGTGCCGGATTCGCCGTGGCGTAACGAGGACGGCGGCTTCCTGCCCAAGTCACCCCTGCTGAGCTCGATCGTCTTCATCGTGTTTTCCATGTTCATGATTCCGGGCCTGGTCTACGGAAAATTGGTCGGCACCATTCAGCGTGGAAGTGATGTCCCGAAGGTCATGGGTGAGTCCATCCGGGACATGGCTGGATTCTTGGTCCTGGCGTTTATCCTCGGTCAGTTCATCGCGCTGTTCAACTGGTCGGGAATCGGACAGTGGATCGCCGTGACCGGTGCAACCGGCCTAGAAGCCATTGGCCTGACCGGGTACCCGGCCATCCTCGCCTTTATTGTGCTGGCCTCGTTATTGAACCTTTTCATTATCTCCGGCTCGGCGATGTGGACGCTGATGGCGTCCGTATTCGTACCATTGTTTGTACTACTTGGATACGAACCAGCCTTCATTCAGGGGGCATTCCGAGTGGGTGACTCGGCAACTCAGGTCATCACCCCGCTGAACCCCTACATGATCGTCCTACTCACCATGTTGCGAAAGTACGAACCTCAGGCAGGCTTGGGGACGCTTATCGCCCGGATGTTGCCCTTTGTGGTCCCGTTCTGGCTGGCGTGGGTAGGCATCCTGAGTGTCTTCTTCTTCCTGGATCTGCCGCTTGGTCCGGGCAATGGCATCTTCCTGGAGCCATAATTACGTCCCGGTCGAGCGTTCCGACCTAACATTTCGATTGCTGCGTAATGCACCCGGTGTGGTCGGTGCGAACACAACGTGTTCCTACTGACCGCACGGGGTGCATTTTTGTGAGCATCTCATAGTTGGTCACTGAAGAATGGGAAGGGCAGCAAAACTACGCCCTCGACGGTGTTTCGGCTATTCCCAAGAGTCTTTGAACCCTGGCGGCAGGCAGCTGGTGATCTGGGGCGCGTGCGAGTTCAACAGCGCCACGAGGTAGGCGATTCGCTCCTCGGTCATGTAGACGCTGGGTGCCGACACCGAGATCGAGGCGACGGGCTGGCCGCTCAGATCCGGAATGGGGATGGCCACGCAGATGATGCCGAGTTCGTTTTCCTGGTTATCCAGCGAATAGCCGCGTTCGCGAACCAGGTTCATCTCGCGGTCAAAGTCCTCCACGGTCTTGAGCGAGAAATCGGTGATGGTGGCGGTGGGGTCAAAATGCGTCAGCGCCTCGGCACGGGGTCGGAAGGACAGGATCATCTTTCCCATCGCGGTGTTCTGCGCGCGCAATCGCCCGCCTGGGCGCGAGGCCATTTCGATGCCCCGGCTGCCGCGGGCCTTGGCCAGGTAAAGGACGTCGTCGGCCTCCAGAATGCCCAAGTGTGTGGTGTCGCGGGTGACGTCGGCGATCTCTGCCAGCCGGGATTGGATTTCCTCGGGCAGGTTCAGGCTGCGCTGGGTCTGGGCGCCGAGTTCCATGAGTTTGAGACCGAGTCGATAGCGGTTATCCGGGCCCAGGGAGAGGTAGCGCCCGGCTACCAAAGAGGTCAGCATGCGGTGAGTTGAGGAGCGGCTCAGGCCGGCCGCAGCAGCGATGTCGTCCAGCCGATCGACGCCGGCTGCCACGTGGTCCAGCAGATCAAGGCCACGCTCGAGGGTCTTGGCTCCGGTCGGTTTTTCCATGCAATAAGTCTTGCATGACTTCCGCACTCACCTGCCGCGATACAAGATCGTGTGACGTGGGTTGCATTCGGGGGTGTGATGTGACTTATAGTTGATTTATTGAAAGTGGGACGTCATCCCGATAATAGGTATGACTCAATTCTTTGGATTGGTAATCAGGGTTCCTTGAATTTTCAACGTATTTGACCCTCTGATTTTTGGTGCCCGGGTGTCGCGGTGGGGGATGGTCATAAGGGGACACGTTCTCAGTGGCGCAATTTTTGTCAGTCAATCCACTTGCAATGAATCACCAGAATTAGAACCGGAAACTTCGAGAGTAAGGATCGTTGGCCCCAAGTGTTGATCCCTCAAACAGATACCTAGTTCGAGTAGCCTGGCAAGATGGACAAACCTGGGCAGAATAGCCCGTTCGACTTGGGTGAAGGAATTTTCGAGAGTCTAATTACCGATCACTTGGCTGGTCGATTGGCATCGTTGCACGGTTTCACGCGGTTGGTGGAGTCTGTGGAGGCCGAGGAAGCACCAGGTGAACTTGCACGTTTTCTAGGGCGCGCAATTGAGGCTCGTCTCGAGTCGCTCGAACCGGTACAGATGGTCACTCTGACCAATCAAATTCTTGAACTTGTTGGGCACACAGAAGATGTCCTCCCCGGTCCCCAAAAACTCATGGAGATACAACGCAACGATGAGCTCCGGACTCGGTCGCTCAAACGACCGCAGACGTCACTAAGCTCTGCTGCTCTGCTCACGAACAGTCGTGAAGACCCGCAACTGGCAGCTGAACTACGAGCCGAACTCTCCTCAGCCGACCGCGTTGATCTCTTGTGTGCGTTCATCAAGTGGGAAGGCTTGCGGCTCCTTTCGGAATCGCTGGAAGCGCTTAAGGATTACGGCATCCCGATACGGGTCATCACCACGACCTACATGGGCGCAACGCAACGCCACGCCATCGATGAGCTGGTTCGTCGATTTGGCGCAGAAGTTCGTATTAACTACGAGACCAATGCGACGAGACTTCATGCGAAGGCGTGGATGTTCCACCGGAATTCCGGGTTTGACACCGCATATGTTGGAAGCTCCAATCTCAGCCGACCGGCGTTGCTTGACGGACTTGAATGGAATGTGCGGCTCTCAGGCGTAGCAACTCCTGCGGTGTTGCAAAAGTTTGCGTTGACCTTTGACAGCTATTGGGAGGATGACGCCTTCGTTCCTTACGATCCCGATACTGACGCCGAACGCCTGGACGCAGCGTTGAAGCGGGCAGGTGGAACAACGGCGGAACGAATGCTCGGTTCCACAGGGCTGGAAGTACTTCCGCTGCTGCACCAGAAGGAAATGCTGGAAGAACTCGAGGCTGCCCGTACCAACCGCAATGAACATCGAAACCTGGTGGTTGCCGCGACGGGCACGGGTAAGACCGTGCTCGCTGCGCTGGACTACAAACGCCTCTGCGAAGCCGCTGGTCGGGAGCTTACGCTCTTGTTCGTGGCGCACCGCAAGGAAATCCTCGAGCAATCACTCAAAACATACCGCAAGGTCCTCGGTAAAGGTTCCTTCGGCGAACTGTTCGTGGACGGACAAAAACCGGAGGCCTGGAAACATGTGTTCGCCAGCGTCCAGTCGCTGGCCGCCTTCGGACTCGCCAAGATCAAACCCCGTGCCTTTGAAATTGTGGTGATCGACGAGTTCCACCATGCAGAGGCAAACTCCTACCGCAGGCTTATTGAGCACCTGAGGCCCATCGAACTCCTGGGTCTTACGGCAACACCCGAACGCGGTGACGGCATCAACGTTGCCGACACCTACTTTGACGGAAAGATCGCCTCTGAACTACGCCTGTGGGATGCACTGGACGCCGACCTGCTGGTTCCCTTCCACTACTTCGGGGTGGCAGACGATGTCGACCTGACCGCCATCGAATGGAAGCGAGGTTCCTATGACCTTGAACAGCTCAGCAACGTTTACACCGGGAACGACATCCGCGCACTGAAGATCATCAACGAACTTCGAGACAAGGTGCTCAGCACCTCCTTGATGCGTGCGCTGGGTTTCTGCGTCTCGGTCCAGCACGCGCACTACATGGCCAAGGTCTTTAACGAAGCCGGAATTCCTTCGGTGGCGGTGTCGGGAAATTCAACTACCGAGGAACGCGAGGGCGCGCTGGCCAAACTCCGAGCCCGCGAACTGAACTGCATTTTCGCCGTCGACCTCTTCAACGAGGGGCTCGACGTCCCGGAAATCGACACCATCCTCCTGCTCCGTCCCACGCAGAGTTCAACCATCTTCCTGCAGCAACTAGGCCGCGGCCTGCGCCGGGCCGATGACAAGGCAGTGCTCACGGTGTTGGACTTTATCGGCCAGCAACGCCGGGAGTTCCGCTTCGACGTCAAGTACCGTGCCCTGTTGGATGTGCCGCGCAAGAAGCTGGAACGCATCATCGATGATGGTGCACCTGGGCTGCCATCGGGTTGTCAGCTCATGCTCGACCGGGTGGCGCGAACCATTGTGCTGGAGAACATCCGCTCGCAGCTCAAGTTGAATAAGCCGGCGTTAGTTCGTGAGATCAAGTCCTATGGGTTGCTCGGACTGGATGACTATCTTGAAGAATCGGGCCGGGATGTTAAAGACATCTACCGCAAAACAGGTGATTCCTGGACGGACCTCATCCGTCGTGCTGGCCTAATCTCCACGCGCTCGCCCGGGGAAGTGGGCATTGTCGCCATCACTGCTGATGAACAAGATGAGGAACTTAAACTACTTAAACGAGTCACACGGTTCCTCCACGTTGACGACGCCGAGCGCGCCGATGCGTATTCCGCCCTCTTGGACCAGGCTGCCCCTCGATACACGGAGTTGGATCAACGTGAGCAGATATTTGCGCGCATGCTGTTCTACACATTCTGGGACGACGGTAATGGGTACCTCTCCTACGACGAAGGGCTGGACCGGATTCGCGCGCACGGATACCTTGTCGAGGAATTACGAGCAGCGTTTGCCCGAGGTGTGGCTCGCGGTTCGCATGCGCCGAAGGGTTTGCCGCTCGGCCTGCAACAGCTCCCGCTGTACTCGCACGCCACCTACTGGCGATCGGAGATTCTCGCGGCCCTCGACTACGGTTCCTTAGAGCAGGGCAAGGGCGTCAACCACCGCGAAGGGGTGGCCTGGTGCCCGCAAGCGAGCACCGATGCACTGTTCGTGACGCTGGACAAGGATGAGGCGGTCCACAAACCGAACACTCTGTACAAGGACTATGCGATAAGTTCCCGCCTATTCCATTGGGAATCACAAAACGCAACCAGTACAACCAGCCCAACGGGCCAGCGCTACCTGAACAGGAAGGATCACGATTCACACATCTTGCTCTTTACCCGCGACGCAGCGAAAGACATTGACGGCCTCGTCATGCCGTTCACCTGTTTGGGTACGGTTGACTACGTGAAGCACGAAGGATCAAAACCCATTGCCATCACGTGGAAGTTTCAGCGCGAAATGCCGGTCAGCGTGTTTACCTCGGCGAATGCTGTGGCCAGATGAAACGGTCGTCTGGATGTGAGAAACCGAAAGAGCCATCGGGCTTCGGGACAACTCGGTGCGCCAACTCGATCTCCATGATCCAATTCTTTTCGTCTCTTATCAATTCCAACCGTTAGGATCGGGATCAAGAACTAAGTCATAGGAAACAGCAACGTGAAGACGAAGCAGACAACTGGAAACCGAGCGACGCAGGAGAGAATCCTCGATATTGCCGCAAAGCTCTTCGTTGAGAACGGCTACACGGGCACCCCTCTGAGCCTGATCGCTTCAAAGCTGGAATTCACGAAGGCGGCGCTCTATTACCATTTCAAGAGCAAGGCTGACATCCTCACCGGCATCCTCGACCCACTGCTCGATCAGATCGATGGGCTCCTAAAGGAGACCCCGGAACGCTTTCCCAACACCGAACAACGGTGGGAATTTATGCTCGCGTATTCTCAGCTCTTGCTTTCTAATACCCGAGCGGTCGCGGTCCTTGCGATCGGTGGCAGTCAAGCATGGATGCCAGAGAAAATCCTCGAGCGCATCCGACGCCATGCAGAGCGAACGACCGAGCTCGCGATGCTTCCCGGCATGAGTGAAGAAGACCAGGTCCGGGCAATGCTCCTTATGGATATGATGCATCGCGAGATAGTGTTTGAGAAAGGCCGCTCGGTGGTCAAGGGGATGGCTCCGGAGCGTCGCCGTGAGATTGTCTACGGCTTCATCCGAGACACTTTGGAGTCCTAAACCGGGTACCTCGCGACGCGGGGCGGCTTCATGCCTCGCCAAGAGAGACTGGTCACCGACTTGATCGGGAATTTCCCTGACGCTTCGCCTTCGTGCAATGACGTTTTTTGATCGATCCGCAGTGAGCTGTTGGATCGCAGCCATGAGGTCGGCACCGTTGATGTTCCATTTGAACGAGTTTGCCCTGAAGGTACCTTAGAGGTGCTGTCGTTCTGTTTCGATGGTCCATGAATGAAAGCATTGCCCGGTTGACTATTTATCGATTTCGCTGCCCAGATCTTTAACCAAGTGTAATTTGATTAACAATCTTCTAATGACTGCTTTTTCCATTTTAGGTGAGCGTTCGCCGGGCAAGAGTAGTGGAGTTTTGCTCGTGACCGGCATCTTAGCCTTCTCCATCCCGTCAAGCGTCCATCCTTCTGGCGGCATGAGTATCTCGCAGGGCTTTTCGGCGTATTGTAGGCCTTTTTCTTTGCGTTATTCATTTTGCATTATATATCCATATCTATTCTCTTATTCGGTCGATATATAGCACAAGGATAATTCCCCTTCATCCCCAAGCGGTACCGGTGGGAGTGTGCGGCACTCCCGCCCTCTAGCTTAAATAGAACCGTGTTTCAATATCTTGACTGCTTGCCGGCCGGTAAGTAATCTCGATCACACATTGCCGTCGCCGACGGCTAACGCCTGTTCAACGACGAAAGGCAACGCAATGCATCTACGTTCTTCCTCGGAGATCACAAATCTCCGCGCGGAGCTCCGTACCTACTTCGCAAATCTCTTGACGGACGAAGTTCGAGCAGGGCTGCGTGGAGAGGGCGAGGCAGGTGGCCCGGTACACGCAGCAATCCAAGCCCAGATGGGCAGCGATGGATGGCTTGGTATCGGCTGGCCCATCGAATACGGCGGACAGGGTTTGGGCCCGGACGCACAGTTTGTGTTCTACGACGAGGCCTATCGGGCAGAAGCTCCCATTCCGATGATCACCTTGACCACCGTTGGCCCAACGCTCATGAGTCAGGGCACCCAAGCACAGAAGGATTACTTCCTTCCCAAGATTCTGGCCGGCGAATGCATTTTCTCTATCGGCTACACGGAAGCCGAGGCCGGCACGGACCTGGCCTCACTCGCCACCCGGGCTGTTCGCGAGGGCGACGAGTACGTGATCAGGGGCAGCAAAGTCTTCACTTCCGGCGCCGACGGTGCCGACTGGATCTGGTTGGCCGCCAGAACTGACCCGGATGCTCCCAAGCACAAGGGCATCTCATTGATTCTGGTTCCCACCACGGCGACCGGATTCTCCGTTACCCCGATCCACACAGTGGGTGGGCTAAGCACCACGGCCACCTACTACGACGACGTCCGCGTTCCTGTCACCAACGTTGTTGGCAAGGAGAACGAAGGCTGGCGGATGATTACCACCCAGCTGAACCACGAACGAGTCGGGCTGGCCGCCTACAGCGGCATTTGCGAGGGCTTGCTCGACGACGTGCACGCATGGGTCGTTGAGCAGCAAACCGCCGAGGGCAAACCACTGAGTGCCGAACCCTGGGTTCGCCACCTGCTGGCCACCTCCACCGCCCGGCTGCGCGCCATGCGCCTAATGAACTGGAAGCTGGTGGAAACCACCACCCGAGGGGAACTCGATCCGGGATCGGCGTCAGCGGCCAAGATCTTCGCCACCGAGACCGTTATCGACGTCTACCGTTCTCTACTGGAGATTGTGGGTACCGGAGCCTCGCGCATCACCAACGCACCGTGGCGCTTTGATACCGGGCGTCTGGCCCTGATGAACCTGAGTGGACAGATTAATACCTTCGGCGGCGGCGTCGCTGAAATCCAGCGCGAGATTGTCGCCTGGACCACCCTCGGCATGGCAAGGAAGGCACGATGAGCCCCGCAAACATTCAGAGCACGTTGCAGGCCCCCAACATGGAATTCACCTTGGGAGAGGACGAGCAGTCGGTCGTTGACCTCGCGGGTCAGATCTTCTCTCACCTGAGCGACGATGATCGGCATCTGGCCTCGGTGAAGACGGGTGAAGCCTTCGACGCCACCCTATGGGAACAGCTCGTTGAAGCCGGCTTGCTCGAGGCACTACTTCCCATGGCTGAGGATGAGCCCGGACTGGGCATGGTGGGTTTGGCCCTGATCGCTCGCGAACAGGGCCGCTACCTCGGCCGCATCCCCTTCGTGACTACCGCCGTTGCCGCGCTCGCACTGGCCGAGTTCGGTGACCGCCCTGACGTCCTTGAAAACATCAATGCGGGAAGCGCACTGGTAGGTGTCTTGCTGCCCGAGGTTCGCCAGCGTATTAACGGGGCGGTCGCCAGCGATGGGTGGGTGCTGAACGGACACCTTGAATTTGGTTATGTTGTTCCCAGCTCGACACACCTGCTCGTTCAGTTCCATGTCGACGGCACCGAAATGGTGGCGCTCATCGAAGCTGAGCGCGTCGGAGTAGAGGTGGATGAATTCACGGGAATCTCCAACCTGCAGCACGCAGCACTTTCCCTTAACAACGTGCGTGTATCCAGCGAAGACCTGATCGGTGCACAGCGCCCGGCCGGGGAGGTTGCCGGGTGGATCCGTCCGCGTCTGCTCACCGCCACCGCCGCCCTCACCGCGGGTGCCTGCGAGGAAGCGGTTCGCCGCACCGCAGCATATACCTCGGAGCGCGAGCAGTTTGGTCGGCCGCTTTCCACCAACCAAGGGGTGGCGATGCGCGCGGCCGACGCCCACATTGATTCGGTGGTCACGTGGTTAACCACCATGGACGCAGCGTGGCAACTGGATAACGACGGCGAGGGCGAACTTGCAGCGTTCACCGCCTCTTGGTGCGCGCGCGAGGGCGGTTTCCGTGCGGTCCACGCAACCCAACACCTTCATGGGGGAATGGGTGCGGATGTGGACAACCACATTCACCGCTTCTTCATCTGGGTTCGCGAACTCGATGTGCTGTGGGGCTCCGCTGGGCAGGTGGCAGAGGAACTGGCTAACGTGATTCTTCCGCTGGATCAATCATGAGTGTGGGTTCACGCGTTGAGCCCACGACGGTCACTCGCAGTGTCGGCTCAATACTCGCGATCCTGGTGTTTGCGGAAGTCATCGCCGCCTTCGAGACCTCCATGGCCGTGCAGTTGCTCTACACGCCGGGGGACTTCTTCACCGCCGATCTCTCGCAGTTGGTCTGGGTCATTACCGCCTACTCACTGGTGGCCGCACTGGCCACCGGATTCGTGGGACGCCTCGGTGATCAGTTTGGGCGGCGCAAGATCATGGTTGCCATCCTGCTGATCTCTGCCGTCGGCTCGGTCATCAGCGCATTGGCCCCGACCTTCGGCGTGCTGGTGGCCGGCCGGGCCTTGCAGGGGGTCTCCGGCGCGGTGCTGCCGCTAGCCATCGGCATGGTTCGGTCCAGCTTCCCCGCGGCGAAGGTCAGCCTGGGCATCGCGGTGGTCAGCACCTCGGCGCTCATCGCCGGAGCGGCGGGCATGCTCGCGGGAGGGTTGTTCCTTGACTACGCGTCCTGGCACTACATCTTCTGGACCGCTGCTATTGCCGCCACCCTCGCCGCGGCCTTCGTGCACTTCGGTATCCCGCGCGAGCCACGGGAAACCCTGGCCTCGGCAGGAAAGATCGACTACTTCGGTGGTCTGCTCTTTGGCGCCGCCATCGCCTCGACCCTCTATGGGCTGACCCTGAGCAAGAGCAGGGGCTGGAGCGATCTATCGGTGCTTACCTTCGTGATTGGCGGATTGGTCGTGCTGGCGCTGTGGGTCAGGTGGGAGCTGCGCATCGAGGAACCCATGATCAATGTGCGGATGTTTGGCCAGCGCAAATTTGCCTTAGGCATGCTAGCTACCGCGCTGATCGCCGTGGGACCCATTGGGACCATGAGCATCCTGACCGTGACGATTTACCGCTCCCCGAGGAGCATCCCCGCGGCCGATGGCGGTGTCATGGACTTGCCGGTGGGGCTGGGGCTCAGTGCCACACAGACCGGCCTGCTCGGATTCATCACAGCTGCAGCGGCATTCGCCATCTCACCGTTGATCGGCAAGATCTCCGCTCGTTTCGGGGCGCGAATCGGTCTGATGATTGGCTCGCTCTTGATGATTGTTGGCCTCGTCGTTATCTGTGTGGCGCCGGGCCAGCTTCCGGTGGTGCTCACCGGCCTAGTCATCACGGTCTTTGGCACCGGGTTCCTCTACTCCGGGATGCCTACGGTCATCGTGGAATGTGTCCTTCCGGAACAAACCAGCACCGCGACGGCCGTCAACGCGGTCACACGCACGGCCTTCCAAGCAGTAGCCGCCTCCGTGGTGGGCCTGCTGCTCGCGTTCTCGCCTGTTGTAGCAGGCGAGAACACGTTCGTCTCGTTGGCAGGATTCTTCCTCGTCGCGGGCGTGCTCATCACCACGTGCCTTCTGACCATTGTCGTTGTCTTGTTCATTCCACCGACAAAGATCGCCAATCCACGGGAATCCGACGCCCAGGTAGACCACCTCACCCTTAAGGATTAAGCATGAATACCGTCATTGAAGAGACAAAACCTCAAACTACCAGAGATCTACTGGACCTACGAGCCGACGATGATCGTCCCGGATTACTCTTTGAGGGCCGCATCTGGACCTGGTCCGAGGTCGTGGCCGAATGCAAGATCCGGGCGCATATGATGCTCGCGCTGCACCAGGAAGGCAAGGCCTTCCACGTGGGCGTCATGCTGGAAAATGACCCGGAATACATCTTCGCTATCGGTGGTGCCGCCTATGCCGGAGCCACCGTGGTGGGCATCAACCTGACCCGCCGCGGAGAAGAACTGGCCCGCGACATCCACTACACAGATTGCGAAATGCTGATCACCAGCAGCGAGCTCGAGACCTGCTTTAACGGGGTGGACTCCGGGATCCCCGAAAGCCAGACGTTGCGCATTGGTACCCCATCCTTCGCAGCGCACGTTGAAAGCTACCGCAAGACAGGGCGCCCGGATCTTGCCGCGGCTGGCGACCCATCCACTAACCTGCTCCTGCTCTTCACCTCCGGTTCCACCGGAGACCCAAAGGCCGTCATCTGCACGACCGGTCGGCTGTGTCGCACCGCTGAGTACCGCCACATGGGACTGGGCAGCAACGACGTCAGTTACAACTCGATGCCGCTATTCCACGGCAACGGCATCTTCGCCTGCTGGGCGAATCCGCTGTTCACCGGCGGCACCTTTGCGCTGGCCCGCAAATTCTCGGCTTCGGGCTTTGTCCCGGATTTGATGAGGTACAAGGTCACCTACTTCAACTATGTGGGCCGCTCGCTGTCCTACATTCTGGCCCAGCCGGAGAAATCCGCCGAAGCCCATACCAATTTGGCCGCCTGCTTCGGTACCGAAGCCTCGGAATTGGACATGACCGAGTTCCACCGCCGCTTCGGCGTCTGGCCCACCGAAAATTACGGTTCCAGCGAGGGCGGACTGACCCTGAGCCGGACCCCTGAAACCCCCGCGGGTTCCCTGGGCCTGCCACCGGCCGGCATGGATGCCGCGGTCATCAATCCGGCAACGATGGAGCAATGCCCACCGGCCATTCTCAATGATTCCGGACGCATCCTCAACGCCGAGGAAGCGATCGGCGAGCTGGTCAACCTCACGGGTGCGTCCCTCTTCGAGGGGTACTACAAGAACCCCGAGGCCGGCACCGAGCGCATCCGTGGCAACGCATTCCTGACCGGAGACTTGGGCTATCGCGACGAGGCGGGCTTCTTCTACTTCGCCGGACGCACCTCCGACCGCTTGCGCGTGGACAGCGAGAACTTCTCGGCAGCCCCGGTGGAACGTGTCCTGGCCCGTTTCGAGGGTGTCACCCTCGCCGCCGTCTACCCGGTCCCCGACGCCCGCACCGGTGACCAGGTCATGGCCACACTGCAGGTGCAAAACCCCGATGACTTCGATCCAGTGGCCTTCGCTGCTTTCCTCGAAGTGCAGCCAGATTTGGGGACCAAGTGGGCTCCGCGCTTCATCAGCATTGTGCGCGACGTACCGGTGACGGCAACGCAAAAGATCAACAAGCCCATCCTGCGTAAAGACGCCTGGCTGGTGAACGAAATCGTTTATCACCGCCCGGGACGGGAAATCGTCTTCGCGCGGCTGGATGAACGAGCAACGCAGGCCCTAGAAGCGCAGTTCGAAGTCAACGGCCGAGCTCACCTTTTACCCCTACGACCAGCACACACCCATATCAAGGAGACAGTATGAGCAACGATCCGAACGTGAAGATCGGCGAGATTATCTCCGCCGGACGCGAAAGGGTGTCGGTGGCCCGTGATGAGGTCAATCGGCCGATGATTCATCACCTGTGCGAGGTGATGGGGGAGTCCAATCCGATTTATCTCGACCCCGAGGTTGCCCGCGCTGCTGGCCACCCCGACGTGGTGGCCCCGCCCTCGGCGTTGGCGGTGTGGAACATGATCAATCCCGCGGATCAGGAAATCGAAAGCGATGTGGACCGCGCCTATGCGATTCTCGCCGACTGCGGCTACCCAAACGTCGTTGCGGTGAATTGCGACCAAGAATATGACCGCTACGTCTCTCCCGGAGATGTGCTGACCTCCACAGAAAAGGTTGAAACCTTCGTGGGTCCCAAGCAAACGGGCCTCGGCGAAGGCTATTTCATCACCACCCTGACCACCTTTACCGATCAGCAGGGCGAAGCCGTCGGAACCATGCGCTTCCGCACGCTTTGGTACAACCCCGCAAAGAGGAGCTCCTGATGACTCAGACACTATCCGACGCCCAGAATCAGACCCAGCCCCAAGTCCAGGCCCTGCGCCCGCGCCCGGCTATCAACCTGGATAACGCCTTTTACTTTGAGTCCCTAGCCGAACGCGGAGAGTTGAGCATCCAGCAATGCGGCGACTGTAACGAACTGCGCCACCCGCCGGTACCGATGTGCCCCGAGTGTCATTCGACGCATTGGGCGCCGAAGGTTATGTCCTTGCACGGCATCCTCCACAGCTACGTGGTGCTGTATCACCCGATCGTTCCCCCGTTCGAGCCGGGCTACATCGTCGCGGTCATCGAGCTCGACGAGGGGCCGCGGGTCATCATGAACCTCGAGGACGTAGAACGTGCGGACGTAAAAATCGGCATGGACGTGGACATCACTATTAAACGTATGGATGAGGACTTGGTGTTGCCCGTGGCGCACCCGGTAGGAGGACAAGCATGAGCACCGTCGAATCGACCCTAGCCCTGGCCCGCCCGCATTCGGTCTCCGTGGGGGACACCCTGCCGGAACTAAAGATTCCGATCACCGCGACCCTGATCGTCACCGGTGCGATTGCCACCCGTGACTTCCAAAAGGTGCACCACGACAAGGATGTCGCGATTGCCGCTGGAACCAAGGATGTTTTTATGAACATTCTGACCACCAACGCGCTGGTCAACCGCTATGTGGGCGAATGGGCCGGACCCACCGCCCGGATGAGCCGGATCAACATTCGCCTAGGTGCCACGAACTTCCCGGGAGACGAAATGGTCTTCACCGGTTCTGTTGAAGCGGTGGACGGCCAGAAGATCACTCTCAAGGTCATCGGCACCAACTCCCTGGGCCCGCACGTCACCGGCACCATCGATCTTTCGATTCCCTCCCGAGAGGAAACAGCATGAGCAACCTGCTGAATAAGGCAGTCATCGTCGGCATCGGAGCCACCGAGTTTTCCAAGAACTCCGGACGTTCCGAACTTCAGCTGGCCCAGGAGGCATCACTGGCCGCCTGCCGCGATGCCGGGGTGAACCCGCACGACGTGGACGGCATGGTGACCTACTCGATGGACACCAACCCAGCCATCGAGGTCGCCCGTGGCCTGGGCTGCAAGGAGCTGAACTTCTTCAGCCACGTCGATTACGGTGGAGGCGCCGCCGCCGGAACCATCCTGCACGCGGCCATGGCAGTGGCCACCGGTGTGGCCAAGACGGTGGTCTGCTACCGCGCCTTCAACGAACGCTCCGGCGCCCGCTTTGGGCAGGCGATGAGCACCGCGGGCATGGCACCGGATGCCCGGGCCGCCTCCTACGCTTGGACGCTGCCCTCGGGTCTGATGACCCCCGCCTCCTGGGTCGGGATGTTCGCCCAGCGCTACATGCACCTCTCCGGCGCAACTTCGGAGGACTTTGGCCGCGTGGCGGTGGCCGACCGCAAGCATGCTGCCACCAACCCGAAGGCTTGGTTCTACGGCAAGCCGATCACCTTGGAAGAACATCAGGCCTCACGTTGGATCGCTGACCCGCTGCACCTTTTGGATTGCTGCCAGGAATCCGACGGTGGCCAAGCCTTTGTCATCACCACCCCGGAACGCGCACGGGATCTGCCGGGCCAGGCGGTAAGCATCAAGGCAGCAGCCCAGGGCGCTGCTTATGACCAGCACTCCATGGTTAGCTACTACCGCAAGGACGGGGACCGGACGCTGCCGGAAATGGGCAATGTTGCCGCCAAGCTATGGAATGACACCGGTTTGACCCCTGAAGATATTGATACAGCGGTGCTCTACGATCACTTCACGCCGTTTGTGCTGGCCCAGTTGGAGGAATTTGGTTTCTGTGGCCGCTTCGAGGCGAAGGACTTCATCAAGAACGGAGCCATCGAGATGGGTGGGCGTTTGCCCATCAACCCCAACGGCGGCCAGCTGGGGGAGGCCTACATCCACGGCATGAACGGCATCGCCGAGGGTGTTCGGCAGATCCGCGGTACCGCCGTCAACCAGGTGCCCAACGCGCGCAACGTATTGGTCAGCGCCGGCACCGGCGTTCCGACCAGCGCGCTGATCCTCGGAAATGACTAAGCCTGCGGCGTGGCCCCCCTCTGGTACGAGCCACACGGATTTCGCGGACCACCGTCAAGCCCTGCTGTTGGCCGCCGATCGTGCCCGCCTGTTGGTGGATGCGATGGTCAGGCTCAAAGAAGATTCACCCGTCGCATCCGTACTGGCGCAACGCCTAGAGGAGTTGTTGGAGCTGCTTGCCGGGCACGTTCAGCCGGTTGAAGCCATGAGTAAATCACGGCAGTATGGAGCCGCGGACCGATCCATGGTCTCCGGGGCGTTGAATCCCATGGCGCCTCCGGTGCAGTTGAGCATGGGAGATGACAATACTGCGCGCACCACAACAGCGCTCGGCTTGGCGTATCAGGGACCGCCCGGACGCGTTCATGGTGGGATGGTGGCAACGTTACTGGATCACCTCATGGGATATGCGGCTGGAACCGTTGGATCGTGGATTTTTACTCGATCGCTGACGGTTGATTACGACCACGCGGTGCCCCTCTTTGAGGAGCTGGAGATTGTGGCGACGGTGGAGCGGGTTGATGGTCGCAAGATTTGGGTTCGTGGAGAAATACGTGCCGCCGGAGCAGTAGTGGCGAGGGCCCATGGGTTGTGGCTGCCGCCGCGGGTGAATCCCGAATCCTGTTATGGCGTAGCGGTTGAGGAATTGGCCGACTAACCGGGATGCGGGCCATGGTGTCGGGCCGCTGCCGCGCCGTGGACCAAGAAGTCCGAGCGCGATGAGGGTGACGCGGTGCGGTGCATGGCCACCGGAAGGGCGAGTCGAGCTGGCAGGAAAACGGTGTTGAGGCTTCGTTTTCTCCGGTTCGGCTCACCCTTTTGTGGTTAAAGATGCTGCGTGATTTCGACGTTTTGGAAGCTCCACTTGCAGTGGATTATTTAGAAGGCAAAAAGTGTTGCCCAAGTCACAAAATTAAACTAGAGTCTAGTTTCAGTTCCCGATATTAGACCTCGACGAATATCCCACTTAGGGGTAGATCTCGTCCGTGACGTTGGAGTAAGTCAATGCCGCTTTCCCTTACCGAAGAACACTCGGAGCTTGCTGCCGCAGTCAGCGAATTCGCGGCTCGGTATGCAGCAATTTCCGTTACCCGTGAAAACTTCGAGGCCATCGCGCTCGGCGGCCGGCCGGAGTTCTGGGCAGAATTGGTGGACAACGGACTCCACTCACTGCACATTAGCGAGGAGCGAGGGGGACAGGGTGGCACCGTGGCTGACACCGCCATCGTCGTCGAGCAATTCGCTCGAAGCCTCGTCCCCGGCCCCTTCGTTTCAACGGTCCTGGCCAGCTCGGCGGTGGCCGCCGCAGTTGACTGCAAGGCCTCGGTCCGAGGTTTGGATCTCTTCGCTGAAGGAGCGACCGGCACCCTGGTGATGCCGACGCCATCGCTCTCCGCTGTGGAAACGGCCGAAGGCTGGAAGCTCAGTGGTACCGCCGCGGTGACTTCGTTACTATCGGCCGAGTACCTTGTCATTGGATTTACCGTCGCATCGGTAACCCGATTCGCCTTGGTTCAGGCAACGGAGGAAGGCATCGAGCGTATCGCCGAAGCCTCCACCGATATCACCCGAGATGCGGGGACCTTGGCTCTGAAGGGCTTCACCGTCGAACCAGAATCGATTCTTACGGACCTGAGCCCGAGCTATGTCCAAACGTTGCAGGCCGGATTGCTCGCCGCCGAAGCAGCAGGCATCATGCGCTGGGCGGTGGAGGCCACCACTGAATACGCGAAGATGCGTGAGCAGTTTGGTGCTCCCATCGGCTCCTTCCAATCCATTAAGCACAAATGCGCAAATCTGCTCATCGCTTCCGAGCTGGCAACCGCCGCTGCCTGGTCAGCCGTCGTATCGCTGGAACAGGACGACGTCCAGCAAGCGCTGGCCGCCGGATCGGCCATTGAAGCAGCCGTTGTACCAAGCGTGGAAGCCATCACCGAGGCAGTAAGCATTTTTGGTGGTATCGGATTCACGTGGGAACACGACGCCCACCTCTACTGGCGACGTGCCATGACTCTGGGCGCACAACTCGCCCCGCTTGATGAGCGCATACAAGCTCTCGGCGCAGTTGCCGTAGCCAGTGACCGTCGCATCGACATTGAGCTTGCCGATGAGGATCCCGCATTCCGGGTGCGCATCGGGGCCCTACTTGACGAAGCGGCCACCCTAGAAAATGAGCACGAAAATGGGCGGTGGTACTCGCACGGAGCACAGCGAACATTCCTCGCGGAGAACGGCCTTGCCGCTCCCCATTGGCAGGCACCCTACGGACTTTCGGCTTCGCCCGCGGAACAAGTTGTCATTTCGCAAGAATACGCACGCAGGAATCTGACCCAGCCCTCCTCCGTTATTGGCGAATGGGCGATGCCCACAATCCTGTCCTACGGCACCGAAGCCATCAAAGAAAAATTCGCGATGCCGACGCTGCGCGGCGAACTGATCTGGTGCCAGCTTTTCTCCGAACCCGGAGCCGGCTCGGACCTAGCGGGTCTTTCCACCCGCGCCACCAAGGTCGCCGGTGGTTGGGAACTGACCGGCCAAAAAGTCTGGACCTCCGGTGCCCACGAGGCGCATTGGGGCATTTGCTTGGCCCGCACCGACACCCAAGTACCCAAACACAAGGGCTTGAGTTACTTCCTGATCGACATGAAAACCCCGGGAATCGACGTTCGGCCGCTGAAGCAACCCACGGGTGACGCCGAATTCAATGAGGTCTTCCTCGACGCGGTCTTCGTCCCCGACGATTTCCTGCTCGGTGAGCCGGGTCAGGGGTGGCGCATCACTGCCACCACACTCCAGAATGAACGGACCCAGATCTCGTCCGGCGTTTCGGTGGGCACCGAAGAGTCGCTGCGGGCCATGATTAGTGCAGACGAGCATGCTGGGACACAACAGGCGGCGCTTGGCTCACTGGGTAGGATTGCCGCCATGAGCTCGGCAATCGGTGCTTTGAACCTGCGGGAAACATTGCGCCAAGTCAACGGCATGCAACCCGGCTTCGGTTCCTCGCTTGCCAAGGTCGCTCATGCTCGACTCACCCGGGAGGCTGCTACTCACGTCTTACGCTTGGCCGGCGTCTCGGCGCTCTTGGCCAATGCCACGGCAGACGCGGTGATCGGCCAGCTCTCGGTTCCACAAGTCCTCATCGGTGGCGGAACAGTTGAAATTCAGCTCAACGTCATAGCCGAACGCATTCTTGGACTGCCGCGCGGATAGTTCAAACCGCGGCACCATCCCCCCAGAACAGCAGAGAATTCTTCCACCCGCATGTTTCACCGAAAGGACCACATTTCGTATGACAACGTTGACAAGCGAAACTGCTTCTACTCCGACTCTTGATACGGCACGACTACGTGAATTACTTGAGCCGCGTTCGGTAGCGATCATTGGCGCAAATTCCAAGTCGACCTGGTCGCACTTTACGCACAGCAACCTGCTGGACGGAGGTTTCACCGGAAACCTCTATTTAGTGAATCGCCGCGGGGAAGACTGCCACGGTCAAGCGTCGTTTGCCTCCATCGAGGATCTGCCGGAAGTTCCCGACTTGGCCATTGTGCTCACCGGCACCAATTCGCTTGAGACGATTCTGGAAGAAACTCGTGCCAAGGGCATTCGCAATCTCATTTTGTTGGCCGCGGGGTTGGGAGAAGCCGGAATTGAGGGTGAAGCGTTGCAGGCGAAACTGGTGGAACGCGCTCGTGCCGCGGATCAGCTGATTCTCGGACCCAACAACCTGGGATTTATCAATGCCCATGCGAAGGTCGCTGCCTTCAGCCACATGACCCGCATGCCGCTCATCACCGGCGGCGTCGGCATTGCCAGCCAGTCCGGTGCACTGGCCATCTACCTGCTTCCTTACATGGCATCACGTGGTGTGGGCTTTTCCACCGCCGTGACGGTGGGCAACGAGGCCATGATTTCGGCGATCGATGTGATGGGGCTGCTGGTGGACGACGAAAATACCAAGGTCATTGCCGCCTATCTTGAGCAGATCTCGAATCCCGCACAATTCCTCGCCGTCGTGGAACGAGCTCGTGCCGTCGGCAAACCTGTAGTCATCTTCAAGGCTGGACGCGGCGAGGCCTCGGCCCGCGTGGCTGCAGCCCATACCGGTTCCCTAGTCGGGGACGATAACGTCATCGATGCCGCCTGCAAGCAGTTCGGTGTTATCCGGGTGGAGAACATTGAGGACCTGGTGGCAACCGCAGGAATCATTGAATCGTATGGCGCGTTGCCGGGTAATCGCATGGGCGTGGTGACCGGATCCGGTGCCATGTGCGCCCTGGTGGCCGACAAAGCCGAACAAGTGGGTCTTCAACTGCCGTCACCCTCGGAAAGCACCATCCGCGGACTGCACGATGCTGGTCTGCCTTCCTTCTCCACCGTGAATAACCCGATGGACACCACCGGTTACATTTCTGTGGACCCCACGATCCTGACCAAGGCCAACCAGTGCTTTATCGATGACCCCAACTACGACTTCGTGGTGGTCAACGGCTCTTGGCCGGCCAACCAGGTGATGGCTGACATGGGCAAACCTACACAAGACGAGCTACTTCGCCAGCTCACCGCTTCGTCCAAGCCCGTGATCGCCATGAGCTTCTTGCCCACGGAGGTAACGGAATTCGGCCGCCAGTTTGCCATCGATCATGGCTTCCCCCACGCCTCCGATTCCTTTGATAGGGGCATTCCCGCTGTGGCACGAAGTGCCTGGTGGGGCAGGCGAACCGCGGAGCTAGCCGCTGACGCCAAAGTCCCAGCGGCACCACACCTCTCCAAGCCCGAGGGCGCCGAGAGCTGGACCGAGATTGAAACCGGGAATTTTCTGCGTGAACACGGTGCACCGTATGTTCCTGCCGTCATTGCGACCTCGGCCGCCACTGCCGTGGCAGCGGCGGAGGACATGGGATATCCGGTGGTGCTTAAAGTGGCCTCGGAAGACATTGCGCACAAGACCGAAGTTGGTGGGGTGCGGCTGATGCTTCGCGACGCCGTGGCCGTTGCCGAGGCGTACGATTTCATCCGTACTTCGGTGGCCAGCCTGGCACCGCTTGCAAACGTTCAGGGAATTGCAGTTTCCCCGATGCGTCCGGCGGGAAATGAGCTACTGGTGGGAATCGTTCGCGATCCGCAGTGGGGACTGGTGCTGGCAGTGGGCTTTGGCGGAGTCATGGTCGAAATTCTCAAGGACTCGGCGCTGCGACTGCTCCCGGTGGGTCCCGCAGAAATTCGCCGCATGCTCGAATCTCTCAAGGGCATTGACCTACTCACCGGCTTCCGTGGTTCCGAGGCCACGGACCTGGATGAACTGGCCTCGGTCATTTTCAGAATCTCTCAGATAGCCGTTGGCCTGGGGGATCAGCTCGAAGAGCTGGAGATTAACCCGCTGAGGGTTGCCGGCAATCAGATCGAAGCACTTGATGCTTTGATCCGCTGGAAGGCCTGATCATGAGGCAATTCAATGACCAAACGCCGAATTCGCCAGTGGTAGCGTTGGAGAATCACTTGACGATCAAGCAGGAGGCGAACGATGGCCGGACAACTCTCTGGCGAATTACTCGAGCTTCCCGCCTATCAACTGGTGCGGCGGCAACGAATCTTGGATGCAGCCAAGTCGCTTTTGCGGAAAAACGACTACGAATCAATTCAGATTCGCGACGTCGCGGCCGAGGCGAATGTGGCACTCGGAACGCTGTATCGGTACTTCGCTTCGAAGGAACAGGTCTATGCCAACGTGGTGTACGACTGGGCAGTTCCCCTCGCCGAGGCCGACCAGAAATGGGCCCAAGGGATCGGAACCACCGAGAGAGTTGCTCGACGGCTACGCATGGCACTGGCCGCGTTCGAACGGCAGCCGAACTTCTACAAGGTGATCTTCGTACTGCGTTCGACCTCCGATCCGAACATCACGGTCATCATGCAGCGCCTCGGTGTGGTGTTGGAAGCTCCAATTCGAGCGGATCTTTCCCTGCTGGACGCGGAGGAGGCGGGCGACATTACAGCGATGGTCTGGTGTGTCCTGATGGATTTGGTCGCCAGACTGGCGGCCGGGGACAAGACCATGGAGGAAGCCGTCCGCATCGGAGACAGGTTTGTGAGCATGGTTGGACTGCGCCTAGCGCAGCTGGAGCAGTCCAACTCTTAGCAACACGTGCGCAGGTGCTCCGATGAGCGCCCACGAGCTCGATCACCTGGCCATCGCCGTTGATTCGTGGAGTGCAGCAGGAGAAGTCCTGCACCGTGAATTCGGCGCGCGCTGGGCCAGCGGTTTCATCATGGACGTCTTCAGCCCCTGCCAGCTCTCACTCGCCGATGACATGCGAGTTGAGCTTCTTGAGCCGGGAATCGCTGAGCATTCTTTCGTTCGCCGCTTTCTCGACGAAAATGCCGGCAACGCGGCACCCCACCACATCACCTTTAAGGTTCATGACATTCATGGTGCAATCGAGGTGGCTCGCGAGGCCGGCATCGAGCCCATCCTGGTGAACTTGAAGCATCCACAATGGCAGGAAGCATTCCTCCACCCCCGGGACACCGGGCTGGGGTTCCTGGCCCAAATCGTTCATGCACCGCACAGCGTCGAGGAGCTCTCAGAACAGAACGGCCAATTCGGGCAGGCCTGCCCGTGGCCACAAGCGGTATCCGAACCCTCGAACTTCGCGATCATTTATGGTCAGGTCACTGACCTAGCCAAGGCAAGCGACGTTTTGCTCAGTGTCCTGGGTGCCACGACCTTCGAGATGCCGGGGACAAAGAACACAAAGGGCTTCCGCTGGAACGAGGGCGCCGAACTGGTGCTCAGCGAGGTCTCGGAGGTCTCTGGGCCATCCGGAATTCAAGGAATTGGAATGCTCCCTCCCGGGCACAAGAGTCTTTCAAAGCACTATCCGGAGGGCCTTGTTCAACTCCTGGAAGCGGGGCAATGGCAAGAAGAACTCGGTCTGCGGATAGCTTCCCTGTCGCCACCTGTTGATCTCGCACACAACTAGTACGTCCACAAAGCAAGAAAACTAACGCCCCCACGGTTTTTCGCGCCCAAAAACGGGTCCATGGGGCATGAAACACGACAACTCAGAAGGAGAACACCATGGGACTTCGAGGAGAAGCCGCAATCCTTGGCTATTTCGAATTGCCACCGCAGCGCAAGCTCGCCCGCGAGAAGACGTTTAATCTCGAACAGTGGGCTCGCCTCTCCAAGGCCGCTCTCGACGATGCCGGCCTGAATGCCACCGATGTGAACGGCATTGTTACCCCGCTGATAGGCGAGGCGGACATGTTCGTCCCCTCCACCATCACCGAATACCTGGGCATTGATGCGAACTTCGCCGAAATCGTTGACCTCGGTGGCGCTGGATCCGCGGCGGCTATCTGGCGTGCTGCAGCGGCGGTTGAACTGGGTCTGTGCGACGCGGTGCTGGTGACGTTCCCCGGCACCCACGATGTTCCAACCCACGAACGCCGCCCCTTTGAGATGAACGACAAGATGTACTTTGGCGCCTCATCCAACGCCTATGGATCACCGCAGGCCGAATTCGAGATCCCGTACGGTAATCTCGGTCAAAACGGCCCCTACGGTCAGGTCGCCAAGCGCTACGGCTACGAGTTCGGCTACGACGAGCGGGCCATGGCCAAAATCGCCGTTGACCAACGCACCAACGCGTGTGCCACACCGGATGCCATCTTCCATGGTCAGCCGATCACCATCGAAGATGTCCTAGCCTCGCCGATGATCGCCGATCCCTTGCACATGCTTGAAATCGTCATGCCTTGCCAGGGCGGTGCAGCGGTGGTCATCGGCAACAAAAAGATGGCGGAGAAGTCCAAGAATCGTCCGGTCTGGATCAAGGGGTTCGGCGAACGAGTTCCCTACAAGACTCCGACCTACGCGAAGGACCTCATGTACTCGCCGATGGTCCACGCCGCGGATCAGGCCTTCACCATGGCCGGGATCGAGCGCAAAGACGTCGATATGGTTTCGATCTACGACTGCTACTCCATCACCGTATTGATGAGCCTCGAGGATGCTGGCTTTGCCGAAAAAGGCAAGGGCATGCAGTTCGTGAATGAACACGACCTGACCTACCGCGGGGATTTCCCGATGAACACCGCCGGCGGACAGCTTTCCTTCGGGCAGGCCGGAGTCGCCGGAGGCATGCACCACGTCATTGACGGTGCCCGGCAGATCATGGGCCGTGCCGGTGAAGCCCAAGTCAACGACTGCAACAGGGCCTTCGTTACGGGTAACGGCGGCATCATGAGCGAACAAACAGCACTGATTCTCGAAGGCGAATAGGAGAACTTGACCATGAGCACCTCATACACCCCACCGGTCCTGAGTCGACCGATGCCGGTTCCCACGCCGCTGACCAAACCGTTCTGGGATGCGCTGGCGGAACACAAGATCCGGATCCAGTATTCGCCGTCGCTGGGTGAATACATCTTCTACCCGCGGCCACTGGCCCCGGGTACTCTGGCCGATGATTTGGAATGGCGTGAAATTTCGGGCGCCGGAACGCTGTATACCTACACCATCGCCACCCGGCCGCCATCGCCGCACTTCGCCAACGAGGGCACCCTGATCCTCGCCGTGGTCCAGTGGGAGGAAGGCCCGAAGTTTTCCACCGAGCTGGTCAACATTGAACTCGACGACGTGCAGGTGGGCATGCGTCTCAAGCCTGTCTTCTGCGAATATCCCGAAGCCGGGATCACCATGCTGCGCTACGAACCGGAGAACTGAAATGTCCGTCATCACCGAACAAGGGCTTCCGCCGGTCACTCTGCGCATCGGAGCCGAGTCCCGCGCAAGAGGGGCCGGTGTTCACGAACACGTGAATCCGGCCACCGGCCAGGTTGATGCGTTAATTCCGCTGGCCGGTCCCGATGAAGTTGATGAGGCGGTGAAGATAGCGCACGCGGCCTTCGCTGTGTGGCGTTCGACCCCCGCGACCGAACGGTCCAAGGCGTTGCTGAAATTGGCCGACCTGGTCGAGGAGCACTCGGGGGAGTTCGTGGCCCTGGGCGCAGCAGACAACGGGCTGGCCAGCGCCACCGGCCAGGCAACCGTCACTGCCGCGGCGCAGTGGATCCGCTACTACGGCGGCTGGGCGGACAAACTTCCGTTGGGCCGCATCACCTCGGTGGTGGGAGCCGGCGGTAATTTCGGCCATACGCTGCGCCAGCCCTACGGGGTGATTGGTGCCATCATCACCTGGAACGCTCCGTTGATGTCCCTGGCGATGAAGGTACCTGCCGCACTGGCAGCGGGCAACTCGATGGTGGTGAAGCCCAGCGAGCTCACCCCGTTCTCTTCCATGCTTTTTGCCGATCTGGTCCGTGAGGCGGGAATCCCCGATGGGGTCTTCAACGTAATCCCTGGTGGCCCCGATGCTGGCGCAGCACTGGTGGAGCATCCGTTGGTGAAGAAAGTGAGCTTCACCGGTGGCCCGGATACCGCACGAAAGATCACTGCCGCTTGCGCCAAGACCTTTAAGCCGGTGCTGCTCGAATTGGGCGGCAAATCGGCCAACTTGGTATTCGCCGATGCCGACCTGGATGCCGCCGCGATGCACTCGACATTCATGTCCTTCGGAATCATGAGTGGCCAGGCCTGTGCACTTCCGACCCGGCTCCTGGTCGAGGATTCGATCTATGACGAATTTGTTGCAAAGATCGGAGCGATTGCCTCATCGTTCAAAGTCGGGAACCCACTGGAGCCCGACACCATTTGTGGTCCGGTCATCAATCAGGCGGCGGTGGACCGTATCGAATCGATGGTGGCACGTGCCCAAGAACAAGGAGCACGTTTAGTCACCGGCGGCGCCCGTCTCGGTGGTGAGCTGGCGGAGGGCTTCTACTATCCGCCCACCGTGCTGGCCGACGTCGACCCGGCCAGCGAACTGGCTCAGAAGGAAGTCTTTGGCCCGGTCTTGGCGATCATGCGTTTCACCGATGAGACAGAAGCCATTGCGTTGGCTAACAACACCGACTACGGGCTCTCCGGATACATCTGGACCTCCGATTCCCGCCGTTCCATCCGGCTTGTTGAGGCGCTAGAAACCGGTGAGGTTGTTGTCAACGGGGCACCAAATGCCGTGGCCGAACGCCCCTTTGGTGGCATCGGACTTTCGGGCAACGGAAACGAGGGTGGACTCGAAGGACTAGAGGAGTTCTTCTGGACTAAATCCGTTGCCTACGGAAATGGGCAGTGAAAAACCAAGCCCATTAGCTTTTCCCCTTGAGTCTGAGGGTTGTGTCAAAACTCCGTGGGGTGCGTGCGGTTCCCGCGCGCCCCGGGGAGTGACGAGCGGGCTCAATCGCAGCAGTGCTGCCGATCCGCTCAAAGGATAGTTTGCCCCACAGCCGCCCGACATCATCGTCCTGCGGCGTTACATTCTTTTCCGCCGCACACGAAAGGCACGACAATGATGTCCACACTCGCAGGCCGCAAGGTTCCAAAAAAAGGAACGCTTCGGCGCCCGGGGTTTGCCACGATCGTCTCCGTTCTCATCTTGGCCGAGATTGTCTCGGCCTTTGAACTCTCCATGATGTACGTAACCCTGCCAACCCTGATCAAGGACTTTCAGGTTGATGCAAATACCGTTGCCTGGGTGGTGACCGCCTACCTGCTGGTCTCCGCCTCCGCAGGAGTCATGGGCGGACGCTTCGGCGACATGTACGGACGGCGAAAGGTACTCATCATCGTCCTGGTGATTGCCGGGGCCGGTTCGCTGGTTTCTCTGATCGGGGGAACACTCGGGATGATCATTCTGGGCCGAGCCATTCAGGGCGTCGCCGGTGCTGTGATGGGTCTGGCCTTCGGTCTGGCTCGTGAACATTTGGATGAAGAGCGGATTCCGGTCGGTGTTTCCATGATCGGTGCCTCGGCACTGATCGCTGGAGCCGGTGGAGCTTTCATCGCTGGGTTCATGATCGATGTTTACTCGTGGCACGGCATCTTTGCCTTCGCTGCAGTTCTTGCCATCGTGGCAGCGATCGCCGTCGCCATTTTCATTCCCCGTGACAATGTCACCGTCACCAAGGAAAAGCCAGACTATCTTGGCTCGCTGTTACTACCCATCGCCGTCAGCGCTATCCTTCTGGGACTTTCAAGCAGCTCCAAGAGCGGTTTCGCTTCCATTCAATTCATCGGTCTTATGGGTCTTGGCCTGGGTGTTGCCGTCATCTGGGCATGGTGGGAGCTGCGTGTCGAGTCCCCGATCGTCAACTTGCGCATGTTCAAGAACCGGCAGATTGCTTTGGTCATGACAGCAACGATTTTGGCCGCTATCGGCCCGATTGGTGGGATGGCAGTTCCTTCGCAGATGGTGCTGCAATACCCGACAGTCGTGGGATTCGGACTGGGATTCACCGCCACGTCCGCCGGCATCCTGAGCTGCGTCACCGCACTGTTGGGGTACTTCTTTGCTCCCTTGGGCGGCAGATTGGCTCACCGTTTTGGTGCGCGATCGGTGTTTATTTCCGGCCTGGTGTTGATGACATTGGTACTGCCGATCATCATGCTCACTTACGGGAATGTGGTGATGTTTGTTGCAGCTATGAGCTTGAACGGTATCGGTATCTCCCTGACCTACGGGGCGCTTCCGAACGTGCTGATTGAGGCCGTGCCGCAGAGCCATACCTCGGAGACTGCCGGCACCAACACGATGGTGCGCAACGTTGGTCAGTCCACGGCCACCGCCATTGGTGCCTATATCTTGGCCAGTCACCAGGACCCAGTAACGACAGTGGTGTCGCAGGGCGGCATTAACATGGCCTTCGGCTTTGTCATGGTCTTCGCGGCACTCTCAGTCATCGTCGCGCTGATGCTAAAGCGTAATCCGGTGCCATGGGTTCCAGAGACGCCTGAGGACAAGGCCACGCGACGCGGAACAAGAATCGATGCAGCGGTGTAGCTCAAGAACGCTGGGGTCCGACTGAAGCAGGACGTTTCTGCGCATCTCGGGGAGGGTATGGTGTGCTCGATTTCCACGATCGCACCCTGCCCTCCCTGCCGTTTTCGCCTCCTCTGCTGCAGCGCACAACCTCGTCAATGGAGAGTGAGGGTGAGGATTTTGACGTTTGAGCCCTAATCCATGGACAAGAACTAGAATCTGGTTATAGTATTGATTCAACAAGTGACCTGCGCCACGTATTGGTGCGTGAGGAAGATGCATCGGGCGGCGCCCGCGAGAAGGGACAAAACATGACTATTCACGTACAGAATGTCGGGAAGAAAACCGAAGGAAGCCCATTTTCTTGGGATTCGAAGGACTCATTGCTCTACGCGTTGAGCGTGGGGGCTGGTGTGCCCGATCCAGCCCGTAATCTCTCGTTCACCACAGAAAACTCACGCGGAGTCCAGCAGCAGGTGCTACCGACATTTGCCGTGGTTCTAGGAGGAAGCAGCGGATCGATGGATAAGCTGGGCGATTTCAAATTGTCGCAGATCCTCCACGGGGGGCAATCGGTCACGCTGCACCAGTCGCTGCAGACCTCAGGAACAGTCATTCCCATCAGCAGTATGAGTGCAGTGTATGACAAGGGTAAAAACGCGATTATTGAGATGAGTACCGAACTGCTGGATGCTCAAACGCGCGCGTTGGTGGCCGTCAGTGTTACGTCAATGATCATCCGCGGTGAAGGTGGATTTGGTGGCGAATCGGGTCCTTCCGATTCATGGAAACTTCCTGACAGCGCGGCAGACGTAATTATTAGCCAATCCACTTCTCCGGATCAAGCCCTGCTGTACCGCCTGAACGGCGATCGAAACCCGCTGCATTCGGATCCGGAATTGGCCCGAATGGTTGGTTTCGATCGGCCGATCCTGCACGGTCTGTGCACCATGGGGTTTGTTGGTAGGGCTGTCATGGAGACTGTTCCTGGCTCGGAACCGGATGCCTTTGGATCGCTCGGTGTCCGCTTTGCTTCCCCTGTCGTACCGGGAGACGAGCTGACTACCAGCATCTGGCTCACCGCGGAGGGCGCCATTTTCCAGACCCGAGTGGGCGACCACGTAGTCCTTGACCGCGGAACCTATACGCACCGAGCCGCTGCAGGAAAGAACCCTGTAGTCACCCTCGAAGCGGCAACCGTCTAAATCGCTAGCAGCACGAAAGGATTACCCATGAAAATTGCAGTGCTTATTAAGCAGGTGCCAGACACCGAAGAAGATCGTCACCTGGCATCCAATGGAGCGGTCGACCGCGCCGCCAGCGATCGTGTGGCGGACGAAATTACCGAACGAGCCCTCGAAGTAGCGCTTAAAAAGAAAGACGCCGACAAGAATGTGGAGATTGTCGCCGTGACCATGGGTCCGGCAACTTCTACCGAAGCGTTGCGCAAGGCCCTATCCTTGGGTGCCGATTCGGCTATCCACATCCAAGATGAAGAATTGGTCGGTTCCGACGCACTCACTACGGCTCGTGCCCTGGCCCAAGCGCTGAGACATGCAGCTTTCGATGTTGTTATCGCCGGAAATGAATCAACCGACGGTCGAGGCGGCGTGGTACCGGCCATGGTCGCCGAATTCCTGGGTCTTCCATTCCTTGGCCCCCTGAACTCCGTTGAGCTCAACGGGGGAAATGTTGTCGGCGAACGCCAAAACGCGGAAGGTACCCAGACCTTATCCGCCGCGCTTCCCGCGGTGCTCGCCATCACCGAACGAACGGGCGAAGCACGCTTCCCCAAGTTCAAGGGAATCATGACGGCCAAACGAAAGCCGATAGCTGTTCACTCCGCCGCTGCTCTTGGACTTGACGGGCTTAACCACTCCGCTGGCAATTCGGTGCTAAGCGCCGCCCAGCGTCCCGCCCGTTCAGCAGGCACCAAAATCGTTGACGAAGGAAACGCAGCAGCACAGCTCGCCGACTACCTCAGCGCTGAAAACCTGATCTGAAAGGAATGCACACCATGACCGATATTCTTGTAAATATAGAACTGGCAGCAAACGGAAAACCACGTTCCAATACTGGCCATCTAGTGAAATTGGCTTTGGGGTTGGGGCGTCCTGTCGCCGTCGTGGCCGCCGCACCGGGAGATCATACGGAGCTCATCGCAGCGCTCAGTGGGTTGGGCGCCGGTCAGATCTTTATCGGAGAAACCGCCGCTGCTGAGGATCGAGTTGCGGCAGGTTCCGTGGCGGTGTTGTCTGAGGCCATGGGTAGCTACGGGCCCACAGCAGTGCTCGGCTCCAACAGTGCCGATGCCCGCGAGATCCTGGGCCGTCTTGCGGCACGTACGGGCAATCCGCTTATTCTCGAGGCGTTGGATCTGGAAAATGCCGATGAAAAAATTATTGCCACGCATTCGGTCTTTGGGGGAAACTACAACACCAAATCCACCGTCGGTGCTGGGATTGCTTTGGTTACGGTCGCATCCAGTGGTTCCGAAGCCCCGGAATTGGTCACTGCACCGACCGTGGAGGTCCGGGTCGTGGAGGTGAACACCTCAGGCGAGGCTCTTATTGAGACAACTCATCCTGCCGCCAGCAACTCGGCTCGCCCCGAGCTACGCTCGGCAAAGATTGTTGTCTCTGGCGGGCGGGGGCTTGGCTCCAAGGAGAACTTTGCCCTTGTTGAAGAGCTGGCAGACATCCTGGGCGCCGGGCTGGGTGCTTCTCGTGCGGCGGTTGACGCGGGATACGTGCCGCAAAGCCACCAAGTGGGACAAACCGGCGTGAGTGTATCTCCCGATCTATACATCGCGGTGGGTATCTCCGGTGCCATTCAGCACCGTGCTGGCATGCAGACCGCGAAGCGCATAGTTGCCATCAACCAGGATGAAGACGCCCCGATCTTCGGTGTAGCCGACTTCGGTATCGTGGGAGACCTCTTCACGATCCTTCCGCAGCTCAAAAACGCCATTGCAGAACGCAATAGCGTTGGCGTCGGCGCCTAGGGAACCCCGAAATGTCATTGTTGACCACGACTCAGGAACCGCCGCCAAAGTCTAAATCCAAGTGGGTAGGGACGGCAGCTCGAATTTTTATTGCCGTTGTGGTGCTGGCGGTGGTGATCCTGGTGGCAATGTGGGCCAGGGGGTTGGGGCCGGTACAGGAATTCTTGGCGCAGTATCCGGGGCACAGCGAACTGCCGCACAACGCTCCGGTAGGGATACCTGCTTGGCTGGGGTGGCAACATTTCCTGAACGCATTTTTCATCGTTCTGATCATCCGTTCGGGTTGGCAGGTTCGTACCACGGCTCGTCCCAAAGCCTATTGGACCAGAAAAAACACGGGAATCTTCAAGACGCGGAGCAAACCCAGCAAAATCAGTTTGGAGTTATGGTTCCATCTGAGCATGGATATGTTGTGGTTGCTCAACGGCCTGATTTTCATCGTGATGCTCTTTGTCAGTGGCGGTTGGATGCGCATCGTCCCCACCAGTTGGGATGTCTTCCCGAACGCGCTCAGCGCCGCGCTGCAATATGCCTCGCTGAACTGGCCGGTGGAAAACGGGTGGGTTAACTACAACGCACTGCAGGTCCTTGCCTACTTCACCATCGTCTTCATCGCGGCTCCGTTGGCAGCCATCACCGGTGTGCGGATGAGTCCGGCATGGCCCAAGGGCAATGCGGCCCTGGACAAGATCTATCCGATGGAAGCGGCACGGAAGATCCATTTCCCCGTCATGATCTTCTTCACCGCATTTGTCATCATGCACGTGGCCCTGGTGCTGTGCACAGGCGCCCTGAAAAACCTTAACCACATGTTTGCTTCCCGCGAAGACGCAGGATGGCTGGGCTTCGGGATCTTTGCCCTATCTGTAGCGGTTATGGTCGGGTCTTATTTCCTGGCCAAACCGATCTTCCTGCGCCCGATCGCCGGTTTGATGGGGAAGATTTCCAAATAGCTGGTTAATACATGGTCGCATTGGCCCAACTAGCGAGTCTTGTCTCTTCGGGGCAGGCTCGCTAGTTGGGTTCTGGCAAGTCCCTCTATGCCAGGGCGGGTGGCTAATCAGCGTGCTCTGGGAGCGGCTCGGTGATGTCCGAATGCCGTAGCTGCGAGCTCGATCTCGTCTGACCGGGTCTTCTGCCCCGCGAGGGTTATATAGCGGATGTTCAAGCGACTCGAAAAATTAGGCTTGGGGTGCCGCCAAGTTCACGCAATTTATGCCGACATGTCATGCTGTCCCCGATTTTCAGCGTCTCACCGCTGTTGATTCAAACGAGGTCCTACGTCGCGGGAATCCTCATGGCGAGCTGGTTGCCTTCTCGTTGGGTGTGAAAATTGGACACCAGCACCGTGGTCGCGTTGAATCCGCATCAACTCAACTTTAATGCTTGAAGATTAAACTAAATCGTGTATCGTTGAGTGAGAACCGCAAGCGTTCACAACCTCTCCAATGCCGAAGGAAATGATCCTCGAATGACCACCACACTGCGCGACGTACGCTCGACCGGCTGGATAACCAACGGCGTTCCCGACGCAGTCGTGCTTTTCCTCCACGGGTTCGGTTCGAACGAGCAAGACCTCAGTGGCCTGGCTCCGGCACTCGGTCTTGACCTTCCCTGGGCATCGCTGCGCGCACCACTGGAACTTGGCAACGGCGGGGCCGCGTGGTTTGAGATCACCACACCTGGTGCTCCGGATGCGGCCCCGGTCGAGGAAGCCACGGCGGCCATTTGGGCTTGGATCGAGGAAAATGTCGATCCGGCCACGCGCATCATTCCCGTTGGCTTCTCTCAGGGCGGGCTCATGGCCAGCCAGCTGCTGCGCACCCGCCCCGAGCGGGTTATCGCCCTGGTGATCCTGGGCGGATTTGTTCTCGGCGCAAGTCAGCCGGGCGACGAATCCCTGCGCGAAAAACTTCCCGCGGTATTCTGGGGCCGTGGTGCGGTAGACCGGGTCATTGCTCCGGTCGCGATCACCCGCACCGCCGAATTTTTGCCGCCCCACTCCACGCTCATCGAGAAGATCTACCCGGGACTGGCCCACGGCATCAACGCCGCAGAACTCGACGACGTGCGCGATTTCATCACCGCTCAGCTTGGCGCCGAGGTGTCGGTCGGCGCATGAGTGCCGCCAATCCGTTCGAGATCGGCATCTTTACCTTCGGCGAGCTGACCCGCAACGCCGAGGGTCAACCGATGGACCCCGCAACGCGTATGCGCGACATCCTCGAATGGGCACGGGTTGCCGACGAAGCCGGTCTGGACGTTTTTGGCGTGGGGGAGCACCACCGCGAGGATTTCGCTGTGTCCTCCCCTCCGGTCGTTCTTGCAGCCGCTGCCGCACAGACGACGAACATCCGGCTGACCAGCACGGTCACAGTGCTCTCGAGTGCCGACCCGGTCCGCGTCTTCGAGGACTTCGCGACGCTGGATCTGATCAGTGGGGGCCGGGCCGAGATCACCGCCGGACGCGGTGCCTACCTAGAATCCTTCCCACTTTTCGGGCAGGATTTGCAGCGTTACGACGAGTACTTCGATGACCGGCTGGAGCTGCTGCTGAAGATCCGCGATGAAAACCCCGTCACGTTCAGCGGCACCACCCGCGCGCCACTGAATGACGCAGGAGTCTTCCCACGCCCGGTCCAGGAATCATTGCCAATCTGGGCCGCCGTCGGCGGAACGCCCGCTTCCGCAGTGCGCGCCGGCAAATTAGGAATGCCGCTCTACCTGGCCATCCTCGGGGACCCGCCGCGCTTCGCACCGCTGGCCGAACTCTATCGTCGCTCTGCTGCGGCGGCTGGCTGGGAACCCGCACAAATCGGGGTGACATCGCACTTCTACGTCGAGGAAACCTCGCAGGGAGCAAAGAACACGTTCTTCCCGCATTACAGCTCCTATATCGGGCAGAACATGCCGCGTGCCGGCCGGCTGGACCGGCCCGCCTTCGACGCGTGGGCCTCACCGCGCGGTGCCTTGTTCGCAGGTAGCCCGGTGGAAATCGTGGAGAAGATCCTCTGGGAGCACGAAATTCTCGGCCACACCCGCTTCCTTGCCCAGGTGGGCTTGGGCGGTTTGTCGCAGGCACAAACACTGCGCTCGATCGAGTTGCTGGCCACCGAGGTGCTGCCCGCGGTCCGCGCGGCGCTGCAGAACTAGCGGCACTTAGAATGTGGCTGGCTCGTGGAGTCCAGCCACGTTCCGCGCCGTCACTCCACGCGCGAAGAACCCAGCTCATCGGGGATGATCTCCGGTGCTGCCTCAACCGCCTTGCGCGATCCGGGCATGAAGAACAGGCTGCCAGCGGCGAGGAAGCAGAGCATTGCCGCGGTAATCCACGCGATCAGGTAGCTACCGGAGATATCGCGGCCGATTCCCGCAGTCAGTGCGCCAACTCCGGCTCCGACCATGTGGAATGCGAAGACCCAGCCAAAGACCACCGAGGCTCGCACCGGACCGAAGTATTCTCGGCATAGCACCACCGTGGGCGGGACGGTTGCCACCCAATCCAGACCATAGAAAAGAACGAAAATCCACAACACCGGTTCCACTGTGGGGCCGAGCAACGAGTGGACGGTCAGCAGCGAGATCCCGCGCAGACCGTAGTAGAAGACCAGCAGCAACCACGGTCGGATCCGGTCGGTCAGCCAGCCGGAGGCAATGGTGCCGATGATGTCAAAGACACCGATAAGGGCCAACAGCCCCGAAGCAGTGGTCGCAGGCATCCCGTGGTCATGGGCAGCGGGAATGAAATGCGTTTGGATCAAGCCGTTGGTTGACCAACCGCAGATCCAGAACGTGAACGCCAAGATCCAGAAGGCTCGGAACCTCATGGCATGGCGAAGCACCCCGAGGGTCTCGGCCATGGCGCCGCCAGTTGGCCGCTGTTTTGCCGCGGGTAGCTGCTCAACCGTCGTGTCGGTCGCCCCATAAGCGGTGGTCTTGGCCTCGGCGGGACTATTGGCAAAGGGCCAGAACAACAGAGGCACGATTAGCAGCGCAAATCCTGCCACCAAAAGCGAGGCAATACGCCAGCCATGGTGACCACTGAGCTGGACAATGGTGGGAAGGAAGATCAATTGTCCGCAGGCATTGGCCGCGGAGAAGATTCCCATCACCAGACCACGTCGATGTACGAACCAGCGGTTCGCCACCACGGCACCAAAGACTAGGGCAATGGTGCCGGTTCCAATACCCACCAGGCCGCCCCAGAGCAGCCATAGCTGCCAGATCTGGGTAATGAAGATGGCCAGGCCGGCTCCCGCCGAGACGAGGACCAGCGCCGTTGCCGCAACAAAACGAGCGGAGAAGCGCTCCAGTAGGGTCGCGGCAAAGGGTGCTACCAGGCCGTAGACCACTAAGTTGATGGTCACCGCAGTGGAAAGCTGCGAGCGGGTCCAGCCGAATTCGGTTTCCAGCGGTTCAAAAAACGCGCCGGTGGTGGAACGGAAGGCAGCCGCCGCCACGAGGGCAAGCACCGTCACCGCGGCCACGAGCCAGGCCCGGTGAATACGAAGAATTTTGCCCCGAGTGTTGGCCGGTGGCGAAGCCAGTGTCATGAGCTCGGCTTTCTTACAAGGTGGAGAGACATTCCACGGTTACATATCTAGGAACGGTTGATCGAAGTGTGTCACGCGGTTGTAGCGGATTCGCAGCCTCGTCCTATCTGTTGAAGCAGGGCCCGAAAACACCGTAAGACAGAAGGGAACTGAAGGTTTACCACCGAATTGACTCTAAACTTGCCGCTCAAATCGTATGGCAAGCCTAGAGGGAATCCGGCGAAATATGCTTGCTTGTTCTTGCCCATCTGACGGTATGAACAGTAGAAATCCCCAGTCATGACCCATCGGGAGCGAGAATATTGCTTGGAAACCTCCGCCTGCAATCCATGGTCCCCGCATGTGCTCGCCGCGCAATGAAAAACTCACGTCAGTGTGGTTTTAACGTCGCATAACCTTCATGAAGGCGCATCACACGCCGCTCATCTCGCTCTCATGGCCGCTTGCCGCATGTGATGCCGCTCACCCATTGACCGGCGCGGTCCCCTCGGCAAACGTGGGTCTTGCACTCGCACTGCACAAGACCAGAAGAGGGTAAAACCATGGAAATTACACGTGACTTGGGCGAAGCCGCAAAGACGCCGCTGCGCCGTCGCACATTCCTGGGTGGTGTCGCAGCTCTGGGCGCTGCGGGTATCGCCGGCACCGGCGTCGTCGCCGGAACTGCCGGCGCGAACCCCGCCGCGGCCGCGACGATGATCCCGGAAGCCGACAAGGACGCGCTCGACCTGCTCCAGCGCATGCTCCGCTTTGACACGCAGAACTTCGGGAAGGGCGCTGACACCCGGCCGCATGCCGAGATGCTCAAGGCCGTGTGGGAGAACGCGGGCGTTGCCGCGGAAATCATCGACACCCCGCAGCCAAACAACGTCCACCTGATTGCGCGCATCCCCGGAACTGGAACCGAGAAGCCACTGCTGATCCTGGGTCATTCAGACGTCGTTCCGGTGGAACGCGAGAACTGGACCGTGGACCCGTTCTCCGGCGAGGTGCGCGACGGTGAGGTCTACGGGCGTGGGGCCCTGGATATGAAGGGCGCCAACTCGGCGACCATCAGCGCCCTGTTGCGGCACCTCTCCGAGGGCGCCACCTTCGATAGGGACATCATCGTGCTCACCGACTGCGACGAGGAAGCCGGGTCCTTCGGCTCGAAGTGGCTGGCCACCAACCACTGGGACAAGCTGGATGCCGGCATGGTGTTGACCGAAGGCGGCTGGTTCCTGGCACAAAAGGACAAGACCACCCCGATGCTCATCACCGCGACCCGACAGGACAAGGTCTACTTCAACCTGGATTTGACCGCTGCCGGGACCGCCACCCACTCTTCGAAGCCCAACCCCGACTCGGCCATCGTGGCGCTCTCCCGTGCCGTGGCCGAGCTTGGCGACTGGCAAGCACCGGTGCACCTCACCGAGGTGACCCGCGAGTACTTCTCCGCGCTGGCCAAGGCCTCGGTGGATGCAGGGTTTAGGCGTGCGGTTCAGCTGCTGCTTTCGGCCCGCAGCCAGAACGCCCGCGAGCGCGCAGCCCGCGTCATGGTGTCCAAGTCCAGCTACCCCTGGCTGCACAGTGCCCTGCTGCGCACCACTCATGCCTTCGTGATCGAGGACGCGGGCTACAAGGAGAACGTCATTCCGTCCTCGGCTCACGTGCGCATCAACTGCCGGGCGATTCCCGGAGGGCAGAAGCCGCGCGAATTCCTAGCCCAGGTGCGCAAGATGATGGCCGAACGCGACGTCGAGGTTGCCCTGGCTGTTGCCGAGGGAGTCAGTGAGGAAGAGACGCTGGCCGAGCTCGACAAGACCTGGGCCACCCCGCCGGCCGATATCAACACCCCGCTGTTCAAAGCCTTGAGTGGTGCCGCGGAGGAAACCTATCCGGATGCGACATTTGCTCCCGCGCTCTTCGAGGCCGGCACGTCCCTGGCGCCGTGGCGCGAGCGCGGCATTCCCGGCTATGGCGTCTACCCGTACGTGCTGGACAACGACCAGCTCATTGGGATGCATGGAAACGACGAGCGGATCTACGTCGAGGCGCTGCGTCAGGGCAGCGACTACATGTACAAGGTGTTCTCCAGATTCCGTAACTGACGCTGCACCCCGGCATAAGGGCTGGGATCGGAGTCCCGATCCCAGCCCTTGTGTCGATGCTTGTGGTTACGGCGCCTGAACCGGCTCCGCATCGCCGATGTGGCCCTCTGCGTTGGCGTCCAGGACGCGGGCGACGAAGGCACCGAATTCGCTCATGTAGTGGCCGAGGAAATCCGCGGTCCCGCTGTCGGACACATTGCCCTCGGCGTCAAAGATCTCGGGCTTGAAGGCGATGTAACCCTCGGGGGAGTTCAGCTGTGGGGCGTCCAAGAAGCTGAGCACGCTGCGCATGGAGGATTGCATGACCGCGGTGCCGATGGCTCCGGGGGAAGCCCCGATGATGCCGGTGGGCTTACGAGCAAAGGAGTTGGTGCCCCAGGGCCGTGACCCCCAGTCGATGGCGTTTTTCAGGGCGCCGGGGATGGAGCGGTTGTATTCGGGGGAGATGATCAGCAAACCGTCCGAAGCCTCGACGGCCGTCTTGAACGCCGTGCCCTCTGGAGGGTAGCTGGCGTCAAAATCGTAGTTGTACAACGGGAGATCCTTGATGGAGATCTCGGTGAATTGAAGGTTGTCCGGAGCCAGCTTGATCAACGCCTGGGAGAGGGTGCGGTTGATGGATCCGGTGGACAGTGAACCGACGATGTAACCAATGTTGTAGTTAGTCATGGGGACATTCCAACATGGGGGCCACGGCATCGTCCATAGCTACTGGCCCAGTATCAGGTGAAAGCGCTTGCCTGCTGCATGTGTACCTTTCCCGGACGCTAGTGCCATAAGATTTGGCGGCATTCAACGATTAGCGGAATCGAATGGCCGCCGTCCGCTGTCCGACCCTTGGATCAAATGCTCCGGGACCCGTCCGCGGAGCACAAGCAGGAATCCTTCACCGCGTCTCAAGTCGCCCGGAACCAAGCTTCTGGTGCCAGCGTCGCCACACCCCTGCCGCCGCGCCGTTGAGTTCCAAGGTCCGCAGCGCCACGCCAACGGAATCACGGAGACCGCCCTTTCTGGAGAAAATCCGTCCGGCGGCTCCAACCCGCAGCTTCCTATCGAATCTTGTGATCGCGCCGGGTTCGAGTTTGCAGGTGAACTCCAAGTCATCATGAAGATTCAGGTTCCCCAAATCCAGTTGTTCGCTCACCGCCGGCCAGATTTCGCGGCGGAACGCCATATTGGACCCCCAGAGCGGCACACGGGCGACGGCTCCGCCGATACCCAGGAAATATGCCGAAGCATAGAAGAACGAGGCCATCACACTGATGAGGCTAGGCAGATCATAGAAACGACCGGGACCTGTCAACGCATCCAGTTCGCCGCTACGCGTGAAATGTTCGTCGATCCGGCGCAGCCAGTCGCTCGGCGGCCGTGTATCGGCGTCGCAACGGATGATGAGATCGCCCGTCGCCGCCTCGTAGCCTGCAGCGGCAGCCGCCATGATTCCGGGTAGCGGTTGGTGGATCACTCTTGCGCCCGCGGCCTGGGCCCAGAACACGGAATCGTCGGTTGATCCGTTGTCGACGACGATGATTTCGTCCGGTGTCTTTGATTGCCGGGCCAGCAGGTCGAGGAGTACTCGCAGATGCTGAGCATCGTTGAGTACTGGGACCACCACGCTGAGTGTACTCATGATGCCCTGCTGCAACGGGACGAGCCGTGGAACCAGAATGCGGCGATTAGCGACCCCAGGGAGCCAGCGACCAAATCCCCGAGCGTGTCTTCATAACCGACTCCGACGTCCGGGTTGATGAAGGTGTGGCCAGCCCATTCGCCGATTTCCCAAAGCACGGCGAGCAGGACTCCCAATCCCGTCACGGCCACCAGGATTCCTGCTGCCTGGCGCCGGGTTGAGGCACCCGGCAACATCGCATGATGGATCAGCATGTTGGCGAGCGTCTTGGTCAAAACCGCGAGCATCAGTAAGTGGACTACCAGATCCAACCATTCGACTACCTTGTAGGTGCCCAGCACGCTGAATGCCCCACCGAGAAGCAACACGATCTGGCCCGCGAGATCCTCACTCCGGGTCCGGGAGTAGTAGCGCAATGCCCACGTCCCGCCGGACACCAGCAGCATCGTCAGTGCCGAGAGCGGACCCGAAACGATCCACGCCGCGGGAATGGCCAACAGGGCAACCAACCGCAAGGCATCTCCGAGGTGTGGAACGAAGACTTGCTCGTACGCGCTCGCCGGTTCCTTGACGCGCAGCAGACAAACCCTCGGGTTAGTGGCAGCGGGCAACCTACTCACAATGGTTCCTCCGTTGGACTGGCCTCGTGATGGCGTTGCCCGTGAGTTCGGCGATCTTCCTTCATTTGCGCCTCAAAGAGGTGACGGCGACCCTCGACGAGCTGTTGGCGAATCTCTTCTTCCAGAGTCTTGAAATCTTTGTAGTACCCATCGTCGTATTCCTCCATGACCTGGAAGGTCCATCGTCCTTCCAAGACATTGCGCCCCACCATGGTGTCCTGCAGTTTGCGGGCGATATCGTCGTACCCTGCTTCCTTGAACATGTCCACGGCTTCGCCCAGCGCCAGGTCTGCCCTGCCTGTCAGACGATGAAACCGATACAGACTTCCACGGGCATCTTCCACGACTTCGAGGGCTTCGGAGAGTTTTCCCAATGCATCGATGGTTTCCGTCGACGTGTTCGGTGGCGGCAGATGCCCGGAACTTGGATTTTCACGATTCTGACTCATTGAAGGTCCCTTCTCCGATGGTTTCGCTACGTGGCGAGCTTAAACCACCACGTAGCAAAAGTCAGCCAATCGCACGGGGTGGTGCCCGCCAGCCCTGGGTCACTTCCTGCAGTGTGCCGGGGGAGCTCCCTGCTTCAGACAGACTTCCTGCCTTGCCGCCCGTGACTTTACGCGAGCGGAAGCGATTAGAAGGGTGCCACACTCTGGGCGCGGTCGAAGGTGTTGCTTGGTGGGCGTCCCTCGTTGAAGGCGTTGATGTTCTGCGCGATTTCCGTCGCGCGACGCACGAAGGTCTGGAGGGCGTGCCCGGAATAGTGAGGGGTGGCGATGACATTGGGAAGCGCCACGAAGCGCGACACCACTTCGGGTGCATCGGTCCCGTTCGGGGCATCCCACCACACGTCCAGGGCGGCCCCGCCAATGGTTCCTTCCCGTAGTACCAAATACAGTGCCTGCTCATCAATGATCGCCCCGCGGGAAACATTGACTAGTAGGGCGCCGCTGCGCATGAGCTGAAATTGCTCGGTTCCCATCAACCCGTGCGTTTCCTCGGTGAGCGGCAGGCAAAGGACGACCACGTCACTCACCGCCAGAAGTTCGGGGAGGTCCTCCATGGCCTTGACCCAATGGAGATTGGTGTCAGTTACTTGCGCCGCTTCGGGATTCCGGCGCACGGCAACGGCTCTCATTCCCAGCCCGGTGCAGATGCGCACGGCTTCGGTTCCGATCCCACCAAGGCCCACAAACCCGATCGTGAGTTCATTCAACGTACGGTGCATGGCCGTGCTTGGTTCGGTAGCCACCGAACGCCAAATGCCTGCGCGCATCTGATCGGTCACGGACAACAACCGGCGCTGGTGAGCCAACACCACCATCAAGATGTGCTCGGCGATTGAGCGTTCGTGATGCGAAGTCCGCGCCACGACCGTATCGGCAGGCAGATTCGCCACGGCAACCCGGTCGGCACCGGAACCGGTGATGTGGACCAACCCCGCAGGGCAGGATGCCGCATCCTCAGGGCTCAATTTGGCACACACCAATACCTCGGCGCGGGATATCGCCGCCGACTGGGCCTCGGGGGAAAGACCGGCAACAAATTCCCAGTCGTTCCCCGGAGCGGTCTCCTGCAAGAGGTCGGCGAACCTGGAAATGATGGGGTCGGTGACAACGATACGCATGGCACTCACCAGCGCGGGGTGGTGAGCTGGAAATCAGGCTGGATGCTTTGCATGTAGGTGGTGTCATCACGTTTGGTCAGCCCGCACTTCAGATATTGCTGATGCATCCGCTCCAGCGCCTCCTCGTCGAGTTCCACACCGAGCCCCGGTTTGGTGGGGACCTTGACCGAGCCATCCTTGATTTCCAGGACGCCGGGAACGATGACGTCGTCGCTGGCCAGTTTCCAGGGCCAATGGGTGTCGCAGGCATAGTCGATGTTCTTGGTGGCGGCCGCAAGCTGAATCATCGCGGCGAAGCTGATGCCAAGGTGCGAATTTGAATGCATGGACAAACCAAGTTTGAAGGTCTCGGCGATGCTCGCCAGTCCTTGCGAGCGCCGTAGACCACCCCAGAAGTGGTGATCCGAAAGGACGATGTCCACGGCTCCCGCGGCGATCGCCGGGGGCACGTCGTTGAAGGAGACCACACACATATTGGTGGCAATCGGCAGCTTGACCGCTGCACGGACCACCGCGTTGTCCTCGATAGATAGGCAAGGGTCCTCGAGATACTCCAACACCGGCTCCAGTCGCTTCCCGACCTTGATGGCCGTCTCAACTGTCCAGACGCCATTGGGATCAATGCGCAGCGGCATTTCGGGGAAGGCTTCGCGAAGAGCCTCGATCGTGGCCGCTTCGATCTCCGGTTCGAAGACTCCGCCCTTGAGCTTGAGCGCGGTGAATCCGTAGTCGTTGACCATCTTGCGAGCCTGGGCCACGATTCCTGCCGGGTCCAGGGCCTCGCCCCAGGAATCCGGGCTCTGGCCCGGATGCCCCGCCCACTTGTAAAAGAGGTAGCCGCTGAACGCGACCTCATCACGTACCGCGCCACCCAAGAGCGTGCTGACGGGAACACCAAGAATCTTGCCCTGGATGTCGAGGGCGGCCACGTCGAAGGCCGAGAGGACTCGATCCTGAAGGGAGGTGGTGGTGACCATGCCGCCGGTGCCATGACCGCCGAGCCCCGAATCCTCGAGCAGAGATTCGGCGACCAGTGCGGAAATCTGATTGATATTGAACGCATCCGCGCCGATGAGCAGCGCGCCGGCCCGGTTCAAGCGTGTCACATGGGCTTCATCCCCATAGGTTTCGCCCAGACCGTAAATGCCGTCCGCGGTGCGTACGACCACGATGGCTCGCAGCGCGAAGGGTTCGTGCACGCCGACGGAATTCAGTAGAGGGGGGTCGGCAAACGCCACCGGGGTCACGGTGACCTCGGTGATGATGGCGCGATTGGTTGCTGTTGCGCGGGGCGTGGGGGTGAAGATCGTGACGTCTGGACCAGAAGTCGACATGTTGGTGCTCCGTATCGGTGGGCGGTGGTTAGACTCACCCTAGAAGCTTGCATTGATGCCTGTCCAAGCTAAAAATGACAACCAATCATTCAAGGAGTGAATCGATGTTTTCGTTGATCCAGCTCGAGTCATTCGTCGCGGTGGCCGAGGAATTGCACTTCGGCGCGGCAGCGGACCGGCTGAACATGACCCAGCCGCCGCTGAGCCGGCAGATTCAACTCCTTGAGCGCGAGCTCCAAGCCCAGCTCTTCATCCGCAACTCCCGGCGGGTGGAGCTCACCGCCGCAGGCCGGGTGTTACTGCCCAATGCCCGGCGCATCCTGGACCTGAGCTCCAAGACCAGCCTGGAAGTCTCCCGAGTCGCCACCGGAGATGCCGGAACCGTGGTCATCGGTTACACCGCTGTTGCGGGGCAGGCAGTGCTCCCGGATCTCCTGAGCCAGGCGTCCAAGCACCTGCCACACGTCACGCTGGTATTGCGCGAGGCGGTTTCGGTTGAACAGCTTGATGCGCTGAGCAAGGGGGCCATCGACATTGGAATCCTGCGCCCGATCGTCACACGCCCCGGGGTTGTCACTCAGCTCATCAAGAAAGACCGCTTGGTCGTAGCGCTTCCGGAGGGCCACGACCTGGTGACCGGCAAGGGCGTGTTCATCAAGGAACTGGTCGGTCTTCCGCTAATGATGTATTCGACGGGGGAGGCTCGCTACTTCTATGATCTGGTGCTTCGGCTTTTCGACTCGGTTGGTGCCCGCCCAAACATCGCCCAAATTGCGAGTCAGATCCCTGCGCTCTTGGCCCTGGTGGCAGCCGGCTTGGGTGTCACGCTGGTTCCGGCGACCGCCATGGAGTTCACCCCGCGCGGCGTGGTCTTCGAGGAAATCGCCGGGGCCAACGGACTATCAAACCTGAACCATTCGGACATGTACTTGGCGTGGGAGGAATCTTCCGCCAACCCCGCGGCGGAGTTGCTGCGCACGATCTTTATCAATTCGCTCAGCCCCGAAGCCAAGGAACCGCCTGCCCCACATGAAACTTCCTGATCTCAGACGGTAATCGTCAGCGAGCCGATCAGGCCGGTGCTGCCCTGAATGAATTCATGGCGTAGATCCACCGGGCTGCCGGGAAAGTTGCCATCCACACGAATGTTGGCGATGATGCCCTGCGCACTCCGGCTACTTGAAATCAACGTTTTGGTGATGGTGAATTCGCTAGCGGGGCCGGTGAGCCAGCCGAGGATCTCATCGTGTCCGGTGTAGCTGTGGCCATCGTCGATCACCTCGGCGTTGGGATCGAACACCGTGAGGACTTCGGCCTTATCGCTGCCCTCCATGAGATCGAAGTAGCTTGCTGCCGCCGGGAAAAGATTTTCATTGATCATGATCCAACCCTCGGCCTTCCCCTAAGGGGAGGGTCAAATAAGCTCCGCCGGCGGTGAAGAGGTAGTGCTGATTGGCCAGCCAATTTCGGTGACGCTCTCCTGCGAGCCACCAGGTTGACCCTCGAGATATGTTTCGCGGATGGGCCCCGCAAGGCTGATGCCCTGACGCGTGACGTAGCGTCCGAGTTCCCCATAAACCTGCATGATCGTGTCATCGGTTCCTCGATGTGTGGCCACGGCAAGCTCAACTGCGGGCAAGCGCTCGGAGTGAGCTCGCCCGGGGAGTCCCGGCACAAGGGAATGGGTCGGAATGAAGAGTGCTGCACCGCCATGCTCGTTGAGGAAAAGCTCGGTGTCCCAGATACCTCCGCGTGGTCCGCCGGGGGAGACCTTCGCGGTTGCCACCAGCGCATCCAACTCGTCCATGGCACCGGTGTACCAGGCTCCGAGATCCGCGAGATTAATGGTTTCGCGAATGATGACCACAAACTGAGGTTCAAGACTCCGCCGGGTCACTTCAACGGGAACGAGTGAGGGATAAAGCATGCCACGCAGTGAGACCACCGCGGAGCGGGTCGCTTCGAGTTGGGCTTCCATCCGAGCCAGATGTCCCTCGATCAGAAGATCGCGGTCGTGGGGGCTGGGCGCCGAGAGGACGCCTCGAATCACCTCCACGGGCATATCCATTAAGCGGAAATTGCGGATCACCTGGGCAATGGAAATTTGTTCCGTGTCATAAAAGCGGTAGCCATTCACCGGATCCACCCGCGCTGGAATGAGCAGCCCAACCTGATGATAAAAACGCAAGGTCTTTGCACTCAATTTGGTGGCCCGCGAAAAATCACCGATGGACATCGAAGCACTCATGGAACCATCATGGACCTTCCCGCGGGGGAAAGGTCCAGCGGCAGGGGGCGCGCCGATCGTGGCCATGCCCACGATGGGGGTGTTGGCGGGATCGTTCAGCGGTTCGCGAGATACGTGCGCACCACGCTGTAACTGGTTCGCGCGATAAGTTCTTCCGTCTCCTCGCTCAGTTCAGCCAGAGTGGCCGGACCCTGAGCAATGGAATAGGCGGCCAAGATTCCGGCGCCGGACAGTTCCTCGGGGCTGAGCTGAACGCTGCCGGCAATCACGATCACGTCGGTCTCCGGACGACTGGCCAATCGCACCCCGTTAACCACCTTGCCGTTCAGGGACTGCGAATCGAGCCGGCCTTCACCGGTGAGCACCAGGTCGGCGTTGCCCAGGATGTCACGAGCGTTGAGGATCTGGGCCACCAGCTCCCACCCCGGAACCAACTCGACCTCACAGAACCCGGCCAACGATGCGGGCAAACCGCCTGCAGCCCCCATGCCCGGAACCTCATCAAGTTGGCGTCCGGTGAGATCGCTAATGACGGTGGCCAGGCGCCGAAGCCCCGCATCCAGCACGTCAATGTCAGACACGCTCGCCCCCTTTTGGGGGCCGAACACGGCGGCGGCCCCGCGCTCGCCGACCAACGGATTGGTGACATCACAGGCAATCTTCCACGACACAGCGCGTGCTCGTGGATCCACGCCCGCAACGTTAATGGAGTCAAGCTTCCCTAGGGATCCACCGCCTGCGGGCAGCTCATGCCCCTCAACGTCCAGGAAGTGTGCACCTAACGCGCGCAACAATCCAGTGCCACCATCGGTGGTGGCCGATCCGCCGATGCACAAGACGATTTCCGTGGCGCCGGCATCCAAGGCCGCGGTGATGAGCGCACCAATGCCGAAGGTGGTGGCCTCCAGAGGTTGCAGCGGCACGTCGCTGACGGCCGGCAGACCGTTGGCCTCGGCCGCCTCAATGATGGCGGTGGAACCGTCGGGCGACAGCCCAAAACGTGCGGTGATGGGTCGGCCGAGAGCATCGGTGGTGGGCACGCTACGGGCGGTCATGTCCCATGCATCTAGAACGGCATCCAGCGTTCCTTCGCCACCGTCGGCGAAGGGCAGGGTGCTGATCAAGACCTCACGTCCCGCGGCCGCCGCGGCAACACTGGCCCCGCGGGCCATGGATCGGGCAACGGCACCGGCTCCGGCGCTTCCCTTGAACGAGTCGGGAACTATCGCGATGGACAGCGGGGACAGATCGTGCGGCTGATCATGAGACATCGGAAGGCCTTTGTTGGTGGTGAGGTGAGCTAAGGGAAGCGATTCCGCCATGCGGGTCGGGCACCGACGGATATCCTAGCGGTGTGGCGCCAGGCCTAGAGTCCGGCGAGGTCAACGGGTGCCGGGTCGCACACGACGATTCGGTCGATCAAATACTTTTCCAACACCTCCAGATCCGGGGTGAATCCAAGACCGGTGGAGTCCGGGAGATCAATTGTTGCCCGGGCGGCATGCAGTGGATGCAGATGTTCGTCCCAGATCAGCAACGGGAATTCCAAGGAAACCTCCGTGGACATGGCGGCAATGAACTGGGCCGTAGCAACCTGCGCCGGTCCGTAGTAGAAGCAATGTGGCACCACGGCAGCCGCATCGGTGCGCGGCTCCAGGTAATGCAACATGGAACTGATGCCGCCGATCTTGCCAAGACTCGGCTGGGCCACGGACAGCGCTCCACTTTCCAGCGCCGCATCCAGCCCCTGGACTCCCGAGGCATTTTCGCCGCCGGCCAATGGAATACCGCGCGCGCTCAGGCGACGGTGCGCGGCCACATCGTCCGGCGGCCAGAGCGGTTCCTCCAGCCACGACAGGTTAAGGGGCAGGAACGAATCGATGGCGTCGGCCGCGTCGGCCTCGTTCCACCGGCAATTCACGTCCACCATCAGCGGCGCCTCGGCTCCCGCCTGCTCCCTGGCCGCAGCAATCGCGTCATAGCTGGATTCATGCAATTTGAAGGCCGTGAAGCCCAGATCTTGGCCGCGGGAAATCTGTGCGGCCACCTCGATGGGGTCCTCGCCGTAGTGCACCAGACTGGCGTAGGCGCCAATGTTGTTCCGGGCCGAGGGGTTCAGCAATTGGCGCAGTGGCTTGCAGGCGATTTGTGCCTTGATATCCCACAGGGCAATGTCGAGGGCGGAAATGGCGTAGAGGACCGGACCGGTACGGCCAAAGGCATGAAAGGCGCGTTGCGCCTGATCGTTCAGGGCCTCGGGATCCACGGCTTTGTTCAGATAGAACGGGGCAACCAGTGACACAAGGGCGGACCAGGTAACCTCGTTGACCTTGTGTCCGAACGCCTCGCCCCAGCCGATGAGTCCGCCGTCGGTTGTCACCTTGACCATCAGGGATTCCATAGAGGTGAAGGTGCGTGAGGAGGCGTTGAATTCATCAACGCTCTCGTGCGTCGGTTCTGTGCTGCGGGCAGCGTTAAAGGGCATGGATACTCGCAGCAGCTCCACCGATCTAATGATGTGCTCGGGCTGCGGATCTGTCGCTGGCATGGGGAGGCTCCATCAGAAAGTTTGGTTTTTTATGTGGCAGATTGCCGGGCGGACATGGGGCGGCTTCCCACACCACCCGAATATAGGGTCGCGTCCATGCGCTGTCTAGAACCAAAAGTGGATGGGTCGATGCCATATGGGCATGGTCTGGATCCGCGCACCCGCATTACCTAGGCCAGTAGGGGCTAGGCGGGTCCGGGATGTTGTGGAGCGTGCGGAAATGGAGTCGTTCTTGAGCAAAAATCACCTTAGGGTGTTTGACGTCACATCGTGCTGCGTTTAGTGTAGATGCAACGCCGGAAACCGCTTTCCCAAATCAGGAGAACGAGCATGTTGAACGTCCATCGTCCGCCCAGCAGGAGCAATGTTCCTGCCCGCGGCACCACAGCAAAGGCAGGTTCATGAGTGCTCTCGGAGAACTCTCCCAACTCAAAAGGAGTTCGGGGCGGACCAAGATCAAACACAAGGATAATAAGGCAGCCTATTGGTTCCTGTTGCCTTGGCTGATCGGGCTGGTGGCCATCACCATCGGTCCGATGTTCATGTCGCTTTACCTCTCCTTCACCGACTACAACCTCTTGCAGGCTCCGGTGTGGAGCGGCTTTGAGAACATTGAGCGGATGATGGGGGACGCGCGACTCCACAACTCGCTGAAGGTCACCTTCATCTACGTTCTGGTGGGTGTTCCCTTGCAGTTGGCTCTAGCGCTGGGCGTCGCCCTGCTCCTGAACCGCGGAATGCGCGGGTTGGCCATTTACCGTTCGATCTTCTATCTGCCCTCGCTGCTCGGTTCTTCCGTGGCCATCGCGGTGCTGTGGAAGCAGATCTTCGGCACCAGCGGACTGGTTAACCAGTTCCTGGCCATGATCGGCATTCAGGGTCCGGGCTGGATCTCGGACCCAAACACCGCACTGGGCACGCTGATCCTGCTTAACGTGTGGACCTTCGGATCTCCCATGATTATCTTCCTGGCCGCCCTGCGCCAGGTTCCGGTGATGTACTACGAGGCCTCATCGATCGACGGTGCCTCACGATTCCGTCAGTTTGTGACCATCACGCTGCCGATGATCAGCCCGATCATCTTCTTCAACTTGGTCCTGCAGGTCATCGGTGCCTTCCAGTCCTTCACCCAGGCGTTTATCGTCTCCGGTGGCAAGGGCGGGCCCTCGGACTCGACCATGTTCTTCACGCTCTACCTCTACCAACAGGGCTTCGGACGATTCGATATGGGCTACGCCTCGGCCATTGCCTGGCTGCTGGTGGTCATTGTCGGTGCGTTCACGGCTGTCAACTTCCTAGCTTCAAAGTATTGGGTGTTCTACGATGACTGAGCAAATCAAATCCCCTCTCAAGGACGACCGGAAGGCAGCCACGAGCGCGGATGAACAATTCGAATTGATCGCCGCGCAGGCAGCGCTGGATGAGGAACGACTTCCCCGCGAACAACGCAACCGCCTGCGGGCCCTGCGCCGCAGGGAACGCAAGGCCAAGTACTCGGTCCTCAGGTCGCTGCTCAAGCACCTGATGATCATCGCGGTGGCCTCGGTGATGATCTACCCGCTGCTCTGGATGGTGGTCAGCTCGCTGCGCCCCACCGACGTCATTTTCCGCGAACCGGGACTGTTCCTGCAGACCTTCGAATGGCAAAACTATTCGGAGGGCTGGAACTCACTTTCGCACCCGTTCGGGCACTTCATGCTCAACTCCGCGATAGTGGTCCTGGGCTCCATCATCGGCAACCTGGTCTCCTGCTCCATGGCCGCCTACGCCTTCGCCCGGCTCGAGTTCCGGTTCAAGGGCTTGTTCTTCGCGATCATGTTGATGACCATCATGCTGCCGATCCACGTGATCATCGTGCCGCAGTACATCATGTTCTCGCAGCTCGGGTGGGTCAACACCTTCCTGCCGCTCATCGTGCCCAAGCTGTTGGCCACCGACGCCTTCTTCATCTTCCTGATGGTGCAGTTCATTCGCGGCATTCCTCGCGACATCGATGAGGCGGCCCGCATCGACGGCGCCGGTCACCCGCGCATCTTCCTCCAGGTGATTCTGCCGCTGATGATTCCGGCCCTGGCCACCACCACGATCTTCACCTTCATCTGGACCTGGAGCGACTTCTTCTCCTCACTGATCTACCTGACCGATCCGGATATGTTCACCGTTCCCGTCGCGCTGCGCGCCTTTGTTGATGCCACGAGCGAATCCAACTGGGGCTCACTGTTTGCGATGTCGATCGTGACCCTGCTGCCGGTGTTCATTGCCTTCGTCCTGGGCCAGAAATTCCTGGTCAAGGGCATCGCCACCACCGGCATGAAATAAACCACTCACCTCCAGCAGACCCACCGACTGAACCACCGAGGAAAGGCCCACTACGTGCAATTCGAGGACACACCCCAGGCACGAAGCCGCTACGCCATCGTTGGCACCGGCAATCGGTGCGAGATGTACATCCATGCCATTCTGGGTGAGCACGCCGACGTGGCGGAACTCGTGGGGTTGAGCGACACCAACCCCGGCCGCCTCGAATATTTCGAGGACCTCATCGAGCAGAGCTACGGCGAGAAAATCGAGGGTTTCGCCCCCGCCGATCTGGCCGATTTCATTCGTTCGAAGAACATCAACCGGCTCATTGTCACCACCCCCGATTTCACCCACGCCCAGATGATCTGCACCGCCCTTGAGGCCGGCGCCGACGTGGTGGTGGAAAAGCCACTGACCATCAATGCCGCAGACGCCCAACGCATCACCAACACCGCCGAGGCGACCGGGCGCAAGGTGATCGTGACGTTTAACTACCGCTATTCCCCGCGGAACACCGCGCTGAAAAGGGCGCTGCTTGAGGGGCAAATCGGGAAGGTCACCTCGGTGGACTTCACCTGGATGTTGGACACCGTCCACGGGGCCGACTACTTCCGACGCTGGCACCGGCAGAAAGCGAACTCCGGTGGCCTGCTGATCCATAAGTCCAGCCACCACTTTGACTTGGTCAACTGGTGGCTCGATGATGTCCCGGCGCGCGTCTACGCCGCAGGATCGCTGGCCTTCTACGGTCCGGAGAATGCGGCGGAGCGCGGGCAGCACCGCGAGCACGAACGCGGGACCTTTGAAGGTTCGCAGGCCGATCCGTTTGCCCTGGACTTGCGCAGTGACCCGAAACTGAAGGGCCTCTACCTAGATAACGAACACCTGGATGGCTACCGTCGCGACCAGGACGTGTTCAGCGGCGAGATCAACATCGAGGACAACCTGGCGCTGACCGTCACCTACGCTCACGGTGCACTGCTTACCTATTCGCTGAACGCCCACAGCCCCTGGGAGGGCTACCGGGTGGCCATCAACGGCACCGAGGGGCGACTCGAGTTGGATGTTATCGAACGCGCAGCGGTGCTCCCGGCCGCCGGTGGATCCCCGGTGGACCCCTCGGTCTCGGTGGATGGGCAGGACTCTCTGGTGCGCCGCCGTGGCGAGCGGCTGGTGGTGCAACGGCACTGGGAAGCCGCGGTGGAACTGGAGATCCGCAACGGCGAGGGAAGCCACGGTGGTGGGGATAAGCTCCTGCTCGCCGACATTTTCCGCGGTGCCGTCGAAGATGACTATGCCCGTCCCGCGGGTCTGAGTGACGGGGTCGCGGCGATTGCCGTGGGCATTGCCGGCAACGATTCGCTGAGCACCGGATCTCCAGTGGACGTGGCGGACCTCGGGCTGGAAATGGGCGCGGCGAAGAGCGCGCACCCTGTTCCGGCGGGGCGATAGGCTGGCTGATATGGGACATACCGAACACATTCTGGTGACCGGTGGCTCGGGACGACTTGGACGCAGCGTGGTGGCAGGACTGCTGGCCGCCGGCCATAGCGTCACCTCCGTTGACCAACATCTGCCCGAGGCCCCGGAGCCCGGGGCCAAGTACCTCGCCGTGGACCTGATGGACACCGAGAAAACCTTCGAGGCCTTTGCCTCGGTGCGTCCGGAGGCAGTGATCTCCCTGGCCGCCATCGCCGTGCCCTTCAGCGCACCGGAACCGGTGATCCTGAAGACCAACGCGACGATCGCACACAATGTCACCGCCGCAGCGCTGGCTGCGGGATGCCGGCGGATCGTGCTGGCCTCCAGCCCCACCGTCATCGGTTATGGAGCACCTGCCGGGTGGTTACCCGATTCCTTCCCCATCACCGAGGACACCATCCCGCGTCCATGGAATGCCTACGGTCTGTCCAAATTGGTGGCCGAACAGGTCGCTGCCATGTTTGCCGCCGAGTACGGTGAGACGGCACGCTTCGCTTCCTTCCGTCCTTGTTACGTGATCGCACCGGAAGAATGGCAAGGGGCGCCGACCCAGCAGGGGCACACCGTTACCGAACGACTCGAAGATCCACAGCTCGCGGCACCCTCGCTGTTTAACTACGTGGATGCCCGCGATGTCACCGACTTCCTTTTGTTGCTGCTGGCGAAGATGGATTCGATTCAGAACGGGTCCACCTTCTTTGTGGGTGCAGAGGATGCCCTAGCTACCCGACCGCTCAGCGAATTGCTACCGCACTATGTGCCGGGCAGCGAAGCATTGGCGGCTGGATTAACCGGAACCGCTCCCGCCTTTAGTATCGAGCGCGCCCGGACCGTCTTGGGCTGGGAGCCCAAGCGCAGCTGGCGCACCGAGCTGGTGGACCAGCCAAAGCCGGTGCTCAGCCACTAAGGCCAGAGAGGCACGGTAGGCACGTTCTTTTCACACGTTCGTCAGGGTGAAGAGAACGTGCCTCTTCTTATTCACCCCACCACAAAAAGTGGGATTGCCCCGGAGTCGGGGTAACCCCACTTTTCAGCTGGGGGAGCGTCTTTCTAGAGCTCCAGAATCGCGGGGCGCTGAAGCCCAGCAACCGACACGCTGGGCCAGCGCTCATCAACACTGAGGACCTCAAACCCTTCATGACCCAGCAGCATGGTGTCCTCCACCTTCACGCCGGGAGCCGATGGGTTCCAGGCAAAGGCCTGCCCCGCCACGATGGTGTCTCTGATACCCGGCACTAGGCGCGGATCGCGGCCCGCGTAGCCGGTGGGCCCACCCTGGTGATGACGCATGATTTCATCCGGCGCAAAGCCGTGGCGCGGATAGGCCTGTTCGATCACCGGCAGCAACGATTCCAAGCTGACACCGGGACGAGTCGCGGCGAGGATTTCGGCCTCAACCGCAAGGATCGCCTCCTCATCACGCCGCTGCTTCGCAGTGTGTGGAGTGAAGGAGACCCAACGAGTCACATTCACTATCAGGCCATCGCGCCTGGCACACAGCACGGCCATCATCCTGTTGCCCACCGGGGAATCGGTCGGCAGTGGATGCCTGTTGCCCAGACGTTGCTCCCCGGCAACCAAGACCACCAATGGGTCGCTGCCACTACCCACCACGCGGGCGGCCAGAAGGGCAGCAATCTCTCGCTCACTGTCGTGCGGGGTAGCACCCTGCAACACATCGGTCAGGATCCGGGCGGTGTCAACACACAGGCGCCGGTAGCGGTCCTGCTCCACGTCAAGCAATGCTGCACGGGCAGCCCGCAGTTCCAGCGCCACGTCCGCCTCCGCCAAGACCTGGGCAAAACCACGTTCCTTCGCCACGCGTGCGCAGGACTCACCCAGCGACGCGTGCCAGGGTACGGAGTAGATTTCTAGTCCCGCCGGCAATTCTTCGGCCACCAGACGTTCGGCTTCGTTGTTAAAGACCAGAAGGCAGGCACCGCCCCGGTGAACCAGCACGTGGGCCACCGGGGTACCGGCGAGCGAAACATGGGTTCGCGCACCGGCCAAGAACCAACTCAGCGCCGCGGGGGAATCCAACACCAGAGCGTCGGCACCACGTGCTTCAAGGATCAGCAGCAGACGCTGGTGCTTGGTCGTGAGCTCGGGGTTCAACACCGTCGCCACGCGGCTCATGCCCGAACGCCTGCCCCGGACAACAGCCCAAGAACCTCGTTGGCGCCCAGGCGGCCGTCGGCGACGATGACCCGTACAGAACGAGACACCGGGTTCGCTCGGGTGGTGGTCACCGGGCTGTCCCAGGCCAGCGAGCGCCCAATGCCCGGGTATCCGGCGCAGCGCACAAACCACGGATCATCATCCGTGGCATGGAAAATTAGGGTCGCCGCGGAGCCGCCGAAGTCAGCCGCAAAGGCCAGCCACGGGGAGACGGACCCATGCACGTTTTCCTCACCGCGTGCATCAATGGTGAAAATCTCCGCGTTCTCAACCGCTGGCAGACGCCAGAAGAATCCGCCGTAGCCACCGGCCACCCTGCCATTGGAGCCCGGGCTACCCAGGGCCACCGACGCGGAGCCGTGCGGCGTGAGGGTGAAGTCGTAGCCAAGTTCCCATGTTCCGTTGGCACCGGGTGTCGCGTTGATGGTGCGTTCCTCATCCAGAATGGTTTGTCCATCCGGCCCGATCCAGGCGAGGGTATCGTCGCGGCGCCCTTCATTCGTTTCGGAGGAGAGCAGCGTGATATGGCCGTGGTCCTTGCGCCAGATGTAGCGGCCTGCCTCGCGTGTATAGGTGCGACCGCCCCAGAAGTTCACCCCGTCAACGTCCTGAATGGCCACTCCAACACCCAGATGCCAGGTGTGGTCAAGCGGCTGCTGGTCGGTGAGGATGGTGCCGGTGAGCGTGGACACCGGGTGCAGGAAGGGTCGAGGTGAGTTCGTGGGGGACAGCTCGGTGCCCAGTCGCACCCCCGCGACCTCCCGACCTGCCACCAGCAGCGGCTCTCCGGCGGGCGCGGGAGCGGCCCAGGGCGCGCCGAGTGAGGAGAACGTTGCGGGGGACTTGATGGCCCGTTGCGCCAGTTCTTCGATCCCCGGGACCACCACATATTGGGTGGGTCCCTGACCCACCACGTTCAGGTGCTCCGGATTGATGGCGGTTGGATCGTCGGAGGTGCGCACGGCCTCGAGCACGCGCATGAAGGCGCCGGTGCGTTCCAGCCCACTGAGCAGATTGATGTTTTGATCAGCGCGCGAGGCGATCAGGTTGGTCAAAAGATCGGTGCGACCAAACGTGCGCACGGTGCGCTGCCCGTCGGCGCCCGTGATGGCCAGTTCATCGCGCGTGTAGTGGAAGATCGCCTGCCCCTCGGTGCCGAAGATCGTGATGAACGGATCCTGTTGTTCGGCGGCGGTGGTGGCCAGTACACAGGTGACGGGTATGCCGTGTTTCGTTTGGACGCGGACCGTGGAGGTGTCATCCGCCGCGATGTCATTGGCGTGGAATAGCTCGGTCTCCAGCTGGAGGATGTCGGTGGTTTCTTGCGCTCCGGCAATATGTAGGGCGGTCATCACCGCATGGGCCAGCGGATTGGTGATCACCCCGTCAACCACCTGGACCCCATTGAGGACTCGTTTCCCCGCCCAGGGTGAACGAGCATAGTAGGCGGCGTCGCGCTGCCACATGCCCGTCGCGCCGACGGCCCGCAATTGACCGATGCGCCCGGAATCCAATAGCTCGGTGATGGCGCCCAGGGCGTGCGAGCCCAGGGACTGGAAGCCGACCTGGATGCGGGTCCCGGCCTGCCGGGAGGCTGCCAGTAATTCCTCGAATTGTGCCAGTGTTGCCGTCGGCGGCTTTTCCAGGAGCAGATCCGCCCCCATGGAAACGGCGATCATACCCAACTCGAAGTGCGTATTGATGGGCGTTGCGAGCACCACGATATCCACCGGTTCCCCGGATGCCGCGACGGCGGCCAGCGAGTTGTACATCCGTACGTTCGGACCCAGGGGCTGATCACCATCCTGAACGCATTGATCCGCGGCACAGCTCAGCTCCACGAGTCCGCTGGCTTCCAGCGCACGGATGTTTTCCAGGTGGCGCAGGCCAAAACCGCGAATGCCCACGAGGCAAATGCGTGTAGCGGGGATACTCATTCTCGCTCCTTCAGATGTTGGACGGAGTTGATCCGCGACGCTCAAAATGATGCCGGGGGCAGCAACCACGTTCGATCGATGCCCCCGGGTCAGGCGGTGTTACACCAGCGCGCTGGCAGTCTGCAACGACGGCAAGACCAATTGCTCAAAGCGTTCCTTCATGGTGGCCAGCGTGAGCGCCGGATCCTGGTTGTTGATTTCTTCATTAAAGATCTCCACCTCAACCGGACCGGTGTACCCGGCCTGCGCTACAGCCAGAGAAATGGAGGCGAAATCAACGTAGCCATCGCCCATCATGCCACGGGACTTCAACGCGTCGCTGGCGATCGGCAGGTTGAAGTCACACACCTGGTAACTGGCCAACCGGCCCTCAATCCCGGCGCGGGTGATGGCCTGAGCAAGACGCGGATCCCACCACACATGGAAGGTATCCACCACGACGCCGACGGTTGCCGGGGCGTGGGGGGCCGCCAGATCGAGGGCCTGATCCAGCGTGGAGAGCACGGCGCGGTCGGCGGCGTACATCGGATGCAGGGCCTCTAAAACCAGCCGGACCCCGTGTTCTGCGGCGTAGGGCACCAGTTCGGCCAGCCGGTCAGCTACCCGGGCTCGGGCGGCTGCTACATCCTTGTCGGCGCGGTCGCCCGTTCCACCCAAGACGTGGGCTGCCGCCGGGAGTCCGCCGACCACCATGATCAATTCGCCGGTGCCCAGCGCCGCGGCTTCGCGGATGGCCTCCCGGTTTTCTTCCAGCGCGGCCGCCTGACCTTCGGCATCGGAGGAGGTGAGGAATCCGCCGCGGCACAGCGAGGAGACGCTGAGGCCCGCCGCCGATACTGCCTTGGCTGCTGCCTCCGCACCGTCCACCAGCAGGTGGCGCCAGAGACCGATATGGCTCAAACCTGCCTCTGCGGTGTAGCGAATCGCCTCATCAAGAGAAAGGTTGGGTATGGTCCCGGTGTTCAGGGATAGTTCAAAACTCATCAGATTCCTCCGGTGGTGAGTAGGGCGCTCATGCGGCGTGCGGCTTCCGCGGGGTCACGCAGTAACCCCGCCTCATCGGCCAGGGCAAAGGTGGTGGCTAGGTGTGTCAGTGAGCGCCCGGAGTGCAGGCCACCGACCAGTTGGAAACCGCTTTGGTGTCCGTTGAGCCAGGCCAGGAATGCGATGCCGGTCTTGTAGTAGAAGGTGGGAGCGGAAAAGATGTGTTTCCCGAGTTCTTGGGTGGAAGCCAAGATTTGGTATCCACGCTCCGTGTCCCCGGCGTCGAAGGCCTGCAGGGCGGTCGACGCAGCGGGATAGATGGCGGCGAAGATGCCCAGCAGGGCGTCGGAGTGGCGCTGCCCGTCGCCGCGGATCAACTCGGGATAGTTGAAATCATCCCCGGTGTACAGGCGTACTCCCGCCGGCAGGGCTGCCCGCAACTGGATTTCGTGTTCGGCATCGAGCAGCGATACCTTCACCCCGTCGATCTTCTCGGGGTTCGAGTTGATCAGTTCCAGGAACGTCGAGGTGGCGACCGATATGTCGGCGGATCCCCAGTATCCGGCCAGAGCTGGATCAAACATGGTGCCCAGCCAGTGCAGGATGACCGGTTGGGAGGACTGTTTGAGCAGATCCGTGTAGATCCGCAGGTAATCTTCGGCATTCCGGGCCACTGAGGCCAGGGCGCGGGAGCACATGATGATGGTTTTGGCACCGGCTGCCTCAACGACCTCGAGCTGTTCAAGGTAGGCGGCCTGAACGGCTTGAAGTCCGGCGTCGCCGGTGGGGAGGTTTTCCAACACCAGTTGGTCGGTGCCCACGCCACAGGAGATCAGATCCCGCACGCTTTTGCCGCGTAGTGCGGCCGGCGCGCTGTGCACCACGGAAGCTGCTTCCGCCGCCGAGCGGGAAATCAGTTCCTGGGTGGCCGACCAGTCCAATCCCATGCCGCGCTGCGCGGTATCCATGGCATCGGCAACGCCTAGACCCCAGGACCACAGTTCGTGGCGGTAGCTCAGGGTGGCCTGCCAGTCTAAGACCGCCGGGGATCCGGGAGTATTTTCCGCATTCATCTGCGGCACCACGTGGGCGGCCGCGTACACGTTGCGCGAGGTGATGGGTGCGGTCGGCTTGCTCCACGCGCCGGGGGCCTTCATGGTGTGCTCGCGCAGTCTTCCATCGGATGAGGGCAGGAGCAGGGTCGTGCCGGTTGCCAGGCTCACAGCACGACCTCGGGGATGTCGATGGTGCGGCGTTCGGCGGCGGAGAGCAGGCCGAGTTCCGCCAGCTGCACGCCGCGCGCGGCGGACAGCAAACCAAACCGGTGCTCGCGGCCGTAGGCCACGTCTTCTAGGAATTCTTCCCACTGGCGCTTGAAGCCGTTGTCGAGTTCGTCGTTGGCCGGGACCTCAAGCCACTGATCGCGGAAGGACTCGGTGACGGGTAGATCGGGGTTCCATACCGGCTTGGGAGTATTGGCGCGCTGCTGGGCCACGCACTTGTTCAGGCCGGCAACGGCCGAGCCGTGTGTGCCATCAATCTGGAATTCGACGAGTTCGTCGCGGTACACGCGCACCGCCCACGAGGAGTTGATCTGTGCGACCACCGGATCCCCGGCGGGGGTCTCCAATTCGAAGATGCCGTAGGCGGCATCATCGGCGGTGGCGGCGTATTCGTTGTTCTGCTCGTCCCAGCGCGCCGGGATATGGGTGGCAGTTTTGGAGGTGACCGACTTGACCTTGCCAATGATGCCCTCAAGCACGTAGTTCCAGTGGCAGTACATATCCGTGGTCATCGAGCCGCCGTCGGCCAATCGATAGTTCCAGCTGGGGCGCTGGGCCGCTTGGATGTCACCCTCGAAGACCCAGTAACCGAATTCCCCGCGCAGCGAGAGAATCCGTCCGAAGAACCCCTCATCAACGAGTCGGCGCAACTTGACCAGACCCGGGAGGTAGAGCTTGTCATGCACCACGCCCGCGGTGATGCCCTTAGCCTTGGCGATCCGAGCCAGTTCGATGGCCTCCTCGAGAGTTTCCGCGGTGGGCTTCTCGGTGAAGATGTGCTTGCCGGCGTTGATGGCCTTGGTGAGCGTTTGTGAGCGCAGGGAGGTCATCGAGGCATCAAACACGATGTCGACGGTGGGGTCGTTGATGACCTCATCAAGGTCGGTGGTCCAGTGCTCGATCTTGTGAATGCGGGCGAGTTCTCGGATTTTTTCTTCATTGCGGCCGACCAAGATGGGCTGCACGGTGATCTTGCGTCCGTCGGCCAGAGTGATGCCACCCTGGTCACGAATCGGAAGGATCGAACGAAGGAGGTGCTGACGGTAACCCATGCGACCGGTGATACCGTTCATGGCGATACGAAGTACTTGTGTTTCCGGCATGGTCTTCTGACTCCTGAAATCGGGTCGGTATATCTGGGAAAGTGGGTGGGAATGCGCTTTCCAAGATATATTCGTTTAGATCGACGTGTCAACTGTCACAATGGCGTGTGTGGTTTCGGCAGCGTGCCGAAATTATTGAAAGGTGGTTTTCCAGATGGTCGTACGGCTGGCAGATGTGGCCCGTGAGGCAGGAGTCTCTCCGGCGACCGCGTCCCGGGTCTTGAACGGCTCCTCGCGAAGCCCGGCGGAAGCGATTGCCGAGAAGGTTCGCGGTGCCGCCGAGCGCCTGGGATACTTCCCTAACGCTCAAGCCCAAGCGCTCGCCCGCTCCTCGGCGGGCCTGGTGGGCTTGATCGTGCACGACATTGCCGACCCCTACTTTTCCTCCATCGCCCACGGGGTGCAGCATGGGCTCCATGGCTCGGGATTGCGCGTCATGCTCTCGAGCACCGACAGGGATGGCGAGACCGAAATGGAAGCCGTGCGCGCCTTCATGTCCTACCGGACCGAGGGGATTGTGCTGGCCGGATCGCGCACCGTTGACGGCGATGAGCCGCTGATTGCTGCGGTGGAAACTTACCGAAAAAATGGCGGCAAGGTCATCATGATCGGCCAACCATTGCCGGGAACCTTGGGCCTGAGCGTTGATAACCGCGGCTCCGCCACCGAGCTGGTGCGCCAACTGGTGGAGCTTGGACATCGACGCTTTGTGATCCTGGCCGGAGATATGAATCTGGTGACGGTGAAAGATCGTCATGCCGGATTTATTGAAGGACTAGATGAGGCCGGACTATCGGCCTTGGCGGTACTGCCAGGGGTCTTTACCCGCGATGGCGGGTTGGAAGTCATGACCGAATACCTCGATGCATCGGGTGCTGAAATAGCTCAGGGACAGATCTGCGTCCTGGCCGCCAATGACGTGATGGCCCTCGGCGCGCTGACCGCCGTGCGCCGCGCCGGTTTGCGGGTTCCGCAGGACGTGGCGCTGGCCGGATTTGATGACATCGCCACGCTTGAAGACATGATTCCCTCGATCACCACCGTCCAGCTGCCCCTGGATTCCATGGGGGAGCAGGCGGCGCTCATGCTCTTGGGTGCCGAAGACGCTGCCTCCGTTCGAGTGATTGACGGGACCCCGATTTTGCGCGAAAGCACCACGTTCTGTCCCTGATTTCCATGATTGCCAATTGTGTATTGATGCATGCGCAAAAGGAATCACGAAGATAGCCAGGGCACTTGACGGGTGATTCCAATCACACATACGGTGTTGGAAACCGCTTTCCCAAGAGCGGGCGACCGTGCTCCACCACAAGACTTGAGGATTCGATGATGAAATTCGCTCGACTGGCAAAATTTACGGCGGCGGCGTCCATAGCCGCGCTGGCGCTCACAGGCTGCGGCGGCAACGGGAATGCCGCAGACGCCAATGGAGACGTGACGTTGCGCTTCTCCTGGTGGGGTTCTGAGTCGCGGTCAGCGGCAACCCAGAAGATTATCGATGCCTTCGAAGCCAAGAACCCCGGCATCAAAATCCAGGGTGAGTATGGAGATTGGGGTGGTTATTGGGACAAACTGGCGACGCAGGTTGCTTCCAATGATGCGCCGGACATTATTCAGATGGATGACAAGTATCTGCGTGAATACGCAGACCGTGGAGCATTGCTGGACCTCTCGGACGTTGATGTCTCCAAGTTCGACGAGGCAGCCATCACCAATGGCACCACCGAGGACGGCGTTGTCGGCATCACCACCGGAATTAATGCCATGGCGATGATGGCCAACCCGACGCTCTTCAAGGAAGCCGGCGTCGAATTACCCGATGACAAGACCTGGACCTGGGATGACTACAGTGACATCTCCGCGAAAATTACGAAAAATACCAAAGTATTTGGTGCAACCGGACCCAATGAGCCAGCCGGTTTCCAGTTCTGGCTGCGTCAGGACGGCAAATCGTTGACTACCGCCGAGGGCACTCTCGGATTTGAACCAGCGGATGCCGTCTCGTACTTTGAAATGCTCAAGGGACTCATGGAGGCCGAAGCCATTCCGAGCGCCTCGGGAATCGCCGAGGACCAGAGCCCAGGCCCGGACCGGTCGTTGACCGGAACCAACGGCGCAGCCATGGGCATGTGGTGGACCAACCAACTCACCGCCCTTTCCGGCGCCTCCGGTGAAGACCTAGTCCCCTTGCGCATGCCGGGCCGCAGCGGAGAAGCCGGTGGATCACAGACCTTCTTCAAGTCATCGATGTTCATGTCCGCCACCAAGGGCACCAAGCACCCCGAAGAGGTCAAAAAGTTTATTGACTTCATGGTGAACTCCGAAGAAGCTGGCCTGCTCAACCTGGCAGACCGCGGACTTCCCTCCAACCTCGATGTGCGTAAAGCAGTGGTTGCGGCCCTTGATGGAGCAGACGCTCGCTCGGCCGAGTTCATGGCCGACATCGAAGACGAAATTGCCGCCGCCGAACCGGTGCCACCGCGCGGGTTTAGTGGTCTGCAGGACATCCTGTACCGCTACGGACTGGAAGTGTTCTTCGGACGTCTGAGCACCGAGGACGCTGCACAGAAGATGTACGAGGAAATGAAGATCGAAATCAGCTAGTTCGCACTGGCGCTGTGGTGGAGACAAGGCCGTCGGCCTTGTCTCCACCACAGTTGTTTAATACCGTTGTCCGGCAGATGACGACTTCCGTGATCATTCCTCAGCGCTTCTGCGGCCGATTCAGTGCGATCAGGCTCAGCGACGTGAGAACCCCAGATCCGAGCGCTAGGGCGGCCACGACCCACCACTGGTAGCCGGTGGACCAGAACCACGCCAAACCGCCGCAGAGGCACAGCAACATAAAGAAGACCACGAAGAAAATAATCGATAGCCACATCCGGCTCTTGTTCATGCCTCAAGCGTCGCACGTGGAACAGTGCTCCGCGGTGCGAAGTGGCCCGTGGCGTGGAGCCGTTCGAGCGAGACGGCGGCATCTTTCACCGGAAGTACCCGACAGTCGTAAATACGAGGGATAGACAGCTGCCGTGATTACCCGAGTAGCAGCGTAATCACTAACGTCACGGGCAATGCCAGCAGGGTGCTACAGAGGATGACCTCCCGGGCGACGGTGGTTTCCAGGCGGAACTGTTGGGAAAAGAGCAGCACGTTTTGGGCGGTGGGAAGCGCCGCCATGAGTACCACCCCGAGCAGTGCGGTTCCCTGCAAATGGAAAACAAAAGCAGCAAACGCCCAGGCCACCAGCGGCATAAATAGCATCTTGAATCCGGTCGCCAGGAACACCTCACCGCGCAGTGATTTCTGCGCCAGCGGCCGCTGCCCGTAAAGCGAGAGGCCAAACGCCATAAGCAACAGCGGGATGGAGGCCTGTCCCAACATGTCCAACGGAATGTGAATGACCTCGGGCAGACGGAGATCAAAGGCGGCGAAGAGCGCACCGATGAATGTGGCAATGGTGACGGGGTTGGCGATGGACCGAAGGATGGTTTTAGCCAACGGAGTCTTGTTCTCTTGGCTGCCGGTCGCGCGGGCTGCCAGGGCAAAGAAGCAGAGATAGACCGGAGCGATCATCAGCAACTGGGCAATGAGGACCGAGACCACCGGGTCGGTACTGCCCACCGCATAGAGTGCCAGCGGCACGCCAATGTTTCCGGCGTTAACGTAGCTGGTGGACATCGCGGCGCCCGGGAGCCGGGTCGTGGGGACCTTGAAAAATAGTTTGGCGCTGAGCGCATAGAGCCCGCCGGTCAGCGCGGCGGTGATCAGGGCTATTGGAGTGAACACTCCGATGACCGAGCGCAGATCGGTCTCGGCCAACAGCGTGAACATCAATGCCGGATTGGTGATGTAGTAAATCAGCGGGGTCAGTCCGGTGGCGATGGATTCACGCTTGCGCGGCAGGAACCGCGCGGTGGCCAACCCGATGAAGATCAGGATCAGTACGATCGTGAACCCCTGGAGCACTCCTTGCATATTCTCTTCCTCGGTTGGTCCTTGATGATCGTGGTCGCGGACCAGACCTGAGTTTAAGCGCGGTAAGGACGCCGGAATCGTTGTGCTCAACGACTCCGGCGTCCCTACTGCTATTCAATTCGTGGCGCTAGCGAACCAGCGCCGGGGACTTCGCATTGAATTCCCATCCCGGAATCAGGTACTGCATGGAAGCAGCATCATCTCGCGAGCCCAGCCCGTGCTCCAGGTAGAGCTCGTGAGCCTCGGCCAGTCGGGTGCGATCCAGGCTCACGCCCAGGCCCGAACGATCCGGCACCTTGATCTCGCCGTCACGAATCAGCAGCGGTTCCTCGGTCAACCCCTGACCGTCCTGCCAGATCCAGTGTGTATCCAGTGCCGTGATTTCGCCCGGCGCCGCGGCACCAACCTGGGTAAACATGGCGAGGGAAATATCGAAGTGGTTGTTTGAGTGTGAACCCCAGGTCAGCCCAAACTCGTTGCAGAGTTGGGCCACACGTACCGAACCTGCCATGGTCCAGAAGTGCGGATCGGCCAGTGGGATGTCCACGGCATTGGTGCGGATGGCGTGGGCCATTTCGCGCCAATCGGTGGCGATCATATTGGTGGCCGTTGCCAGGCCGGTGGCCCGACGGAACTCGGCCACCACCTCACGTCCGGAGAACTTGCCCTCGGCGCCACAGGGATCCTCGGCGTAGGCCACAATGCCCTGCATTCGCTTACCCAAGCGGATGGCGTCCTTGAGCAGCCAGCCGCCATTGGGATCTAGGGTGATGCGTGCCTCGGGGAAGCGCTGCTTCAGCGCGATGACGGCGTCAACTTCCGCATCCCCGGCCTGCACTCCACCCTTGAGCTTGAAGTCCTTGAACCCGTAACGCTTCTGAGCTGCCTCGGCGAGCTTCACGATGGCCTCCGGGGTCATGGCTTCCTCGCGGCGCACCTTCTCCCAGTCATCGGTGCCGTGTGGCTCGCGCAGGTAGGGCAGATCGGTGTCATCGGGGTTGCCCACGTAGAAGAGGTAGCCAAGCATCGGCACGGCATCGCGCTGTTGCCCGTCGCCCAGCAGCTCCGCAACGGGAACGCCGAGGAACTGGCCGTGCACATCCAGCAGTGCCGACTCGATGGCCGTGACCGCGTGCACCGTGGTGCGCAGGTCAAAGGTTTGGGTGCCACGTCCACCGGCATCCCGGTCGGCAAAGCGGGTGGCCACCGCGCGCAGCAGCGTGCGGTACTTGGCCACCGGTGCACCGATGAGCAGTTGCCCAGCCTCTTCAATGGTGCTTCGGATCGCTTCGCCACCGGGCACCTCACCGAGGCCGGTGCGGCCATCGGAGTCGGTGATGATGGTGATATTGCGAGTGAAGAACGGGCCATGGGCGCCGGAAAGGTTCAACAGCATCGAGTCGTGTCCGGCGACCGGAACCACCTCGATGCTCGCGATGGTGGGTTGTCCTAGGCTCATGCGTTTTCCCCGGCATTCTTCAGGGTGCCATCGATGCGGCGGGTCAGCTTCCACGGGTTGGATCGCTGCAACGCTGCCGGCAGCAATGCGTCGGGGATGTTCTGGTAGGCCACCGGGCGCAGGAAGCGCTCAATGGCGAGGGTGCCGACCGAGGTGGTGCGGGTATCCGAGGTGGCGGGGAAGGGTCCGCCGTGCACCATTGCGTGGCCGACCTCTACTCCGGTGGGCCAGCCGTTAACCAGGATGCGTCCGGCCTTGCGCTCCAGGATGGGCAGGACCGCGGCGACGTCCTCATGATCCGCATCTGTCAACTGCAGGGTGGCGGTGAGCTGGCCCTCCAGCTTGTACAGGGCGGTGGCTAGCTCCGCAGCATCCGCATAGCGGATGACCAGTGAGGCGGCACCGAAGATCTCCTCATGCAGTACCGGGTTATGCAGCAGTTGCTCCACCTTGGTGGAGAAAATCGACGGTGCCGGGGCATTCTCGCCGCTTCCCTCGGCGCCGCGGCCCAGAAGTTCGACTCCGGGCTGGGAGCCAAGATTCTGCACACCCTGGACCCAGGAGTTGTAGATGCCCGCCGTGAGCATCGTCTGACCGGCGGCGTTTGCGGTTTCGGTGCGAAGTGCGGCGGCGAACTCGTCCCCTGCCGCACCGGTGGGAACAAACACCAGCCCCGGGGCGGTGCAGAGCTGTCCACTGGAGCCGACCACCGATCCCAGGTAGGCCTTGGCATGGGCAGCCGCGTCCTGGGCCAAAGCACCGGAGAAGAAGATCACCGGGTTGATGGAGCTCATTTCGGCGTAGACCGGGATGGGTTCCGGGCGCGCCGCCGCGGTAGCCATTAGCGCGGTGCCGCCGGAACGGGAGCCGGTGAAGCCCACGGCCTTGATGCGTGGATCGGAGACCAGCGCCTGACCGATGCTTGCGCCGGGTCCGTAGATCAGCGAGAAGATCCCCGGGTGCAGGTTCAACTCGGTGATGGCCGCGGTGATGGCCCGGCCCACGATTTCGCTGGTGCCCGGGTGGGCGTTGTGGGCCTTGAAGATGACCGGGCAGCCGGCGGCCAGCGCCGAGGCGGTATCCCCACCGGCGGTGGAGAAGGCCAACGGGAAGTTTGATGCACCAAACACCGCCACCGGACCCAGCGGGATTTTGCGCTGACGGATATCCACCCGCGGCATGGGAGCCCGATCCGGTAGTGCCGGATCAATCCGCACCCCGTGCTGATCACCTTGGCGAACCACCGTGGCGAAGAGCCGCAGCTGGTTCACGGTGCGTCCGCGCTCGCCGGTTAAGCGTGCCTCGGGAAGTCCCGTCTCTTCCATGGCGCGGGCCACCAATTCGGTGCCCACCGCCTCGATGTTTGCCGCGATGGTCTCGAGGAATGAGGCATGAGTTTCCGGGTCAAGAGCACGGAAGGAATCGAAGGCATCCTCCGCCGCCGCGGTGGCCAGTGCCAACTGATCCTTATCGATCAGCGAGAAGGCCGGTTCCAGGGGCTGGTTGGTGGCGGGGTTAAAGCCGCGCACCTCGCCGCCGTTGCCGTGGGTAGGGATTCCGGCGAGGATGGACTGGCCGGTGAGTTGCTGGGTATCCGTGGACATAAGTGCTCCTGCGTCGGAAGGTGGGGGAGGAAGTGGTGGTGCTTTAGACGGTTGCGGGGGCGGGCATGAGGCCAGCCTGGGCGATCAGTGCGCCCAGATCTGCCAGGTCGGCCTCGGTGAGGTCCTGAAGCGGCGTGCGAACCGAGCCTGCATCGCGGCCAACGGCCTTCAGGCCGCCCTTGACGATGGAGACGCCGTAGCCGGCGACGCGGTCGCGGATGTCCAGGTACGGCAGGACAAAGCGCTTGAGCTTCTCGGTGACGGCGGCGTTATCCAGGTTGCGCACGTCCTGGTAGAAGTCCAGGGCGAACTCCGGAACGAAGTTGTACATGGCCGAGGAGTAGGTGCTCATGCCCAGCTGCAGCAGCGGCAAAGCGAAGGTCTCGGCGGTGGGCAGGCCACCGAGGTAGAAGAGCCGGTCGCCATTCTTGGCCACCACCTTGGTGATGTGCTCAATGTTGCCGGTGGCGTCCTTGAAACCGATGAAGTTCTCATGCTTTTCGGCCAGTCGTGCCACGGTGTCGGCCGAGTAGATGGCATTGGCGCGGTTGTAGACGATGACGCCGGTGGTGGTTGAGGAGCAGACGGCCGAGACGTGGGCGAACAGGCCCTCCTGGTCGCATTCGGTCAGGTAAGGGGGAAGCAACAGGACACCCTGGGCGCCGGCGGCCTCGGAATCCTGCGCATTTTGGATGGCCTGCTTGGTGGACCCGCCGGCCGAGCCGAGCACCGGGACGCGGTCTCCGGCTTCTTCCACTGCCATGCGCACCACGCGGGAGGCTTCCTCCGGGGTGAGCGTGAAGCCCTCGCCCGTGCCGCCGGCGGCAAAGAGGCCGGCAACGCCGAAGCTGGACTGCCAGTCCAGGTGCTTGCGGTAGCCAGCCTCGTCAACTTCTAGGTTGGCATCAAATGCCGTCACCGGGAAGGAGAGCAATCCGTCTTTGAGCTTGTTGGCAAGTTCGGCGGGGGTGTAGGTGGCCATGAGGTGATACTCCTAAAACTGTGGGGTGCCTCCACGACTACGTCGGTGGGTGTGGCGGTGGACGATGGTGTTGTTCGTTGACCCCAGCCTAGGGAGCACCGTTGATGCATGTCCAAGCCCATATTTGTATGGTTTGATACCCGGCGGGTATCGCTCCGTCGAGTGCTGGTGCCCGTCCATGAGCATTGTTGGCTCAGGCCCGCAGTGAACTGCGCACAATCTGCGCAAGTTTGGCCAGGGCGGGATTGCGCGTATCCCTGTTCCAGATCGCATGTAACTCCACAGCGTCCTCCGCGACATCCTCGAGCCTGAGGTAGGAAACCCCCTCAACACCGAGGAGCTTGGCGCTTTCGGGGACGAAGGCGATGCCGCGTCCCGCCGCGACCAGCGTGATCATGGTCAGGATCTGAGAGACGGTGTGAATGACGTTCTGGTGCTCGATATCGATCTGTCGCACCACGAGGTCATAAAAATAGCGGGCCTTAGTGGGCGAGTGCATGATGAGGGCTTCGCCCGCGAGGTCTTCAATGAGGACCTCGCGCGGAAGCAGGTCCAGCCGATGTCCGGTGGGCACCGCAAGGCAAAGTGACTCGGAGAAGAGTAGTTGGGATTCAAGGGCTTTTTCATCAAAGGGCGGGCGTGCCAACCCCATGTCAATATCCCCATCCTGCAAGGCGGCGACCTGTTCGCCGGTGACCATTTCAAACAGTTCAAGATGCACGTTGGGTAAGTTGGTGGAGATTTCCGAGAGCAAGGGACCGAGCAGACTGAAGCCCGATGCGGCGGTGAACCCGATGCGCAATTCCCCGAACTGTCCCGAGGCAATGCGTCGAGCATTCAGCGGTGCGCGCTCGGCAGAAATCACCAAACGTCGCGCGTCGGTGAGAAAGGCCTGCCCGGCCGCGGTGAGAGATACCTTGCGGTTGTCACGTTCGAGCAGTTCAACCCCGACGCTGCGCTCAAGCTTCTGGATTTGTCGACTCAAGGGTGGCTGGGTCATATTCAGCCGTTCGGCGGCTCGCCCAAAGTGCAGCTCCTCGGCAACGGCGACAAAACTTCGGGCTTGGTCCAAGGTGAACAATTGATACCTTTCGGGAATCACTCTATGCATAGATGGGGTTGGACAAGCATCATAACTTTTTTCTAGGCTCAGGCAGAAGCAAAAAACGTGTTGTGACTCACTCGCAGGGCGGCATCGCCCCACACCACGCATCGCTAACAAGGAGATCTCGCAATGAAGCAGAAAATCACCCGACGTGTCATGCTGTCGCTTGCCGCAACCACGGCCGCACTGTCCTTGGCGGCCTGTGGCGGAAATGTCGGCGGCGGCTCGGCCGACGGCGCGACCTTCCCTAGCGGCCCGGTCACCTTCACCGTCGGTCAGGCTCCGGGCGGATCCACCGACCTGATCGCCCGCGCCGTGGCCGAAGGCATGGCAGAAAAGCTGGGCGTTGCCATCCCGGTCGTCAACAAGCCAGGTGCCAACGGCGCCCTGGCCACCGAGGAAGTCGCCGCCATGAAGGCCGACGGCCAGAACCTCGTGCTGCTTAATGCCTCGCTGATCACCATCACGCCGCTGGCCGTCGCGGCCGACGAAGCAGTTTCGCTGGACAAGCTCGACGTCATCGCGGGCCTGTCCCAGGACGACTACGTCATGGTTGCCAGCACCAAGTCCGGGGTCAAATCGGTTGAGGATCTGACCAAGAGCACCTCCAAGCTGTCCTTCGGCACCACCGGCGTGGGTACCGGCTCGCAGTTGGCTCAGGCACTGTTGTTGGCTCAGGCCAAGGTCGAGGGCACTATCGTTCCCTTCGACTCCGGCTCCCCGGCGCTGACCGCAGTCATGGGCAACCAGGTCCAGGTTTCCACCGTCCAGCTCGGCGAAGCCAAGCCACAGATTGATGCGGGCACGGTGACCCCGCTGGTGGTCTTCTCCTCCGAACGCAATGAATTCCTTCCAGAGGTGCCGACCGCCATTGAAGCCGGCTACGACGTTCCGGTTTCGCAGTACCGCGCGATTGCAGCACCCAAGGGTCTGAGTGCCGAGACCAAGACCGCCCTGGTCGAATCGGTCAAGGCTGCGGTTGCCAAGGACACCTACAAGTCCTTCAATAAGTCGACCCTGTTGACCCCGAAAGAAATCACCGGTGAGGAAGTTGTCACCGAGTGGAACGCGCTGGCCGCGAAGTACAAGAAGCTGACCGAGCAGTACAACATCTCGCTGGCCTCGAACTAACATCTCGCCCGTTCCCCACCCCATGCGCCACTGAGGTGGCGCACTCCAGATCAAAAGGAAGCACGTTATGCGAGCAGATCATGCGCCGCACGTCGAAGAAGTCGCGGTTCAGGAAGAAGAGATCCTGACGCCCGAGCAGCTTGCGGAGGTCTGGGCCGCCGAGGCGCCCGAACCCGCCGGCCCGGTGGCCAACCTGATCTCCTCCTTGGTTGCCTTGGCCCTGGGCGTTGGGGGACTGGTGCTCTCGCTGAAACTGGGATTGGGAACGCCGGCCGAACCGCGTCCCGGCATGTGGCCCTTTGTCGTCAGCCTGGTGGTGGCCGTGCTCTCGGTCGTCCAGATCGTCATCGGGCGCACCGGCGGGAAGGACGGAGAAAAGTTCTCCGCCTATTCCTGGTACGCAGCCATCGGTTTCGCCACCCTGGTGGGCATGGTGTTGCTGATGCCGGTGATTGGCTTTGAAATTCCGTCGCTGCTGTTGTGCTTCATCTGGATGAGGTGGCTCGGCGGTGAGCGCTGGCGCTCGGCCACCATGTACTCGATCCTGATTGTTGGCGCGTTCTACGCGATCTTTATTGCCGCACTCGGAACCACCATCCCTCGACTTTTCTAAGTCACAGACCTAAAGGTAAAACGGCATGGATTTCTTCGGCCCGGTCTTGGACGGCTTTGGTGTTGTCCTGGACCCAACCAATCTTTTGTACTGCCTGCTCGGCGTCGCCATCGGCATGCTGATCGGCGTGCTGCCGGGCCTCGGCCCGGCGGCAACCATCGCGATTCTTCTTCCCATGACCTACGGGGTGGAGCCGGTCACCGCGATCATCATGCTGGCGGGCATCTTCTACGGTGCCCAGTACGGCGGCACCATCACCTCGGTGCTGCTGCGTATTCCCGGTGAAGCCAGCTCCGTGGTCACCGTCTTTGATGGCTACGTCCTCGCCAAGCAGGGCAAGGCCGGCACCGCCCTGGGCATCGCCGCCATCGGTTCGTTCATCGGCGGCACCGTCGGCATCATCGGCCTCACCTTCTTGGCCCCGCTCGTGGCGGGATTCGCTCTGGACTTCGGACCTCCCGAATACACGGCCCTGGCCTTGCTGGGCATCCTGTTGGTCGCCACCATCTCCGGTGGATCGAAGATCAAGGCGCTGATCGCCGCAGCCTTCGGCCTGTTCCTGGCCACGGTAGGCCGCGACATCTTCACCGGGGCCGAGCGCTTCACCTTCGATAACCTGTCTTTGGCAGACGGCATCGACTTCGTGCCGATCGCCATGGGCCTCTTCGGACTCGGGGAGATCCTTTACAACCTCGAGGAACGCCACCGTGCAGCGGCCGCCCCGGTCGCCGTGGCCAACGTCTGGCCCTCACGCAAAGACCTGAAGCAGTCCTCCGGTGCCATCGGGCGCGGCTCGGTCTTGGGCTTCTTCCTGGGCATCCTGCCCGGGGGAGGCGCCACCATCGCCTCGCTGGCTGCTTACGCAGTGGAAAAGAAGCGCGCCAAGGATCCTTCGCGCTTCGGCAAGGGCGCCATTGAGGGTGTTGCCGGACCGGAATCTGCGAACAACGCCGCTGCGACCAGCTCGTTTATCCCGCTACTGACCCTGGGCATCCCGGCCAACGCCACCATGGCCATCATCTTCGGCGCCCTGCTGATCCAGGGTGTGACCCCGGGTCCACAGCTGATCACCGAGCAGCCCGAGCTGTTCTGGGGCGTGGTGAACTCCATGTACATCGGCAACATCCTGTTGCTGATCATGTCGATCCCGCTGGTGGGATTGTTTGTCAGGATCTTGCGGATCCGTGGCGCCATCCTGGCCCCGATCACGGCATTGATCACCATGCTCGGTGCCTACACCATCCGCAACTCGATGTTCGATGTGATGCTCGTGGTGCTCTTCGGTGCACTGGGCTACCTGATGAAGAAGTTCGGCTTCGAACCCGGCCCGCTGGTGCTGGCCTTTGTGCTCGGCAGCCTGCTCGAGTCATCGCTTCGCCGTTCGCTGCTGGTGCTCGAGGGTGATCCAACGGGGTTCTTCACCCGTCCGATCTCCGGCACGCTGCTGGTCATCTTCGTCATGGTCGCGGTGTGGCCAATGATCAAGACCGTCATGAACAAGCGTAAGACGGCAAACGCCCTCTCGCTCGAAACTAAGGTTAAGGAAAAGGTATGAGCATCCTAGTGGGATACGTTCCGACCAAGGTCGGGGAGGCGGCGGTGCGCGCGGCCATCAAGGAGGCCAAGCTCCGCGACGAGGAATTGCTGATTGTGAACTCGGTGCGCGAGGGCGCATTGGTGGATAAGTCCGTTGCGAGCCCACAAGACATCGAGCGCGTCACGGCATCCACCGTGGATGCTGGCATCAAGGCCAGGGTTCTGGAGTCGGTTCATCGTGACGACCTCGCCGAGGAGATCCTGGAACTGGCCGAAAAGCACGATGTCTCACTGATCGTCATTGGGCTGCGTCAGCGTTCCCAGGTCGGCAAGTTCATTATGGGTTCCCACGCCCAGCGCATCCTGCTGCAGGCAGAGCACCCGGTGCTAGCCGTGAAGGCGGACCAGCTCTAGTAAGACTGCGGCAACCTATCGATGGCCGCGTTGCCCCTGCCGCTTTTGCGGTGGGGGCAACGCGGCCCTTTTTCTGGCCACACGTCGCGATTACCAGTATTTGTCACTCGGCATCGGGCAAAGGGGGCGCTGATGCCCCGTCTGTGGTTTCGAACCATGCCCGTCCGTGCCGGTACCGGATGGCAAACCCTTTAAGTCCTGCGGGTGTGAGGTCAATCCGGTCCACGATCCCGCCAAGCGGCGGCCGGGGGCGGTCCCACTGTGATTCGTTTACATGCGGATGGCTTTCGTCAATCATGAAACCCGCGTCGGGTTGGATTTCTGCTGTGCCATTAGTGAAGCGTGCAGGCAGACCGATGAATGTCTTGCCCGCATAGCCAATGAGTAAAGTCCTGTCTGCTTCGGCTTGCATGGACATCGGCAGCAGGGAATCTTCGTCCCAGAGCCAGGTACCGGTGGCGTTGGAACGAAACTGTTCGGAGGTAAGGGAATTAATCTGCTCGATCCCATGAACCGGACAGTAAACGGAAGCCGTAATGCCGATGTCCCCGTAAAGGTCCCTTTCATCGGGGTTAGCGCGCATAAATTCGTTGATGCAGGTACACGAGGGTAGTGATTGAGCGTGATCAAAAGGCACCGTGCCGGCGTCTTCGGAAAGCGATGACCAGAGACCTTGTACCGGGCCACCAACGATCGGGACATGCCACACCATATTGCCTACGCGTCTGCGCGCTAGGAACCTCCAGCCGCAGCGGTGCCACTGGGCTAGGGCCAGAACACTCACGGTTGCGGCAGCTGTTCCCAGATAGTCGGATAACACCAGATCTTCGAGTTCCTGATAGGTGCGACCGATTGCGGTGGGTAGCGCCATCGCAGTAGCCAACCAACCGAAGATAGCGATCGCGCTCAAACCCGTAGCCCAGTGCGTGCTGCGTCGTTTCATGCGGTTCAGAGACTTGCGCGCAGCCGGGCCTAGCTCAATTGAGATGTCTACGTTCGACTTTGTGGCGAGATCCCGGACTGCGTGAATCTGTCGTAGGGAGAACTTTGTCTGGATCAGCCACCAAAGGGCTGCTGCCATGGTGCCGGCCCACCAGATGGCGGCATTATCGGTGGGGTCGAGTGAATACGCTACGGCCGCGTAGAGCAAAACGATGGGTGCGATCGCAACGGCCATACGACCAAAAAACCAGCCGATAAGAGAAAAGAATATGGCAACGAGCGTCGCAGAGAGCCCGAACATGTCCGCGATTTGGTAGGTGTGTTGCCAATATTCCGGAGGTAGGTCCTCCCACGCCCGGGCATCAATGAATGAGGCAACCGTTGTCATCAAGACAATCGCACAAGCCACAAGCATTTGTCGCCACGTGCGAGGGCAGAGAGGAAGGGCGGCCCATTCCTTGGAATCCGGCCTGACCAGACAGTAGGTTTTGCTCACGTTGAAACCACGGTGTTCATGAAAAACATTCTCGCACCGAAATGTGGGTCGGTTCGTCTCGGTTCCCGGTGGTCTCCAGTGCCTGGTTAGTTAACCTGCAACGACGAATCTACGCTGAGTCTTCGAAGCGAGCCTGGTTGTTGGATGGAGCATCTCACGACGCAGGGTGCTCCCTGCAGACGGGGCGGCTCAGGTAAAGGGCTCGCTTCGAGGATTGGCGGGCAGTGATTTTCTCAGGGGGTGGGTGATGAAACTCCGGCTTCAATCTCGAGCCGGTGCAAGGAATTGGCCAAGTGCATGCGCATGGCTGCGGCTGCGGACATGGCATTGCCCGAAGCGATGGCATTGCGGATGCTCAGGTGTTCCTCCGCGACCTGTTCCAACCGGGGGAGTCGGACCGATTCCGTTGAATCGAGGCGCTGGCGTGGCATGGCAATCATGGCAGGGCCGAGGTGACGCACCGCGTCCAGAAAGTAGGGGTTCCCGCTACCGGCGGCCACGGCCGAATGGAACTCGAAGTCGCAGCTCATGGACAGTGCTGCGTTGGTTCCCGCGTTGCGGAAGGCCTCGAGAGCCGTATCTAGCGCGGGCAGAGTTTCGGCGTTCGCCGCGATGGCGGCGGCGGCTGCGGCCTCGGACTCAAGCCCCATCCGGAACTCGAGCAATTGTCGGCGCTCGGACAAGGTCCTGGGGACCCTAGCTTGCGCTCCGGTTTCCGGGGCTGGGGGAGTAAGGGCAAAACTGCCAGCCCCGCGGCGCGTATGAACCAATCCTTCGGCCTGCAGCCGGGTCACCGCCTCGCGCACCACGGTGCGCGAGACACCATGCTCGGCGATCAGGGAGTTCTCGCTCGGGAGCTTGTCTCCCGGGGCGATTTCTCCGGAACTGATCTGCTCACGCAGGTGTTCAACCAGGCCGGTCGTCAGATTGGGTTTCATAGAAGGAATGCTTTCATGCGCGCCGCGGTGAGGAGCTTAGGCTCGGCCGAATTCGACGGTGTCGGTGGTCCAGGCGCGGGCCTGGTCGCTGAAGGTGAAGCCGAGTCCCGGACGGTTGGGGACCAACATGCGACCGTCCTTGGTCTCGAGGCGCTCGTTGAACAACGGGTCGAGCCAGTCGAAGTGCTCCACCCAGGGTTCGCGAGGGTAGGCGGCGGCGAGGTGCAGGTGGATCTCCATGGCGAAGTGCGGTGCCAGGTCCAGTCCCGCCTGGTCAGCGAGCGTGGCCAGACGCAGGAACTGGGTGATGCCGCCGATGCGCGGGGCATCGGGCTGGATGATGTCGCAGGCGCGGGTGGCAATCAGGCGTTCGTGCTCGGCCACGGAGGCGAGCATTTCGCCGGTGGCAATCGGGGTGTCCAGGGCTGCGGCGAGTGCGGCGTGGCCCTCGGCATCGTAGGCATCAAGCGGTTCCTCGATCCAGACCAGATCGAACTCCTCTAGCTTGCGACCCATGCGCAGTGCGGTGGCGCGGTCCCACTGCTGGTTGGCATCCACCATCATGGGCACGTCCGGGCCGATGTGCTCGCGCACCGCGGTGACTCGACGCAGGTCCTCGGAGGAATCGGGCAGACCGACCTTGATCTTGATGCCGCCAATGCCTTCTTCGATGGACTGGGTGGCGCGGTCCTTGATCTCGGCGATGGAGGCGTTGAGGAATCCGCCGGAGGTGTTATAGGTTCGCACCGAATCGCGGTGGGAGCCGAGGAACTTGGCCAGTGGCAGGCCCGCGCGCTTGGATTTCAGGTCGTAAAGGGCGATGTCGAGCGCGGCGAGGGCCTGAGTGGCGACACCCGAGCGTCCGACCGAGGCTCCTGCCCACAAGAGCTTGGTGTACAGCTTGGCAATGTCGTTAGGATCCTCGCCGATCATGGTCTCGGCGACTTCCTTGGCGTGAGCGAACTGTGCCGGCCCGCCGGCGCGCTTCGAGTAGGAGAAGCCTAGGCCTTCGTGTCCCTGCTCGGTGGTGATCTCGGCAAAGAGGAAGATGACCTCGGTCATCGGCTTCTGGCGACCGGTGAAGACCTTCGCGTCGGAGATCGGGGTGGCCAGGGGCAGCCGCGCGGTGGACAGCTTGACGTGGCGAATGGCATCGGGTGTGTAGCTCATGGCGGGTCTGTGCTCCTGGGAGTGAATGGCGAGGCTGTGGTGCTGAACACAACTTATCGTATAAGTCTAAAACTTATTACACAAGTGGTTTGGGGAAGTTTTCCAGATTGAAAATTTTCGAATCCTTTAAGGCCCGATGCTGAAAATGCCTGTGGCCCACCCGGAGAACCGGGCGGGCCACTGCGTCTTGGTTTTACTACGAGATGGGAGTAACGAGTTCCCCGGATTCCACATAACTGCGCAGGTTATCCAGCACCAGGGAGGCCATATCGGCACGGGTCTCGTGAGTACCGCTGCCCAGGTGTGGCAGCAGGACCACGTTCTCCATGGCAAAGAGTTCTTCTGGAACGTGTGGCTCGGAAGCGAACACATCCAGGCCGGCTCCGGCGATGGAGCCAGACTGCAGGGCCGCGACCAGCGCCGGCTCGTCAACGACGCTGCCGCGGGCAATGTTGATCAGGAAGCCCTTCGGTCCGATCGCCTCCAGCACCGCTGCATCAACCAGCCCCGCCGAATCTGGGCCGCCTGCAGCTGCCACGATCAACACATCTGTGGCCTCGGCCAGCGCGGTCGCCGACGGGTGGTACGTGTAGGGGCTGCCGGTGATCTCCGAGCGGTTGTGATAGTGAATTTCGCAGTCGAAACCCTCGAGGCGCTTGGCAATGGCGGCGCCGATCCGACCCAGACCCAAAATGCCCACACGCTTGGAGCTGGCGCGGGTGGCCAGCGGGAAGTTTGCCCCCGTGGCCCAGGTGCCATTGCGGACAAAACGCTCCGCGGCGCTCAGCGTGCGCAGTGTGTCGAGGTACAGGCCCAGGGCGGTGTCGGCGACGCAGTCGGTCAGGACATCGGGGGTGTTGCTGATCGGAATGCCGCGCTCGGTGGCCTGGGCAACGTCGGTGGCGTCGTAGCCGACACCAAAGTTCACGATGGCTTCGAGGTTTGGAAGCCGCTTCATGGTCTGCGTATCAACGCCGATCTTTCCCGAACACACGGCAACCCGAATGGATGAACCGTGTTCCGCGAGGAATGCCTCGCGCTGCGCCCCGGCATCGGGCAGAACCAATGAAGCGTAGTTTTCAAGCAGCGCCTGGGCGACCGTTGGGTTGACCGGGCCGACGCGCACTATGGCGTTCCCGGAGATGGGGCTGTGATCGCGTCGCGTGGAGGCGCTGGTATCTGTTGACATACCTGCATCTTAGGAAGACTCAAGCATGCACGTCCAACACGGAGAACGCATTGATCAATACCGTTGAGGTATTGATGCTCTTTCAGCCGCCAAATGTAGCGGAAGTCACATTCCCTGTCTCGTTCGGTTCGATGCCGTGCACCCCAAAACCGCGCGTTCATGCCGAAGCAATGCCTTGACGCGCTTCGGCCTAGCCGTCAAAGCTATGTGAACACGACCGGCAGTTCCCCTCGCATTGGTCGTCCACACTCGTCCAATTCGCTCACCGCAGAGGAAACACCGATGTTTTTATCCAGCAAAGCAACGACGCCCGTGACCCGCACCCGTCGACTCTCCATGGCCGTGGCCGCCGGTGCCCTGTTGGGCGTCACGGTGCTCTCGGGCTGCTCCGTAGCCAACTCCACCGAAGCTTCGAGTTCCGGTGGATCCGGAGCTCCGGCAGCGGGGGGCACGCTGCGGGTGGTCCTGCAGCAGGAACCACCGACGCTTGAAGCCTGCGAGTCGAACCTGACCAGCACCGGAGTGGTGGTGCGCTCAACCATCACCGAACCACTGATCGAACGTAATCCCACCACCGGTGAGCTCGAGCCCAAGCTCGCCACTGAATGGACCAGCTCGGATGACACCAACTGGACGCTGAAGCTGCGCGAGGGCGTGAAATTCCACGACGGATCAGACTTCACCGCCGAGGATGCCGCGGCAACCATCGACCGTGCGGTGAACGGCAAACTCGGCTGCAACGTCGAAGGTTATGTCTTTGGCGATGATGACCTCAAGGTCAAGGCAGTTGACGCCACCACCCTGACCGTGACAGCTCCCAAGGCCGATCCGATCCTGCCGCTGCGCCTCTCCTTCCTTGAGGTCGTGCCGGCCGAGACTTCCGCCACCGAGAAGGTACGCGAACCGATCGGCACCGGGCCCTACAAACTGGATAAATGGGACGCCGGCCAGTCCATCAATGCATCGGCCTTCGCCGACTACTGGGGCGAGGCACCGGCCTTCGACAAGGCCAACTACCAGTGGAGAAGCGAGGGCAGCGTCCGCGCCGCCATGATCACCTCCGGCGAGGCAGACATCGCCACCGGCCTGAGCCCCGAGGACAATATCGGGGATCTGGGCGTCTCCTACCCGAACAACGAAACCGTTGCCCTGCGCATGCACGCGGATAAGGCACCCTTCACCGACATCAAGGTCCGTCAGGCCGTGAACTACGCCATCGACAAGGAAGCCATCGTCGCCTCGCTCTACGGCGGACGCGATAAGGTCGCCGCCCAGCTGGTTCCCGAGGGCGTTGTAGGACACAGCGAGGAGCTGGCCGCCTGGCCCTATGACCCGGAAAAGGCCAAGGCCCTGGTTGAAGAGGCCAAGGCCGCAGGCGTTGACACCTCCGCGCAGATCAGCCTGATCGTGCGCACCGCCCAGTTCCCCAAGATCGAAGAACTCGGCCAAGTCATCCAGGAACAGCTGAGCCAGGCCGGTCTGAATGTGAAGCTGAAGATGCTTGAGACCAGCCAGCACCTGACCTACCAGGTCCGCCCGTTCCCCACCGATGATGAGGGAGCGATCATGCTCATGACTCAGCACGGCAACCAGGCAGGTGACGCGGCCTTCACCGTTGATCAGTACATGACGTCCAAGGGGGCGCAGTCGGCCTTCGGCACCCCCGAACTCGACAAGCTCATCGCAACGGCCGATGCCGCCACCGGCGATGATCGCCAGGGCGCCTTCGAGAAGGTCTTCTCCTACCAGAACGAGAACGTGGTTCAGTTCGCGCACATCGCCCACCAGACCGGCATGCTCGGTATTGCCGGGACAGTGGCCTACACGCCGAACTCCTCCTCGGGCGATGAACTGCGCCTGGCAGAAGTCACCGCCAAGTAGCTCCCATCCAAAGGCCCTTTGCAAGGAACTGGCAATAATGAATTCGACGGAAAGCAACTAAGGATCATGCTCACCTATTTGCGTAAACGGATTATCTCCTCCGCACTGCCGCTGGTGGTTGTGGTGGTGGGTGTCTTCGCCCTGGCCCGGATGACCGGTAACCCGGCAAGCCTCTACCTACCACTGAACGCCACCGACGCCATGCGCGCGGACTTCATTGCCAAGAATGGCTTGGACCAGCCGGTCCTGGTGCAGATGGCCGACTACTTCGGTGGTCTGCTGCGATTGGACTTTGGAACCTCACTGCGAACCGGGGAGGATGCCGCGGCCATGGCGCTGCGCGCCTTCCCGGCCACGCTGCAACTAGCGGCAACAACCATGGTGATCGCCATCATTCTGGCGATCATCGTGGGCTCCGCCGCCGCGCTGAAGCCCAACGGGCTGCTAGACCGCCTGGCGTCCTTCGTCTCGATGGCAGCAGCCTCCATTCCAGACTTCTGGTTGGCCATCGTGGGTATCTGGGTCTTTGCCATCTACCTGGGCTGGCTGCCCACCTCCGGGGTCATGGGCGCAGCAGCCTGGGTGTTGCCGGTGGCCACACTGCTCATGAGGCCCTTCGGGGCACTGGTGCAAGTGATCCGCGGAGCCATGGTCACCTCGCTCTCCGAGCCCTACATCAAGCTCGCCCGCTCCAAGGGCGCCTCCGAGTACCGCGTGGTCACCGCCCACGCACTGCGTAACGCCGCGGCGCCGGCACTGACAGTGGCCGGAGACCTAACTGTCGGGTTGGTCAACGGGGCGGTGGTGGTCGAGACGATCTTCGGCTGGCCAGGCATTGGCAAGCTGATGATCGACTCGATTCTGCAACGTGACTTCGCCGTCCTACAGGCGTGTGTGTTGATCACGGCCATCGCCATCTTCATCCTGAACATCCTGATTGATCTGGGTTACGCGCTGCTTGACCCGCGGGTTCGTCCCACCGCCGGGGCTAGGGGTAAGCGCAAGGCGCGAACTATCACCTCCACTACCGAGCCAACCACGCCGAGTGAGCCCACCGTCCCTGCCGTCACCGGCGCGAACGCCTAGGAAAGATCATGACACAGACATTAAACGCGCCCACCGGGCAGCAACGTGCGCCGAAGCCGTCCAAGGTGCGTCTGGGCGGGCCGAGCATGTTCCGGATGCTGCTGCGCGATAAATTCGCAACAATCGGCGCCCTGATCCTGGCCGTGGTCATTTTGGTGGCGCTGATCGGTCCCACCCTGATGGGCGAGCTGGCCACCAAGCAAAACCTGATGTTCATGAACAAGGCACCCTTTGATCCAGCCAACGGTTGGGCCTACATTCTGGGCTCCGACTCCCTGGGCCGCTCGATGCTCGCGCGGCTGATCGTCGCCACACGCACCACCTTGATGGTCGCCGTTCCAGCGGTGTTGGTGGCTCTGCTCGTCGGTTCGCTCTGGGGAGTCTGGGCCGGATATCACCGGGGGCGACGCGAAAACATCTCGATGCGCATCGCCGACATCATCATGTCCTTCCCCTCGCTGCTGCTGGCGGTGGTGGTGCTGTACGTTTTCAGCCCCTCGGTCGCCAACATCGTGCTGATCCTGGCGCTGACGCGTATCCCGATTTATATGCGTACCGCCCGCGCCGAATCCGCCGAACTGCAGTCCCGTACCTTCGTGGACGCGGCGCGCACCTTCGGCACCAAGCCCAACTCGATCATCGCGATGCACGTGATTCCGGTGGTCACCCCGACGCTGCTGACCCTGGCCACCCTGGAATTCTGCTACGTGATGCTGGCCGAATCCTCACTCTCCTTCCTGGGCATTGGCATCCAGCCACCGGATGTGAGTTGGGGGTTGATGGTGGCCCAGGGACGCCAATACCTGCAGACCGCCTGGTGGCTCTCGATCCTGCCCGGCGCCGCCATCGTGATCACCGCGATTGCCGCGAACCTTTTGGCCGCGTGGCTGCGCATCGCCACCGATCCGGCCCAGCGTTGGCGCCTGACCCTCGAAAAGCCTGCTCGTAAGGCTCTGAAGTCCCTGTCCAAGGAGGCAAAGTGATGATGGAACTACTTGATCCCCAAAGATCGACCGAAAAAACCCTGACCACGGTGCTGGCGGTGACGGGTCTCGATGTGGACATCCGCACCCCCACCGGCACGGTGCGGGTGGTCAACAAGGTCAGCTTCACCGCCTACCAAGGCCAGACGCTGGCACTGCTGGGCGAATCCGGTTGCGGTAAGTCCATGACCGCCAAGGCCATTGCCGGTCTGCTTGACCCGGTGGCCTCGGTGGCCGGGGGCGTCGTGGCGCTGGAGGGTAAGGACCTGAACACCATGGGTGCGCGGGCACGCCGGGCCGTGGCAGGGCCGTCGTTGGGTATCGTCTTTCAGGACGCGCTGACGGCCCTGAACCCCGTATATACGGTGGGGACACAATTGGGTGAGGCCTTTAGGATCCACCGCGGGATGAACAAAAAGCAGGCGCGACTTCAGGCCATCGAGCTGATGCGCCGGGTCGGCATCCCGGAACCCGAGGTTCGCGCCTCGGCCTACCCCCACCAGTTCTCCGGCGGTATGCGTCAACGTATTCTCATCGCGATGGCCGTGGCGCTGAGCCCGCGGCTACTGATCGCCGATGAACCCACCACCGCACTGGATGTCACGGTGCAGGCGCAGATCATGGCGCTGTTGCGCCGGCTGCGCGAGGAAGAGAACATGGCGGTTGTGCTGATCACGCACGACCTGGCCGTGGTGGCCGAGGAAGCCGACGACGTGGCCGTCATGTATGCCGGCAATGTGGTGGAACGCGGGCCGGTGGCCACGGTGTTCTCCGCCCCCACCCATCCCTATACCAAGGGCCTGCTCGAATCCGTGCCCACCCATGCGGTGCGCGGGGACGAACTGTCATCGATTCCCGGCAGCCCGCCGGAACTCAAAAACATCCCCGCCGGTTGCGTCTACCAAGACCGTTGCCCGATGGTCGCGGCGATCTGCCGCGAAACGCGTCCCGAGCTGCGCCAGACGGGTGAGAATCAGTTCTCCGCCTGCCACTTCTCCGATGTGTTGGTCACCCAGGCGGGGAACCCAACGAATGATCATTCAATAACCTCTCCACAGCATGAGGAAAACCAATGAGCACCCACACCATGGCGAACCCGGGGAAAAACGTCCTCGAGGTTCAGGATCTCTCCAAGTCCTTCACCGTCTCGGCCGGTTCCGGCGGATCACGCAAGCTCAAGGCCCTGGATGGGATTTCCCTGTCCGTGGGCAAGGGGGAGACCCTGGGCCTGGTGGGGGAGTCGGGCTGTGGCAAATCCACGCTGGCCCGCACGCTGATGATGCTTGAGACCCCCGATTCGGGCTCGGTGCGCTTTGACGGGGCCGACCCGTTTGCCTTCAAGGGCAAGGAGCTACTGGCCTGGCGCCGGCGGGTGCAGATGGTTTTCCAAGACCCGTTCGCCTCGTTGAACGCGCGGATGAGTGCCGGTCAAATCATTTCCGAGCCCTTTGCCACGCATAAGGATCTGTACCGCGGATCCGCGGCGCGTTCCAAGCGGCTGAATGAGTTGCTGGATCTGGTGGGGTTGCGCAGCACCGATGCGTATAAGACCCCGCAGGAGTTCTCCGGCGGCCAGCGCCAGCGCATCGGCATTGCCCGGGCGCTGGCGCTGGGTCCGGATCTGTTGATCCTGGATGAGCCGGTGTCCGCGTTGGATCTCTCGGTGCAGGCGCAGGTTCTGAACCTGCTTAACGAGCTGCAGCAGCAGCTGGGTGTCAGCTACATCTTCATCTCCCACGACCTGTCGGTGGTGCGCCACGTGACGGACCGGGTAGCGGTGATGTACCTGGGACGAATCATCGAAACCGGTGTGACCGAGGATGTTTTTGATCGGCCGTTGCACCCGTATACCGCCGCGCTGATGTCTGCCTCGCCGAAGTTGGATTCGGCCATGCGCCCCGCGAAGCGGATTGTGCTGAAAGGCGAGTTGCCCTCACCTCTGGATCCGCCCAGCGGGTGCAGGTTCCGTACGCGTTGCTGGAAGGCCCAAGACATTTGCGCCTCGCGCCGGCCCGAGGCCACGGGGCTGGGTGCGGACGGCCGGATCTCCCTGGGTTTGCCCACCATCGGTCCCGCCGAGCGCGCGCACATGGCCGAATGTCATTTTCCGGTCTCCAGCCCGGCCGAGGCCGGGTTGGTGCCGGCCTGAGACAAGGTGTGGCGCGGCTTTAGGGCCCCGCCGGTTCGGCTGCCCCGCTCTGGGTATTAGCCAGCAGTTCGCGGGTGCGTCGCTGAGCATCGGAGTCGCGAATTTCCAATCGATCCACCAGCTCGGAGAGCGCCTGAATTTCGGCAACATAGGCGGCATTCAAACGCTGGGCCAGCGGTCGGGCAGCCAGATCATCGGCCGTCCGCCAGGCCACGGCCAGGGAACGCTCAAAGATGCGCTGGTCGGCCTCGGTACTGCTGGCCGCGGGGCCGGTGCCGAGCACCAGCACCGTATTAAGCCGGGATTCGTCCAAGCCCAGGGCCAGTGCGTCCAGCTTGCGACGTAGCTGGCGCAGTAGCTTTCCGCCGCGTCCAAAGCGACCGAGCTTCATAGAGATGGTGCCGCCAAAGATGAGGATCTGGATGAGCGTTGTCGCACCGAGGGCGAAGGCCAGGCTGAGCAACCAGAACAGGAGTGTGGAATTCACATCGGTTTCCACAATTCCATTTCGCTGCAGCCCGCGAGCCAACGACTCGATGGTCGTGGCCATCGCAGGTTCATCAAAACTGGAGAGCGAGTAGCTGCCGTATTCCCAAGCACCTCGGGATAGTTTGCTGTGGTCCCCGGAAGCGGGGGTGCTACTGAGCCAGGTGGGGGTGGTGACGGTTCCGTTGTCAAAAAGGTACACCGGGACGAGGTACTGGTTGGGGTTCAGCTCCTGGGTAGTGGCATTGATCAGCTCGGGGAACTCTGCCTTGAGTCGCCACAGCGAATCAACAAGCACCGACGGATCAAGATCTTCATCCGGAGCGCCGCTCAGCGGGTCAAAGCTTCCCACGGTATCGAGGTAGTCCTCGGCATCGCGTACCGCAAGCGTGATGTCAACATCGTGGCTAAATCCGTCCTGCAGGTAACCGCGGAGCTGATCTTCATCGAGGGTTCCGCTGGGGTCATCAACGGTGAGCGAGTGCACCGGCAGGCTCCCGGTCAGATCCCAACCGGGGCGCTCGGTGATCTTTTCTTCCGTGACACCCCCGAAGATCAGCGCGCTGATTCCTATGACAATCCCCACCGTGATCCACATGGCCCGGGGCGGCGCCTGGAGATTCCAGGTACTCCAGCGATGCCGGGCACGCGGTACCTCGGCGGTTTCCGTGGAGCCGGGCAGTGGACCGAACAGTGCCCGTGCCGCGGCGTTGGCATCGTCTAAGACGTAGAGGACTTGCTTGGTTCCACCCGCTGCGAGACCCAAGCTCATTCGAAGCGCAGCCGTATCATCTCGACCACGGGAGGCTCCGCGCACCCGAGCGCGACGATCATGGCGCAGGGCGTTATATACGGAGTGGGCGGTACGTTCGAGCTTTTTCTCGGCCTTGGCCCAGGTCTTGAGTCCGGCGGTGGATTCCCCTTCCCGCGCCCCGGCTGCCAGGAATTCTTCGACGGCCTGCTCGAGTGTCGTGACGTGCTTGGGCGATATTGCGCCCTGCGGGGCAGCGTGTAGCCGGGCAAGTAATTCACGGGCGGCCAAGAGTGTTGGCGCGGCTAGCCTGTCCAGAACCCGCGCTCCGCCGGCGAGCTCGGCGAGTACGGATCCCGCACCCATCAGGGCATCGGACGAAGTCACCAAGGCATGCGCCTTGGCCTCGAAGGTAGCCACGAGTTCGGCGGTTTTCGGTGAAAGTGATGTCGAGGAGTCGTAGACGGCGTTGATTACCGCTTGTTCGGTCTTGGCCAGCGACAATGAATCGTCGCGAATTTGTGTCCAGGACTCGGTGAATCCGGCGGTCCGCTTCGCCTGGTCCGTTCCGAGGTAAGTGACTTCCAACGCCTCTAATTCCAGCACCACGCCCGCCAGTTGGCGCTGCGCGGCGGTGAGTCGACGGAAGATCAGCTCACGACGGCGGCGACGGCGCAGTGAGAAGGCGAATGCGAGCACCGTGAGCAGCAATCCGGTGGCCGTGCCGGCCACCCAGAATTCGGGAGACCTGATGCGCCCGCCATCCAAGACATCCGCGGCTCGTTGGGCGGCAGCGGCAACGGCCAACGGACCGTGACCCAGCCCGACATTGTCGAGATAGGCGTTAGAAATGGCGTATCGGTCCGAGAGGTTCTCGTCTTTATTCGGCTGCGCGGGATAGATGCCCGTGCCGGTAAAGCGCTGTTCCTTTTCGGTTTCGAAGGTATCGCTGTCGATAAGCGTGGTCAGGATGACGTCGGCTCCGGGATCCGTCCGACCTTGGAGTTCGTCGTAGCTCAGGGCCCGATCCGTCACTCGAATCGTGAGGGGCTCCCACGCCAGGATCGGCTCGGTGATCACTGCATCGAGCGTTTCTTGGGAGATGTTGTAGGGGTTCTGCCCCTCGATCATGATCTGCACCGGCGCCGCGGGCTCGGCGGTGACGGCATTGAATCCGACACCGGCAAAAATGCTGGTGCCAAGGCCAAGCACCACGGCTACCCAAGGAAAGCCGAATCGCGGTTTGTTACGGGCTCGGATCAGTGGGACGTCAGCGGTATCGGAAGTTTGGTTCGGGGCCACAAAACATGATTCTAATGCTTCTGGACTAATCTAGTCCCACGTATGTCGTTGTACTTAAGTGCACGCGTGATCCCTCCACGGAGTTTGCGTCCATGGCGCTATTGCTCGGGAATCATCGGGCGATGCGGGTGCGCCTGGCTTTTAGCAGGCAAACGGCCAGATCCCAACCCCGAAGGGGAAGATCTGGCCGTCGAGATAGTGCTTCTTCTACTTGCCAACCTTAGAGAATAGCGCGCGGACAGCCGCTTGCACGCCGGTACTCAGCGTCGGTTCGATGACCGGGGCGAAGAAGGGCGAGTGGTTGGCCGGCGGGTGGCCAGCGGCCAGGGTTTCGGCGGAGTTGCCACCGAAGAACCAGAACACACTGGGCACATCGATCGCCGCGGCCAATGCACCGAAGTCCTCGCTGCCCATCACCGGGGAGCCGGGCAGCACCCGCTCCTCGCCGAACTCGGCACGGAATTCCTCGGTGAGCTTCTCGGTCTCCGTCGGGTCATTAAACAGCGGCGGGAAGTTGGAGATGTCCTCGATCAGCGGCTCCGGAGCCCCCGAAGCCTCGGCCTCGGCGCCAATGATGCGACGGATCGAGGAGAGCACGATCTCGCGCACCTCGGTATCAAAGGTGCGCACATTGATCGTGAACACCGCGCGGTCCGGGATGACGTTTTCCTTCAGTCCGGCGTGGAAAGACCCGATGGTCACCACGGCGGCGGACTGCGGAGCCACCTGGCGCGAGACGATGGTCTGCAAGCGCAAGACCATGGAGGCGCCGAGCACGATCGGATCGATGGAGTGCTCGGGCATGGAGCCATGCGAACCCTGCCCGAAGACCGTGACCTTAAACGAGTCGGCGGTGGTCATCGCCGCGCCGGCCAGCAACGTCACGGTGCCGCTCAGTCCGTTCATCACGTGCTGACCGAACATGATCTCCGGTTTCGGAGCCTTGTCCCACAAGCCGTCCTCAACCATGGCGCGGGCACCTGCGGCGGTTTCTTCACCGGGCTGGAGCACAAAGACGATGGTCCCGGCCCAGTCGTCCTTGGCGCCGGCGTAAAGCTCGGCGGTCTTCAACGCTGTGGCCATATGGGTGTCGTGACCACAGGCATGCATCGTGGGGACCTCGGTGCCATCATCTAGGACGCCGGTGGCGGTGCTGGCGTAGTCCAGGCCAGTGTCCTCGAGGACCGGCAGCCCGTCGGTGTCCGCACGCATGCCGATGACCGGGCCCTCGCCGTTGCGCAGCACGCCCACCACGCCGGTTCCACCACAACGGAACACCTCGAGCCCCAGCTCTTCAAGGCGCTTGGCTAGGTAATCAGCGGTCTTGTGTTCCTGCATCGACAGCTCGGGATTCGCGTGCAGATACTTGTAGGTTTCGCGCATTTCCGCTGCCGAGTCGGTGCTCAGGCTCAGGGACTTCGGAATGGTGGTGTTGGTCATGGGGTGCTATTTCCTTAGCTTTTCGGTGGCGGTGGCACCGAGGGGTGCCACCGCCTATTTATGCCATGTTGCTGTGTAGCTAGGCGCTGTGGGGCGCCGGCTCACGCGGAGCGGTTAGTAGACCGGGCCCTCGGGGAGGGCATCAGATTCCACGTTTTCCGTGGCACCCAGGGTCTTGCGATCACGTAAGACCCAGGCGAGCACCGCGGTGGCGATCACTGCCACTGCAGTGGCAAATAGATTCATCCCGGGAATCAGCGGAACCAACACGAAGATCACGATCAGGGAGACAGTCAGTGCGATGATCGCCGAGCGTGGGGCCTTCTGGCTCACAATGGCCTGTACGATCACGGCGCCCAGAACGGTGGGCAGGATGTAGAACTGAACGGTCTGCACGATGTCGGTCGGGATCACGCTGACCAGCCAGGTGCCCAGCAGTCCCACGAAGACGAACAGCGAGGTCAGGTGGACGGCTGCGGCACCGCAGATGGCGGCGACCGCGGCAAGTTCACCCTTGCGGGTACCGGGCTTCACTCCGATGGTCGCCTGCGCGATCATGGCCGCGGGCAGCAGCTTGTTGGAGATATTGCCGATCATAAACGCCTGGTACATCGAGGACGCGCCAAGGATCGGGAAGTAGGTCAGCGGCTCCACAATCCAGATGACGCCGAAGACCGCGGCCAGCGCCGCGAAGGCCGCCAGAACCGAGGCGACTTCAATGTCCAACCCCGAAAAGAAGACCAAGTAGGCCGGGGCGGCCAAGGAAAGGATCAGGCCGATGATCATGGTGATCCGGCCCCAGCGGGAGGTGGTTTTGTCGAAGGCGCCTAGCGCCTCGTGCATTTCTGTTGCTTTGCTCATCATGTGCTCCTGGAAGTCTCGGCGGCGCTAAAGGCGGGTTGCGGCGTAGGTGATGGCCAGGGCGAGAATGATGGCGATACCCAGAGCCCATTCCTTGATCCACGGCTTGTTCACGCGTTTGGCGATGACCATCAGGATCGTCATGATCCCCGCGGAGGATAGGAAGGCGACCACATGTATCCATGACTTGGGCAGTTCTGCGATGCCCAACACCATGAATGCGGCAATCATTGCCGCACCGGGGACCACCAGCATGATGGCGGGGTTGACCTTACGCAGCGCCGAATCGCCACGCTTGAGCAGCGGAGTCAGGATGAGTGTGGCGATCATCCACATGGCTCCGCCCAGGCTCATCGCGGCCAGGGCCAGGCCGAAGACGGCCTGGGTATAGGTGGGGCCGCCGAGCTCGGCACCCGCGGTTTTTGCGGCGATGGCAGCGGCGGCCGTTTCGTAGGAGACCGACCCGATCAATCCGATGCGCACCAGCACCGCGGGGGTGCCGAAGATCGTCAACAGGGCGACGGCGACCATGACCACGGCCAGTGAGGGTCCCAGCGCCGAGATAGCACCGGCGCGGAAACTGGTCTTGATTTCATCCTGCGTCATGCCGATGTGGGGTGCGGCAGTCTTGGCTGCCTTCATGTAAATAACGCTCTGGACTATGATGACCAGAAAAACGCCAATGGCACAGGCCCAGAGGACCGGTGAGTTGGCGATAGCGAGGATATCTGTGGAGTTGGAATCCGCCGCGGCGGGCAACAAGGCCGGGATATTCATGGGAAAATTTCTACCGTTCATCGAGGGAATCAAGTAGGGGAGCGAGGACCTTGGGTGATGCCGGTCGCTACCGTGCCCGCTCTGTTCCTGAACCTGAAAGATAAACCGCTGCCTAGGGGCAACGGCGTGCTTCGTCGGTGAGCCGCATAAAACGACTGCTCTCCAGAGTTTCCTTGCGCAGCTGTCCTTGGTACCTGAGAGATTGCGGGTGCTTGCCCCTTCGGTGCCCGATTGATGTTCGAGGCTCTCCAGCTGCGCGTGATCGGAAGACTATTTAGTTTTTTCCGGTGGCTCCGTGGCCACTCGTTTCTCACGATATATGACACAGATTACAAGCGCATTACCAAACCAAGATTATGTCTTCCGACCGAACGGTCGTGAATCTGTATTTCTGATGCGGAGCGTGGTGCCTTATATGGACTGTGGGCCGAGTGTGCCTAGTCCGGACGGACCACCGAGAGACAGAAGGGGTGCCCTGCCGGGTCCAGCAACACGAGCCATTGCTCCGGGGAAGCCTGATGATCGGCCTTCGAAGCACCGAGAGCGAGGGCGGCGGCGCTCGCCGATTCCAGATCGTTAACGGCGATGTCCAGGTGGAGTTGCTGTCGCTGAGGTCCTTCGGGCCACGAAGGCGGCACAAAGCTAGCTACTCGCATCACCGTCAGCATCGGCCCCGCACCGGCCAACGCGATCACACCACGATCCGGGGTGGCAAAGACTTCTTGAAGCCCCAAAAGTTGCGAGTAAAACCTCGCCAATTCGTCGGTGTCTAGGCAGTCTATGGAGATGGACGCAAGGGTTCCCACTGGTTCGCTCATGGCTCTAACACTAGGGTGGCACACCGACACTCGGTCTGGAGGTTGGCAGTGAGGCGATCGTGCTTTGACACCACGGCGTGATGGTGATTACTATGAAATCGATTCCATGGAATCGATTTCATAGATAAGCAAAGGGGCTTATTCGTTATGAATGCCGTCACCATCAAAGACGTCGCATTGGCCGCGGGGGTATCGCCTGCGACAGCTTCGCGCGTGCTCTCCGGGAATCCGGCGACCTCCCCAGCGGCACGCAGCCGAGTTGAGGCAGCGGCAAAGGAACTTCACTTCCTGCCCAACGCGCAGGCTCGTTCCTTGCGCTCCACCAAGACCGACTCCATCGCACTGCTGATCTCCGACGTGCGAAACCCCTACTTCTCGGATCTCGCCCACGCCGTTGAACAACATGCGCGCGCGGCCGGCCTGATGACGTTTATGGGCAACGCGAATGAATCCACCGAACAGCAAGATGAATTCTTGGCCACGGTGCTCTCGCGCCGCGTTGACGGAATGATCGTTGTTCCCCAAGGTCTAAGCGAGCAAGACGGAAACGCCACCGAGATGCTGCGCCGGGTGGTGGACTCCGGCATTCCGATGGTCTTTGTTGACAGGACGCTGACCGATATCCAGGTACCACGCGTCATCGCACGCAGCCGCGAAGCGCTTGAAGAAGCCATCGCCGCGCTAAAGTCCCACGGCCATGAGCGCATCGCCTTTATCGGCGGACCCAAACATGCCTCCACCGCCATGGAACGCCATCAGGCCTTCGACGCGGCCATTGCCGCCAACGGTCTTTTGACGGCGCCCGAGCTGCACTTTGCCGGTGACTTCCGCTTCGCCTCCGGTGCGCAGGGCGCTCGCTGGTTCCTAGAGAACCCGCTGGCCCCCACCGCGGTGATCATCGCCGACGCTCCCATGGCCATCGGAGCACTCTCCGTCTGGCGCGAAGGTGGATTGAACATCGGGACGGATTTCTCGGTGGTCGCCTTCGACGAGGTTGACGCGCTGCTGCTGCATCATCCACCCATTGCCACCATCTCTCATGACCTCGAATTGATGGGCCGCGCAGCGGTCCAGGCACTGCTCGCCGTCATGAAGAACGAGTCGGTTGCGCCAATTGAACTCCTCAGTACCTTCACCACCCGGCCCTCGGTGGGCCCCGCCCCGGACAAAGATGTCCACTCGGAAGGAATGCCACGCGCATGAGCAAGAACCCCCTACTGGTCCTGGAGAAGGTCTGTAAGTCCTTCGGTGCCATCCAGGTCATCAACGAGGTCACCGTCGAGGTGCACGCCGGAAAGGTCTCGGTATTGCTCGGCGAAAACGGCGCCGGCAAGTCCACCCTGATCAAGATGATCGCCGGGGTTCACCCGCCGGATTCCGGCCGCATCCTGCTGGACGGTGAAGAAGTAAGTATCACCGACACCAAGTCCTCCGAGGCACTGGGCATTGCCACCATCCACCAGGAACTCAACCTGGTGCCCTCCATGACCATTGCCGAGAACATCACCCTCGGCCGGGTACCGCGCCGCTTTGGCATCATCAACCGCCGCGAAATGCGTGCCATTGCGCGTGCCGCCCTTGACCGCTTGGATCTCGATCTCCACGTGGACACGCTGGTGGGGGAGCTGGGTCTGGCGCAGCAGCAGCTGGTGGAAATCGCCAAGGCCCTGTCCCTGGATGCACGTGTGCTGATCCTCGATGAGCCGACGGCGGCGTTGACCAACTCCGAGATCAGCCAGCTCTTCTCGGTGGTCAACCAGCTCAAGGCCAAGGGCGTTGGTATGGTCTTCATCAGCCACCACCTCGATGAAATCGCCGAAATCGGTGACTTCGTCAACGTGTTGCGCGATGGTCAGTTCATCGCCACGGTTCCGGCCGACACCCACGAGAACGAACTGGTTCGTTTGATGGTGGGACGCGAAATCGACGAGCAATTCCCCCGCGTGCGCACCGACGTCGCGGACACTGTCTTGCTCTCGGTCAAGGATCTGTCGGTTGGCATGCTCAGCAACATCAGCCTCGATGTCCGCCCCGGTGAGGTGGTGGCACTGGCCGGTCTGATGGGTGCCGGACGCACCGAACTGATCCGTGCCATCGCCGGAGCCGACGCCTATACCTCGGGATCCGTCACCGTTGCCGGTGCCCCACTGGCCGGCCACGACGTGGCCGCGGCAACTCGCGCCGGCATCGGGCACGTACCCGAGGACCGCAAGACGCAGGGTCTGGTGCTCGACGCCTCGGTGGCAGAGAACATCGGATACGCCACCATGGCCTCGAGCTCCAAGCTCGGTCTGGTGGACCGCAAGGGCCAGCGCAAGCGTGCCGAGGATATCGCCGCACGCCTGCGCATCCGGATGGGTTCGATTGATCAGCCCATTCGTTCGCTCTCCGGAGGCAATCAGCAAAAGGCAGTGTTCGGGCGCTGGTTCACCGCCGGATCCAAGGTCTTGCTGCTCGATGAACCCACCCGCGGCGTGGACGTTGGCGCGAAGGTAGAAATCTACGAGCTGATCAATGAGATCACCTCCTCCGGAGGCTGCGTACTGATGGCCTCCAGCGAATTGCCCGAAGTGCTGGGCATGTCAGATCGCGTACTGGTCATGAGCCAGGGCCGCATCACCGGCGAACTTCTCACCGCCGAAGCCACCCAGGACAAAATCATGGCCATGGCCGTGAGCAATGTGCACCGTGAAAACGAATCAGGAAACAACTAATGAGCAGCGTAGCCATCAAATCCAAGGGCTTTGACTTCAAGGCCTTCCTTGCCAACAACGGCGCCCTGGTGGGCCTGGTGATTCTCTGCCTGGCCCTGTTCATCGCCACCCCGCGCTTCCTGACCGCAGCGAACCTCGTGAACGTCGGCATCCAGGTCTCCACCATCGCCGTGATGGCCTTTGGTCTGACCTTCGTGATTGTTGCGGCCGGCATCGACCTGTCGGTGGGTTCCGTCGCGGCACTCTCGGCCATGGTCTCCTCCTATTGGGTGTCCACGGCCGAACTGCCCGGCGGACTGGCCATCGTGATCGGCCTTTTGGTGGGTGCCGCCTGCGGTTGGGTCACCGGCGCGATGAGTGCGTACGGCAAGCTGCCCACCTTCATTGCCTCACTGGCGATGCTGACCATCGTGCGCGGGCTGACCCTGGTCATCTCCGATGGTCGCCCGATTCCCACCGGCGATGCCGTCTCCTTCCTCGGCTCCGATGTGGGAGTCATTCCGGTGCCGATCATCGTGTTGGTGCTCTCGGCGATTGTTGCCGGCTTTGTGCTGAACTACACCGTCATCGGCAAAAACGCCTTCGCCGTGGGTGGCAATACCGAGGCGGCCCGTCTCTCCGGTATCCCGGTCAAGCGCGTACTGGTCACGGTGTTTGTCATCTCCGGCATCTTCTCGGCCCTTTCGGGCATGATCCTGGCCGGCCGCCTGGACTCGGCCCAGCCGACCCTGGCCTCCGGCTACGAGCTCGACGCCATTGCCGCGGTGGTCATCGGTGGGGCATCGCTCTCCGGCGGGGTCGGACGCATCTCCGGCACGCTGATTGGCGCACTGGTTCTTGCCGTCATCCGCAACGGCCTGAACCTGCTCTCGGTATCGGCCTTCTGGCAGCAGGTTGTTATTGGTCTGGTCATCGCGATCGCCGTGGGCTTTGATGTCTTCCGCCGCAAGAACGTCAAGCACTAAAAGTTTCGTTTCATCCACCTCGCTTCACCCCCCATCACGTTCAAAGGAGAACACCTCAGATGAAGAACATCGTTCGCAAAACCGCAGCACTTTCCGTGGGTCTGGCCCTCGTGTTGACCGCCACCGCCTGCAACCGTGGCGAGGCCTCGGCCGACGGTGGCAAGGTCACCATGGCCATCTCCACCCTGAATAACCCATTCTTCGTTGACCTACGTGACGGTGCCCAGGAAGAAGCCACCAAGGCCGGCATCGAGCTGACCATCGTGGATGCACAGAATGACTCCGCCACCCAGGCCAACCAGCTGGCCACCGCCGCCACCGATGGTTCGGTGGGCGTCATCATCAATGCCGTCGATTCCGACGCTGCCGTCGCAGCCTTGGCGCCGGTCACCGGTGCGGACTTACCGATTGTCTCGGTTGACCGCTCCGTGGGCGATGTTAAGGTTGCCTCGTTTGTTGCCAGTGACAATGTTGCAGGTGGCGAGCAGGCAGCCACCGCGCTGGCAGAAAAGCTGGGCGGCAAGGGCAAGATCATCGTTCTTGAGGGCGTCCCCGGCGCATCCTCGACCAACGAACGCGGCGAGGGTTTCACCAAGGGTCTGGCTGCCTTCCCGGACATCGAGGTCATCTCCTCGCAGCCGGCCAACTACGACCGCGCCAAGGCACTTGACGTGTCCACCAACCTGCTCCAGGGCAACCCGGATGTCGCTGGCGTGTTGGCCATGAACGACGAAATGGCACTCGGCGCCATCCAGGCCCTGGGCGACAAGGCCGGTAAGTCGGTCTCGGTGGTTGGCTTTGATGGCACCGCCGATGGCTTCACCGCCGTCACCAAGGGCACCCTGTTGGCCACCATCGCACAGAACCCCGCCGAGTTGGGCCGCCAGAGTGTGCAGATCATCTCCAAGTCGCTGGCCGGCAAGGACGTTGAGGCCACGGTTTCCGTCGCAGTGGACACCGTGTCCTCCAAGAACGTCGCCGAATTCACCAAGTAATACCCCGGTGCGGAGTCCTTGATAGCCAGGGGCTCCGCACCATCGCTTGAAAATACGCACCATCACCCAAAGGACAGAGACATGGCAACGACGACGCAGGTAACCATCGTGGGATCTTCCAATGTGGACATCACCGCCATGATGCGCCGACTGCCTTCCCCGGGTGAGACGGTCCTTGCCGATTCGTACCGGCTAACCCCCGGCGGCAAGGGGGCCAACCAGGCCCTCGCGGCCGCTCTTGCCGGTGCGAGGGCCGAATTCATTGGGGCGGTGGGCAACGATTCGCATGCCGAGATTGCCTTAGGTCAGCTCGCCGAGGCAGGCGTTGTTCTGGATCGCGTGCAGCATATCGATGGCGCCACCGGCGTGGCCATCATCAGTGTTGACGCGCAAGCGGAGAACAGCATTGCGGTGATTTCCGGCGCCAACTCCGCCATGGATGAGGTTGCGGTTCGCGAAGCCGGGGCCCTAGCGGGGGTATTGGTGTTGCAGGGAGAAATTCCAGCCTCGGGCATCCGCGCCGCCATCGATGCCGCCACCGGGCCCATCGTCTTGAATCTGGCCCCGGTCATCGAACTGGATCGTGACTACCTCTGCCGGGCAAACCCACTGGTGGTCAACGAGCATGAGGCGGCGTTAATTCTGGCTCAGCTCGAGGGCACCACCGCACTGAGCACCGAACCGGAAGCCGTCATCGCGCAGCGTTTGTGCAATCAGGGGCTCGAATCGGTGGTCATCACCATGGGTGGCGACGGCGCGCTGGTGGCGCAGCGCGGTGAAGATTCCGCCACCATCACCACCGTGGCGGCCAGCAAGGTCACCGCCGTCGATACCACCGGTGCCGGCGACGCCTTCACCGGCGCCTTGGCCGCGCGCCTGGCTATCGGTGAAACGCTGATCGACGCCGCGGGATTCGCCTCTCACTTTGCAGCACTGAGCGTGCAGGGGCATGGGGCTCAGGCTTCGTACCCGCGCTCGCTCGAAAACCTCTAGACCTTAGACCCATAGATTCCGAAAGCCCAGGACCTCCCGTGCTCAAAACTGACATCCTTAACGCTCCGCTGCTTAGCGCTTTGGCCACCCTGGGTCATACCGACACCGTGGTCATCGCCGATTGTGGTCTGCCGATTCCTACCGGACCCATCCTGATTGATCTTGCCTTGGTGCGCGGTACTCCCAGCTTCAGCGACATCCTCGAGGTCCTGAGCCGGAACCTGGTCATCGAGTCCAGCACGCTGGCCAGCGAAGCTCGCGGTACCGGAGTTCAGGAGATCTGCGTGGAGCAAGGACTGAACGCTAACTTCATTTCTCACGAACAGCTCAAGGCCCACCTGCCGAAAGCCAAGGTTGTGGTGCGCACCGGGGAAGTAACCCCCTATGCCAACGTGATCCTGCACTGTGGAGTCGATTTCTAACTGCACCGTGAGTCGGCCATGTCCGCTTCTTCCTGTTGAATCAGGTGCGAAGCGGACATGGCCTTTTGTTTTCACGGTTAGATCCGCCGTGGGGACACTTCCCCGCACTGGCTTGTTATCACGCGGTCGAATCTTTTTCCTAGCATTGCTCGATGGAAGCCCAAAGTGTCGTTGGGGTTTTCTATAATAGTGGTATGGCAACGACGTCATCACCTCAGATTCCCGGCACCCTCTGTGCGGTGCCCGGTGAGGAGCTCTCCAATGCCGCGTTGATACAGCGCGGGGTGGAGATCGGTGCGCTGGTGGCTGAGTATCTTGCCAGTGCCGGAGCTGCCGCTCTGCGGGTCTTGGCCACCGTCGTGAATGAGACTCCAATGGAGGGGACGGCCTTTGACCGGGTCGAGGCGTTGGGGGCTTTCGAATATTTGAAGTCTGCGGCCAGTGCCCGTCAAGCGGATCTTGCGTGCGCTCATGAGGACGCGGTGGTCGCTACGCGCAAGTCGGCGGGGGTTCGGGAGAAGAATCCTTCCTGGGGTATCGGGGCGGAGGTGGCGTTGGTGTTGCGGCAGCCGCGCTGCTCGGGGGTGGAGTTTTTGCATCTCTCGCGGGTTATTTCCCGAGATTTACCGCTCACGCGGGCCGCGGTGGGTGATGACACGATTACCTTCCATCAGGCCGAGATCGTGGCCCGTGGGGTGCGGCATCTGAAGAAGGAAAACCAGCTGCTCATTGAGGAGCTGTTGTTCACCGACTGTCCACTGTGTTTTGCCGGTGGGGATGCCTTATTGCGTGAGTCGATTCATCAGTGGGCGCTGCTGTTAGAACCGGAGCTGGAGGAAGATTCGGAGCAGAAGGCTCGGGTGGGTCGTTATCTTCATGTGTATCGTTTTGATGCGTATCGGATGCGTATCGATGGTTTGGTCCCGGTGGAATATGGGGCGGCGATCCTGCAGGTTTTGGCTCGGGAAGAAGGACGCGGGCAAGCGGCCGGGGATGAACGCACTCGGGGGCAAATAGCTGCCGACTACTTCTTGACCTCGATGACGGGTTTCACGGATCACGAGAATATGCGGGTCCGGTTGAACTTGGTGATGACGGAGGGAACGTTCTTCACGGGGGAGGGGGAGCCGGCATTGATTCCGGGGTTTGGATATATCAGTGCGGATCGCTCACGGAAGCTTTTGCTGGGAACGTGGCAGAATCCGGAGGATATTGAGGTGGTTCGGCTCTATACGGCACCTGGTGCGGGGGATTTGGTGGCTATGGATTCTAAGGCGCGGGTGATTAGCGGGAAACTGAAGTGGTTTGTGATGTTACGGGATCAGCATTGTCGAACCCCGGGGTGTAATGGTTTGATTCGGGAGATTGATCATGTGGTGCAGGCGGCTCGGGGTGGGCCGAGTTCGGTGGAGAATATCGATGGACGATGTCGTAGTTGTAACGCGACGAAAGAGTCTCCGGGGTGGGTTGAGGAAACGGTTCCGGGTGTGCGGCATGGGCTGCGTGTGACGACGAGTAGTGGGCAGATGTATGAGTCGGTGGCGCCGCGGTTGCCTGGGTTGGTGGAGCAGCTTTTGTGGCGACTGAACGCTGATCGAGCAGCGAATCCCGTGGCGAAAGACCACGACAAAGCATAAGCCACAGCCCACCCGATATCCTTGCGCCATCTGTGCAGAGACTGGACTGCTGGGATCATCAAATGATTGTTGCTCGGTTCCGAATGTGCTGATGGGACCGGGCAACAACCATTTGCATGGGGAGATATGAGGAAAGCTAGACGCTTGTGGTGGCAGCGTCGGCGAGTCCGGCTTCGATGACCACTTTGACCGTCGCCTCATAATGTTCACGAAGTAGCCGAGCCAGGTCGTCGGCATTTCGATTCAGCGCGGCTTCCAGCAAAAGCTCGTGCTCACGTTCAACGTTGCGACCGCTGGCTGCACTGGAGGGCGCCGCCCAGCGACGGTACAGCTCGGTCGAATCTGCCAAGTTCGACGACAGCCTGACCATTGGGGCGCAATCGCACGCTTCAAGGAGCTTGAGGTGGAATTCGCGGTGCGCTTTGGACCACTCATCATTAACGTGGTCCGGGTCCTCGGGTCGGCGTCGGGCGGTCTGCGCCAGCGTGTGATGGGCAGCAATGAGGTCTGCTTCCCAGGCTAGAGTCCCGCGTTCTATCGACAAGCGGGCAGCCAAAGCCTCGGTGACGCAACGCAATTCGGTAATATCGGCCAGCTCGCGCAGGTCGAGCTCCGTGACGAAGAAACCGCGATTGGGCCGAATCATCACCAAGCCTTCGCCCGCCAAACGAGTCAGTGACTCACGGATCACGGTGGTGCTGGTCTCGAACTGGATGGCCAAAGTCGTTGGCTGCAGGCGTTCGCCGGGGGACCACTCGCCTCGCAGAATGGTCTTGCGGATGCCCTCAATCGAGAGGGTTGATGCTTTTGCCACGATTCCAACCTCGTATTCGATGTGGTGGTTTGCGCCCGAAAATATTATCCGCAACCACTCTCAATAAACGAGAATAGTACGAATCTTCAAAGCCTGCGCTGCATTGCCCCCAGGTGCTGGGCCGCATGGCTTTGAGTAAGAGACTGTCCGACGGCTGGGTTTACTGTTCGCTGCGAACTGGTGCCCCGGTGAGCCGAGGGACCTTGGCACCCAGCGATGCCAGCATGGCTGTTCGCTCCGCGATAGGCGCGATGCCGCCAACGTAACGGTCGGGACGAACCAGCAGGACCATGCCCACCGCGGCTGCGAATACCCCCTCGATATCGGTTGTTGTGGTGCGCTTGCCTTCAAGATCCTCAAACACCAAACGATTGCCACTGGTGACTTCCAGTAGCGTCCAGTCCTTACTAAGCAGTTCGTCCAAAGCCCTGACGCCGGTTTCGGTTTGTATCACTGGTTGTGGCAGTGAACGGCCTACCAGATTGGCAGCGGCGGCGGGAACTGCGGAGGGAGTCGGGGCCACGGTTCCGGTGGTGTAGTGGGGTTGTTTGAGGAATCGCATCTGGGTGAGCCAGGCGTTTAGCGGCGGTAGAGCCCGCGTTGCTATAACAAGGGCATCCCGGACGCGCGTGATCACCGGGTTGGTATTCATCACGACCCATCCGATGCGCTTGGACAGCTTGACCATGTCTTCGGCATGGGGCCGACGCTCGGCGGCATAGTCGTCAATCAGGGCGTCGGTTCCCTCGCCGGCGATGTGTGCGCCAACGCGCCATGCGGCGGCGGCGGCATCACGGATACCCGCATTCAAACCTTGACCGGCAAAGGGTGGCATGAGGTGTGCTGCATCGCCGGCGAGTAATACCCGACCCACACGATACTTTTCGGCGATGCGCTGGTGGGCGGTGTAAACGGTCGCTCGGCGCACGGTGACGGTGGAAATATCTTGGTACGGAGCCACGAGCTTGGTGATCGACGTGGAGGAGATCATCTCCTGCTCATCTTCACCCTCAAAAAGCATAAATTCGTAGCGGCGCCGTCCCTTAACACCCGGCACCACCACGGTGGGGCGGGTGCCGTTGCAATGGAAGGACGCAAACGGTTCGGGGGTACCTGGGACATCGAGCAAATCCACCACGATCCACTTTTCCACCTGGGTCGATCCGCTGAGCCCAATGCCCAATTCGCGCCGGGTGAAGCTACGCCCCCCATCACACGCGATGACCCAGGCTGCGTTGATGATCAGCTCGGTTTGTTGGGCATCAGAGGCCGGAGCGTGGTCGCTCTTGGTGTTGCCGGCAACGACGCCAGAAACACCTCGACTACGATCCCCGCGACGCACCGCGTTGACGACGACGCCCGTTTTGTGCTGGACGATTGAGGTCGCCTCGGTATTAAAGTGCAGCTCAATGTTGTCGCGTTGGGTCGCGGCCTCGAAGAGCAATCCCTCCATGACCGGCTGGTCGAACTGGGACTTTCCGGGATGCCCCAATCGGGGATTGCCCGGCCGGACCTCGGCGATGATTTTACCGCCGCGTCCGTAGTATCGAGCCCCGGTACCCATGAGCATTTCGGGAGCAAGAGCGTCAAGGATTCCGATCTGGTGCATCACGCGCAGCGTTTCATCGGTGGCACTGATGGCGCGCGGCTCATCGCCGGATCCCCAGTGCTTCTCGATCAACGCAACGCGCAATCCTTGGTCAGCGAGCAGGTTCGCCGTGCTCAGACCGGTCGGACCGGCCCCGATGACCAATACATCGGCATCAATGTGCTCCGCCATGCTCTTGCTCCCTTGCCCCGGAGGGTCCTTAGTTGATTTCGTTTGCGACAGTATTGCGCAGGATGCCCAGACCGGTGATCTCAACCTCAACAACATCGCCCGCATTCAACAGGCCACCTTCGCCCCAGAAGAGACCGACACCGCCGGGAGTGCCGGTGACAATGACGTCTCCCGGGTTCAACTTGGTGAAGCCGGTGACATAGGCCATGAGCTGCGGGATGGTGAAGACCAAATCCGAGACCGAGGCCTTCTGGCGGGTCTCGCCGTTAACTCGGGTTTCGAGGGTGAGTTCGTTGACGTCGCCCAGATCTGCTGCGGGAACCAAGTAGGGGCCGAATCCACCGGTGGAGGGGAAGTTCTTACCCGGAATCCACTGGCTGGCGGCCTTCTGCCAGTCGCGCACGGAGAAATCGTTGTAGGCGGCATAGCCGGCGATGTAGTCCCAGGAATCTTCCTCGGTGACGTGCCAAGCTTCCTTGCCGATGACCAGAGCCATTTCGCCCTCATAGTCGAATTTGGTGGTGGAAGCCGGCTTCACGGCATCGGCCAAGTGGCCCATCTGGGAATCGGCGAAGCGGGTGAAAACCGTGGGGGCGGTCTGCCCGGTCTTGCCCGATTCTTCCTGGTGCGCTCGGTAGTTCACACCGATGCAGATGATCTTGCCCGGGTTGTGCAACGACGGGAGGAAGGTGAGTTCGGCTTCGGGATGGGTCGGCGCACCGGTGAGATCAAGGTCGGTGCCGAAGATGCCCTTTTCGATGGACTCACGGATGGTGGCTGCGAGGTTCAAGCCGGTCGGACCTAGATCGTGGGCGACTTCGTCGATGACAACGCCCCAGGTCTCGGAGCCATTGGGAGCAAGGAAGGATGCATACTGCATGATGAGGTAGGGCCTTTCGAATCTGTGATGGTGGGGGAACTGCTGTTCAGGGGAATCAAGTTCCCCGCGGGTTTTAGTGGAACGTCTTGAGTTCGGTGACCGAGCGGATGCCGAAGGTACGGAAATCATCGGTGCGACGGTTGGACCACATGTTCCACCAGTTCTCGTCCTCCGCCCAGATCACCGGTTCGCGCTCGTCGTCGTAGATCTGCTCGAGGTCGGTGTAGAGCTCAACCACCGCACCGGAGGTTTCCACGTAGTAGGCGGCGATGTTGTGGCCGGCCCCGTGACGGACCGGACCCCAAATCAATTCGCGGCCCGCGCGACCCAGACGGTCGCCCAACTTGGCCAGATCGGCAATGGACTGGACCTGCCAGGCGTGGTGGTGGAAGGTGCCGCCACCTGCGATGAGCGCGATGCCGTGGTGATCGGGGTTGCACCGCATGAAGTAGGCGTAGTCGTCGCCGATGACATCCGAGAGTCGGAAGTCGAAGATTCGGCGCAGGAATTCCATCATGGAACGCGGATCGCGTGGGTGGAAGTTGATATGCCCGTAACGGTCTGGGCCAAAGCCCTGCAGCCCCGGGTCGCTCTTCTGCATGCCGGTGTAGATCTCGAAGATCCATCCTTCCGGACCGATAAAGCTGAAACCGTCTTGCACGCCTGCGCTGACGGCGGTGTGTGAAACGATCTTGAAGTTCTCACTTTCGACGCGGCGGCGGATTTCCCGCAGTGCGTCGCCGTTCTGCGCGATCAGTCCGATGGACTGAATGCCGTTGATCTCTGACTCGACGTATACCAGTTCGTGGTGCACCGAGTTGGCTGCCAGATAGACCTCGTTCGCCGTACGTTCGGTGACTCGCAGCCCTAGAAGCTGTGTGGCGTCGAAGATCGAACCTTCGACGTCATTGGTCTGGATGGACACATGGCCCATCTCTCTAATCAAACCCCAGGCCATGGCCCATCCTCTCGCGATGAATACTTGAAAATACATTATCACGACAAAATATGATTATCCATACTTTTTGTGATCCAGCCTACGCTGGAGCTTTTCCATCGGGCGGGCGCTCCGAGGCCTGACCTACGGCAGCATGGCGCTGACGATCTCGCTCGCGCGTCGCTACGTGGCCGAACATCAAGTTCAGGGCTCCATCTCCAGCCGCTCGGTCACCGTCGCTACCGGGATTGGCCTCGGCTACCCGCTCACCGGCATCATCGCTGTCATCCCCTCCGGACCCGATGAGCGTGCACCCAAGACTCCCTTTGATTCAAAGGGGGCGACACTTCTGGGCCTGGGGCTCGGTGCGCTCCTTCTGGGGATCAACGAGGGTCCGCACTGGGGATGTGCCTCGTTAGGCACCCTCGGTGTCCTAGGTCTTTCTGCGCAGGTCCCCCGGGAATCGAAGCGTGCGGGTTAAATGTTTGAGCACCGGCTAGAAGATTCGGGGGAAGAATCTTGATTCCAGCCGGTGCTCGCATCACTCGCACCTACATGAGGTAATAGCGACACTACGGGCGGTGCCTATGGATTTGATGTGTCTGGCCATCGCGTTCCATGTGAGGTGTGGAATTTGGCCCTTAGCGACGGGTTAGGCCGTGACGCGCACCCTGATTTGAGTGCCCCATGGGTCGCTTGTTGTTAGGGTCCCGGTGCCACTCGTGAATGGAACGTTGATGGCGGATAGCCGCGCGGCGAGCGACTCCAACTCGGTCGCGCTTGATACTAAAACGGTGACAGTTTGAAGCCCGAGGGTCTCGGGTCGTTGGCCAGCTCCGGAAGAAGACCAGGTGTTGACGGCAAGATGGTGGTGGTAGCCATTGGCCGCCAGAAAGATCGCTCCCTGCGAGCGGGCGCTCACCGCGAATCCCAGCCCGTCTTCGTAGAACTGCTCTGCCTCGGTTAATTCGCCACCGCGCAGGTGGACATGTCCCATCGATACGCCCGAAGCCTGGGTGGCCGGGGCGCGGTTGCCCAGGTGCTCGGTGATGAAGGCGTTCGGGTCCAGGGCGGCCGATCCCATCGTGACAAGACCTTCGTTCCATTCCCAAGTGCTCTCGGGGGTATCAACGTAGAGTTCAACACCGTTCCCGTCTGGGTCGGCAAAATAGAAGGCCTTGCTCACCTTGTGGTCGCTGGATCCCTGGAATGAGGCAGGTGTCAAGGTCGCGGTGCGCAGCACGGCGGCTGCCAGTTCTTCCTCTTGGTCAAACAGGAACGCCGAATGGTAAAGGCCGGCCTGGGTGTAGTCATCTGGGGTGGCGTCAGGGGAGTCGGCGGCAATCAGGTGAAGGAGCTCGGTGTCCTCGATGCCCAGGATGGCATCGTCTTCGTCGCTGCTGATGATACTGAGGCCAACACCTTCGGTGTAAAAGCGCTGGAGTCCGTCGAGATCCGATGTCACCAATTCGACGGGGCCCATGCTTAATCCCGGACCCAGGGCGCTGGTTGCAGGGTCACTGCCAGCGGCCGTAGTGGCGGGATTTGCTCCGCAGGCCACGAGGATAAAGGCGAAGGCGGCGAGCATCGCAGTGAACGCCCACGGTGTGCGCCGAGTTCGGTGGGGGCTGCGCGCTAAGACTTTGACCATGGTGGGATTCCCGTCGTGGTTGGGATCAGTAAACTTGATTCTTCAACTAAATTCTATCTGATCTGTTTCTCATGAGGGTGGTTCGCTGACTGAGGGGTCCGCCATAGTGCGTCGGGAAGGGCGTTGCGGACCGAGTGCGGCTATGGCCCGCGGGTTATTGGGCCACTGCCGTAGATGACTTGATGCGTTTGGCGCGTGACCGTAGCAGGAGAGCGAGCGCGATAACCGAAAGAACTACGACAAACGCCGCGTACCCGTAGACCACATTCTGCAGACCAATCGTTGGAATCAATAGCCCCGCCACCAGGGTGGGTCCGCCAAATGCCACATAGCTGACGAGGTAGACCGAGGAGAGCGTGCCGCCGCGCACCTCGCAGGAATAACTTTGCATGGAAAGTGGATCTTAAATGTTTGAGCACCGGCCGGAAGATTCGGGGGAGGAATCTGTTTTCCAGCCGGTGCTCGCATCACTCGCACCTTCATGAGGTAATAACTACTCTAGGGTCAGAGCCTATGGATTTGATGTGCTCAACCATGGCGTTCCGTGAGAAGCCTGTTGAGACCTCGGATCGTCGGTGGCTCCAGGTTTTGCGGGTGGGGCAGTTCACGCAACTCCGCAATAATTCGACGTTTCATAGCTGGTCAATAAACCTACGGTAAGACGGCTTCCGTGGTGGCTACGGCGATTCATGGATGAGATCCAGAGCGGTGCTGTCGCCCAGGAAAGAACAGTCATTAAAAGAGTGAGCACCGGTCGGTTCAAAATCATGGGAAAGATTTTTGATCCGGCCGGTGCACTCATCACTCGCACCTTCAAGAGGTAATAACGACTCTAAGTGCCATAGCTGTGCAGATCATATGCGCAACCATGAAGTTTCATGTGTTGGTGGGCAGGGCAGCAAGCTGCCCGGGATCGCAGTGGCTACCGGTGCGAAAAGCTCACGGAGTTTTGCCGACGCAGCAGGACCGTTGCCATGACGATGCCCAACGCAGCGAAAGTGCAGGTCATCCACCAGGTGGCTGACCATCCGCCGGTGGTCGTGGCCAGCCAAGCGACGATCATCGGGCCGGTGAAGTTTCCGATGTTGAAGATCTGTTGCATCAAACCCATGGCAGCCGGAGCCGAGCCACCCTCCGGGGCTAAATCCACGGCCATGCGTGTCATCGTGGCAGGGATTGCCGCCCCCATCAGCGAGAAGAGCCCAACACAGGCCAGCTGCCACCCCAACCCGCCGGGAACAGAGGTCCATTCCACGGCGAAGGTCAGCGTACTGAAGAGCGCCATCAGTCCAAAGGAGGTGTAAAGCAAGGTGCGGGCGGGGGCGCCGCGCTGCAACAGCATGCCGGTGAGGATCGCACCGACCCCATTGAGCCCTCCGACCACCGCCGAAAGCACACCGGCGTGTGCGCCGGTGAGACCACGTTCGGCATAGATCGTGGGCAAGAATCCCACCACGGCCATCCATTGAATGGTGTAGGAGCCAAAGACCACGCCGGCGATCCACACCTTGGAGGATCGGGCGGTGATGGAGATCCGCCGTGCAGCGGATCGGCTCCCGCCCGGTGCTGCAGCTAAATCCTTGGGAACCAAAGTCAAGATCAACGGCATGGGTACCAGGGTGACAGCCGCCATGATCCACCACCACATCTGCCAGGTGCCGATCTGCAAGAAATAGGCGCTGGCGATCAATCCCACGAAGGTAGCGGTTCCCTGATAGGCGCTCCAACAACCCACCGCCAGATTCACCCGGCGAAACGGCGTATGGCGCCGAATCAGGCCGGGGCTCACGACCGTGGCCACAATAAATCCGATGCCCTCGATGGCTCGCGAAGCCAGGAGGGTGTTCGCTCCCGTCGAGAGGGCACCCAACGCCGACCCGAGGCTGAGCAGGGCAAGACCCAGGAGCAGGGCGCGACGCTCACCGATGACTTCGGCCAGCATCGAGACTGCCAGTCCGCCGACCATTCCCGCCACCTGAACAATGCCCAGCAGCACACCCGCGGACACCAACGACAATCCAAGGTTCTCTTGGATCAGTGGGAGTGCGGCAGGCAGCTTCCAGATATGCAGGGCCGCGGTGATGCCCGAAATCACGAGAACAATCCATACCCCGTCGCCGCCGGTAGTGCTTCTGAGTTTTGGCTGGATCATGGTCAAGTCAGTCGGTCCTTCGTTGGGCAGATGATCGGATTCTTCCATGTCAGGCTCGCGAACACGAAGATATGTCGAAGTGAGGGGGAGAAGAGTAGGCCCGCTGCCATGAATCACGGCACGGTGGGAGATTGTTCGAGCGGCTGTCGGGTTCCTTCAAGACCACGGCCATGCGAGAAGTATTCAATGGAAAAGCAATCAACGATCCACACCGATGAAGGATGCTTAACATGTCTACGGAACCAAAAACCCAGGGCGCGACCGGAGAACACACGAACCAAGGTGTGCCACATGGCTACACCGCACTGACGCCGTTCATTGTCGTTGACCCTGCCCAGGAAGCGATCGAGTTCTATCGAGCAGTATTCGGTGCCAAAGTGCTCTCGGTGATGCCCGGCGCCCCACGGGAGGATGGCAGCGGAACCGTCGCGCATGTCGAACTCGATTTTGGCAATGGCATTCTGCAGCTATCGGACCCTCAAGCGTCCTACGGGTTAGTTGCGGCCGATGCGCAACACACCAACAATTCCATTGCGGTCTACGTTCACGACGTAGATGCGGTCTTTTCCCTGGCGCTGGAACATGGGGCCACCGCGGTGGAGCAACCGGCCAACTTTGTCTCCGGGGACCGCTTTGCGACCTTCGCCGATGCCTTTGGGCGGCGCTGGAACGTCATGACACGGGTGGAGGATCTTTCCCGGGAGGAGTCCGAGTCTCGGGTCACCGCTTGGCTGGCGAGCTTCAGCGCGGGCGAAACCGCATAGACCCAAATGTCAGTTGCTGGTGGGTCCACCCTGAACCTGGCGGACATATTCGCCGGGGCTCATCCCGGTGACGCCGGTGAAATCCCGCGTGAAATGCGCCTGATCCGCATAGCCGAGCGCGTGGGCCAGACGCGCCAGATTCGGACCCACGCCCTGGCCCATTAGCACCGCCGCTTCCTGGAGACGATGGCGCTGCAACAGCCATTTTGGGGTGATGCCCATGCGGGTTCGCACCATCCGCTGCAAACTGCGCTCGCCGATTTGCCACCGTTCACAGAGCTGCGCAACGCGTTGGATCCCGGGAGTGGACTCGATATCCGCACAAATTCGGTTCAGCAGCAGCCCTTCGTCATCCGCCCCGTCGGGGAGACGAAGGGAGAGCCAGTGCTCAAAGATCTGGACCGCCCTCAGTTGTCCTTGCTCCGCGGTAGCCCCCGCATACAGGGCAGCGTGGATGGATTCGGCATCTCCCAGCCCACAGTCGAGAGCGGGGACCGAACCGTCCACCAACTCCGCGATAGGCACCGGGCTGAGCAGGAACGCGGTACCGGGTCTGAAGAGCACTCCAAAAGCGCGTCCCGAACCAGTGAGCCGCTTGAGTGACAATTGCGTGACCGGCCCATAGAGCGTCCCGACACCGTCTTCGATCCCAAGGTTGCAGCCGGGAAAGGTGAGGATCCGCTGTTCGTGACTGGCCCCAGCCGGAATCTGCCACGTGGGCAGCCAACAGTGCGCCACGAGATCACGCAGTGTCACCGACGGCTCGCGTCGAACGACGTGCGATGTTCCTTCGCCGGTCGGCATCAGTGGGCCGCGTGGAGTATCCATGGAAAACAGTATGACCTTATTGCTGGTCCGGCCGGGGTGGCCGAACGCCATGGGCGGGCGAATCGTCCCGGGATTCGGGGTGAGAACCCCGGGACGATTGCTGGTGCGGCTACGTGGTTATGAAGGCCAGCAGGGCCGCGTTTACTTCCTCGGCGTGAGTCCACAGCAGGCCGTGCGGCGCGCCCTCTACCTCGATGTAGTCAGCCTCGGGGAACGCCTGGTGGAAGCGCCGGGCGGTGGCATCGATGGGCAGGATGTTATCTGCGGTCCCATGCAGGATCAGCGCCGGCTTACCGCTGGCCCGAACCGCTTCAACATCGCCTCGGAAGTCCTCAATCCAGGCCGAAACCACCGCGTAGGCGGCGATCGGCGCGCTCGAGGTGGCAGTGTTCCAGCTGGCGGTGACCGCCTCCTGGCTAATGCGCTCACCGAGGGTGTCGCTGAGGTTGTAAAAGTTGCCAAAGAAGTTGGTGAACCAGGCGAATCGATCATTCGTGGCTTGGGTGATGATGTCGTCGAAGACCTCTTGGGGGACGCCGGCGGGGTTATCGTCGCGTGCGACCAAGAATGGTTCGAGTGAGGCTAGGAAGGCTAGCTTGGCGACGCGCTGATGTCCGAAGGTGGAAACGTAACGGGCCAGTTCACCGGTGCCCATGGAGAAACCCACGAGGACGACATCGTTCAGGTCCAGGGTCTCGAGCACCGTGTTCAGGTCGGCGGCAAAGGTGTTGTAGTCATACCCGGTGCCCACCTTGCTGGAGGCTCCGAATCCTCGGCGGTCGTAGGTGATGACTCGGTAACCGGCCTCGAGCAGAGCCCGAGTTTGGCGTTCCCAGCTGTGGCCATCGAGCGGGTATCCATGAATCAGGACGACGGGTTGGCCGTCTCCTTGGTCTTCGTAGTAAAGATCGATCGACGTGGAGTTCTCGGTTCCAACGGTGATGTAGCCCATGGTGCGTTGCCCCTTCGGTCAGGGGTGAGAATCGTTGTGCTCACCCGATGTTCTTTAGCCTAGGCAACGGACCTGACCGTTGGTGGAACATGAACGAAGGTGAAGCATAGGGGTGCAACATTGGTGCAGCACAAAAAGCGCGGGCCCCGGGTGCGTTTTCGACCTTGTGGGCGGTGCGGCCCAAAAGGTGCGTGGGCACCTGGTAGGTTTCCTTGGCGGTCAGCGCGGAGGCCGTGGCGATCAGGGCGATCGCGGCGGTGAACAGGCTGATGACCACCCAGCCGCCGGGCTCCAACCCGCCCAGGGCCGCAACGATGGACGGGGCGAAGCCCGCCATCAGGAATCCGAGCTGCGTGCCGATGGCCAGGCCGGAGAAGCGGACCTAGGAGGAGAACATCTCCAAACTCGCCCATCGGCTACTGGCACCGCGAATTCGGCTACACCTTCTGGAGCGTCGCAGATGAGGTTGGTGCCTTCGCGGCGGGGATGCGTGGACAGTAATAGGCACTGCCGGACATGGTCGAACGTCGCCGACACACGACCCGGACCACGGTGGTTTTATTCGGTGAGGTCTTCCGGTGCCAATCGGAGTTCCTCGGCATCCATGGTGCTCTGGAGTTGGCGCAGCACCGTGTCGTCGATGTGTTCCTCGTTGCGCAGCCGCACCATGGTGGCCCGCTTGTTTTCGAGGACGGCCAAACGCAGTGCCGTGTATTGCTGGTGGTGGCGCAACTCTTCCTCGGCCTCGACAAGACCCGCTCCCGCGTCTAGAACTCGCAGGTGGGTTGCGTATTCCTGGCGAAGCCGTTCGGTGACTGGCGCTTCGGTGTTCAACTGCGCGGCAAGGCGATCAATGTCCATCAGCACTTCTTCGGCCGCGGTTCGCTGGGCCAGCAGCTTCTCCTGCTCGATCGCGGTGTCCCGGGCCAGGGCAGCCCAGCGCAGCACCAGCGGCAGCAGGATGCCCTGCACCACGATGGTCACCACGATGACGCCGGCCGTGACGAAGACCAACATGTCGCGCTCGGGGAAGGGCTCCCCGGAGGAGAGCAGCAGCGGGACACCGAGTGCCGCGGCCAGGGATACGGCGCCGCGAAATCCACAGAGTCCGCTGACGATTCGGGCCCGGTAGCTCATCCGCCGCAGGCGTTGAGCCGGGCGTCGATCGAGCAGGCGGATCAATTGGGTGCTGGTAAAGAGGAAGACGATGCGCACCACGATCAATGCGACGGAAACCAACGCGATCAGCAGCAACCCACGAATAACCAACGGAGCTTCCAGAGCTCGTATGGCGGCCTGCAGTTCCAGGCCCACCAACACAAAAAGCGAGGCGTTCAACAGGTAGGTGGCCAGTGACCAGAAACCGTCTGACTGTCGTCGTGTTCCGGCGCGGGCTCGACGCGGTGCCGCCTGACTCATGATCAGTCCGGCGGTCACCACTGCGAGCACTCCCGAGGCCTCGATCATTTCCGCTAGGAGGTAGCCCAGGAACGGGGTCAGGATGCTCAGCACGGTTTCCTGCACCGGATGATCCAGACGGGAGCGCGTCTTTAGGACCAACCACGCCAGCGCGGAACCGATGAGGATTCCGCCGCCGTAGGCCAGCAGCACCAGCCAGGAGATGTGTGCCGTGGTGATCGCCTCTTCCCCGAGGGTGAAGGTGACAGCGATGCCATAGATCACCAGAGCCGTGCCGTCGTTAATCAAGGACTCGGCACGCAGTAGGGTCACGTTGCGCCGCGGCAGGCTGCGGGTCAGTGCACCGACGGCCGTCGCATCGGTGGGAGCCAGCGCCGCACCCAGGACCCAGGCCGGACCCCATGGCATACCTAGGGCGTGGGCGATCACCGCCACCACGCCGGCGGTGGCCACCACCAGTAGCGTGCTGGTCATTACGATGCCACGAAAGTTCGCACGAATTTCACGCAGTGAGGTGGTCAGGGATTCCCAAAACAACAGGGCCGGCAGGAAGAGGAAAAGCACCACTTCCGGGGGCAGAGAGACCTCACGCAACACCGGCACAAATCCCAGCAATACGCCGCCAATCAGCCGTATTACCGGTGGGGCCACCCGCAGAGAATGGGCAAGACCTGTGCCAACAAAAATGGTGACACCCAGAATCACAACGATCTCTAATCCGAACATGGTGAGGCCTTTCATGTGGAGGGGGAGTGAAGCCCCGAATCAAATTCGGAGAACTTCATCGGCCCCCAACCATCACGTGGTCATTTCCATAGGAACACGCCGGTGGCACGCAGCGGAAGGCTCTGCTTATACCGGTACCCGCAGTACCTGTTTATGACGCTGCGAGGTGCCAACGGCCCGGGGCTCGCTAGCCATCCGCGTCCCGAGCGTGGAGTGTTTTCAGGTCTGGGCCCGAAAGTCGATGCGCATGACCAGCCGGCGCGGTGTGGGATGGCTGACCTCGCTGAATCCCGCGTCGGCAAAGATGGACCGGCTGCCCACATACATCTCTCCCCACATCGCGGCCTTACCCTCGGGCAAAAGTATCGGATAGCCCTCCACGGCGCTGGCCCCGCGTTCACGGGCAAAGTCCACCGCGGCGGGGACCATGGCCCGGCTGATGCCCCGGCGCCGGTAGCCGGTGCGCGTGACAAAACAGACCAAGGCCCACACACCCTCATCGTCCGGATCTTCCGCGCGCCCGCTCCATGGGACCCGTGAGGTGCGCAAACGAGGGTAGGCGGTGCGGGGCTCGATCGCGCACCAGCCCACCGGTTCATCGGCGAGATACCCGACCAGCCCGCTGGTGGCCGCGGCCCGCGGATTTCCGCACGCGGTCGCAACGCGCAAGCGCTCGGTCCGCTCCTCATCGGTGAGGGCGGCAAAGCTCTTGCCTGGATTCTGGAACCACTGGCATTGACAGTGCCCGGGCTCGCCCCGGGTGCCGAAGATCAGCCCCAGGTCCTCGCTGCTGGCCCGATTGGCCGGAACGATGCGCAATGCGGCGGCCGTGGTGGTTGCTGGGTTCGGTTGCATGCGGGGCTTCTCCTGCCGGGGTCCGGGTGCGTGCCGTTGAGCCGTGGGTCCTTCCGGTGTTGAGACTGCCACCGCGGCGCGGGGTGGTCAAGAGCATAGAGAAGGGGCACGGAAGAGTGTGCTCTTCCGTGCCCCGCCGCAGCTGATATGGCCGGTACTACTTGGCCTTTTTGGCCGCGCTCTTTTCGGTGCTGGTGTCCTTGTTAACCAATTCGCCCTCATTGTTTTCCAGATGCGAACGCATGAACCACTGGAATTGCTCCAGCTGACCGGTCTGACCAATGAGGATGTCCTCGGTGATCGGGTCCAGCTTTCCGACCTCCTCGATGGTCTTGCGCATTGACTCGATAATCCCGGTGTAGACCAGATCGAGCGCGGCGAGGTGCTCGCTGGTGCTGGCCCGGCCAATCTCGTAGTCGTCCCACGCTCGTGCCGCAACCAGGGCGCCGGGCAAACCATTGGGGGCCACACCCATGGTGGCCATGCGTTCGGCCAGTGCGTCGATCATGGCGCGGACCAGATCGATCTGCGGATCAAGCATTTCGTGGACGCCAATGAAGTCACGTCCCACCACATTCCAGTGTGCGTGCTTGAGCGTGAGCTGCAGGTCGTTGAATGCGTGGATCCGCATCTGCAGAGCGCTCGCGACCTTGTGGCCGTTGGTCAGGCTCAGTCCCGGAACGGTGAATCCTGCTGTGTTTGATGTTTTTGCTGCCATTTCTGCCTCCTCGATCTTCGACTGCTGATGCAATCGTCCGTGGATACTCATGTAATGAAGCTGTGCCAGCAACGTATCACGCACCGAGGGCGAAACGCCCGGGGATTTCGCGAAGAGAAAACATCGCGGCGGTGATGCCGCTCAATTTCACGCAGCGCAGTTTATTGTTCCGGAAGTGTTGAACGAGGAGTGACGATCCGCGGCAGGATCAGCAGCAGGAAGAGGGCCGCGGCCATGAGGATGCCGCCGAAGATCAGGCCCGTTTGCCAGCCGTGCAGCACCTGGAGGACAAACCAGACGCATCCGGCCACCAATACTCCCACTCCCACCACAACCACCCGGGAAATGTTGTGACCGAGGTGGACGGTGGTGGCCTTGAGCTGCTGCCCGAAGAAGTGCCGGTGCACCGCCACCGGTGTGATGAGCAGCAGAATCACCAGCGCCGAGGCGACCAGCAGCGCCAGATAGAACCGTTCATCGGGAACCTCGAGGGTGTCGAAACGGGATTGAAAGGGCAAGACCACCAGAAAAGCCGCGAGGATCTGCGCACCGGTTTGCATCACGCGCATTTCTTGGAGCAACTCGTTCCATTTACGGTGCAGCTCCTCGTCGTTGTCCTCGGTCTTCTGAGTGGTGCTGTTGTGCTTGGCCATGACTGCTCCTCGTGCCGGGGTTGGTGTGTTAAAAAGATAAGGCGATAGACCGTTTTGGGCCGCGTCAACAGGCCGTAAGACGGGGCCGAATCGGTCACTCGGGTGGAATTGATGCGAGCGCAGGGCCTAGGGTGGGGAAGGTGAACAGCTATGCGCAGGACACCGAATACCCACCGATTCCCGGCACTCATGACGGATTTGTCCATGTGCGCGGCGCGAATGAGAACAACCTTCAAGACGTGGAGGTGCGCATCCCGCGTGATGCCATCGTGGCATTCACCGGGGTCTCCGGTTCGGGGAAATCCTCGCTGGCCTTCGGCACCATTTTTGCCGAGGCGCAGCGCAGATTCCTGGAATCCGTGGCGCCCTATGCCCGCCGGCTGATCGCCCAGGGCCATACGCCGAAGGTCGAGTTCATCTCCGGACTACCGCCGGCCGTTGCCCTTCAGCAGCGCCGTGGCACCGCCAGCTCCCGCTCCACCGTGGGCACGCTGACCACGCTATCGAACTCGGTGCGGATGCTCTTTTCGCGCGCCGGTGATTACCCCCAGGGTGCACCGCGGTTGGATTCGGATTCCTTCTCGCCAAACACCGCCATCGGTGCCTGCCCCCAATGCCACGGTCTGGGCATTTCCCATGCCGTCACCGAGGATTCCCTGGTCCCGGATGCGAGCTTGAGCATCCGGGAGGGGGCGATCGCCGCATGGCCGGGAGCCTGGCAGGGCAAGAACCTGCGCGACATCACCTCACAGCTGGGTCATGACGTGGATGTGCCTTTCCGGGAATTACCCCAGAAGGAACGCGATTGGCTGCTGTTCACCGAGGAACAGCCGGTGGTTGAGGTGACGCCCGAACGCGACAGGGTAGCAAAACCCTACAAGGGTCGCTTCTGGAGCGCCCGGCGCTACGTCCTGCACACCGTGGCCGAGTCCAAGTCCGCATCGATGCGGGCCAAGGCACTGCAGTTCATGCACACCGGGCCCTGCCCGGAATGTGCCGGGACAGGTTTTCGCCCCGACGCACTGGCCGTCACCTGTGCGGGGCTCAACATTGCCGAGTTCAACGCGACCGCCCTCGACGCCCTGGCCGTGCTGCTGCGCCCGCTGGCCGAGGCCCGGAACAAGGAGTCCGGGGGCATGAGCGGTGAGGTGGCAGCCTCGATCGCCACCGATTTATTGGAGCGCATCACGGTGCTCACCGGCCTCGGCCTGGGCTACCTGAGCCTTGACCGGGGTACTCCCACCCTGTCTCCGGGCGAAATGCAGCGCCTGCGCATCGCCACCCAGCTCCGTTCGGGTCTCTTCGGGGTGATCTACGTGCTTGACGAACCCTCCGCCGGCCTGCACCCGGCCGACGCCCAACCACTGCTTGAGGTGCTTGAGGCATTAAAAGCAGGTGGCAACTCGGTCTTTGTGGTGGAACACAATATGGACGTGGTCGCCCGCGCAGACTGGATCATCGATGTGGGTCCCGGGGCCGGTGCGGGAGGCGGCAAGGTGCTCTACAGCGGACCGGTGGCTGGGCTCGCGGACGTCAACGAGTCGGTGACCCGGCGGTTCCTGGAGCCCCGTCATGGCTCCGAGGTATTGCGAACACCCCGGGTCACCGAACAGTGGCTGGAGCTGGACGGCATCAGACTGCACAACCTAGTGGGCCTGGATGCGCGGTTCCCCCTGGGGGTGCTCACCGCCGTCACCGGAGTCTCCGGATCCGGGAAGTCCTCCCTGGTCAGCCAGGCACTGGCAGTGGGCCTCAGGGACCAGTTGAGCGCCGGCGGGTCAGCCACCAGCAGTGAGCCCATCGAAGCCGATGGCACGGATCCGGACACCGAAATGGCGCGGGCAACCCTTGGTGAGGTCCGTGGGGCGCAGCGGATCGATCGGATCGTGGCCATGGACCAAAAGCCCATCGGGCGCACCCCGCGCTCGAATCTTGCCACCTATACCGGCCTCTTTGACGCCGTGCGCAAGGCCTTTGCGCAGACTCCGCTGGCCCGCGAGCGCGGTTACGGTGCCGGACGGTTCTCCTTTAATGTCGCCGGCGGGCGCTGCGAGACCTGCCTGGGTGAGGGGTACTTGGAGGTGGAACTACTCTTCCTGCCCGGAAGTTATGGCCCCTGCCCGCAGTGCCACGGCTCGCGCTACAACCCCGAGACCCTCGAGGTCAGCTACGCGGGCAAAAACATCGCCGAGGTGCTGGAGCTGAGCGTTGATGACGCCGCGGCGTTCTTGGCCGAGATCCCCGCCGCCGCACGTTCGTTGCAGACGCTGCGCGATGTGGGCCTGGGCTATCTGTCCCTGGGGCAGCCGGCACCGGAGCTTTCCGGCGGTGAGGCCCAGCGGATCAAGTTGGCCACCGAGCTGCAGCGCGCTCGGCGCGGGCACACGCTCTACCTGCTCGATGAGCCCACCACCGGCCTGCACCCGGCGGATGTGGCCCTACTGCTAGAACAACTGCACCGCCTGGTCCAGGAGTCCAACACCGTGGTGGTCGTTGAGCACCATATGGATGTGGTGGCGACCGCCGACTGGGTCATCGATCTGGGCCCCGCCGGGGGAGATCAGGGCGGAAAGATCATCGCCACCGGGACACCTCGGGAATTGGCGCTGAACCCGACATCCAAGACCGCACCCTACCTCGCCCGGCGCCTAGGGTTGGCGGGATCCACCCCGGAGTAACCGGCGAGCGCGGGGAGATAAGGATGGCAGAATCAAAGGCGTGGAAAATCAACCCGTACCGCGATACCCCCTAGCCCCACCCGAGGTGCAGCTACGCACCGAAAGCTGGGCCCTGTGGGTGGGTCTTGGAGCCACGGTGCTCGGCGGCTTGGTGGGGCTGATCGCCTTCGCCGGCTATCGACCGGATCTCTCCGGGACACGTTCGGTGGCCGTGACCGCCGCGGTGCTGGCCGCGATCGCTGCCACCGGAGGCAGCGTGCTGGGTTATGTGCAGTTTTTAGCCAAGAGCCAGCAGTGGCTTTCGGAACTCCCGCTCTACCGGCAAATCACCAATGCCGCGGCCCTGGTGATCCTGCATGGCGCGATGTCCTCCATGGCAGCCCTGGTGAGCTTCCGGATCATCCAGAACGCGTTCCTCGGTCTGACGGTTGATAGCTACGCGGCGGCGTTGATGGTGGGTGTCTGTGCGGGTATCAGCGGGTACATAGCACTGGTCTCCGCCGCGCGGATGAGCGCCCAATCCCTCTCTACCCTGCTGGCGGTATTCATGGCCACCGGAGTGTTCATCTCCATGCTGGCAGCCGATAACCCCTATTGGTGGCAGTCGATGTTCTCCGCGCTGGGCACCCGGGCCGCCGGCCCCACCTCATTCTGGACCTTTAACTTCACCCTGGTGATCTCCGGGCTGGTGCTCTCGATGCTCACCGCATTCATCGTCCGCGATGTGCGCCTCTTGGCCAGTATCCGTGACGAGTATGCCGATGTGGTCGGAAAACCACGAGCCACCATCATCCGGCCCAGACCGCTGGTGGTGCGTATCTGCCTGTTGGGTCTGGGGCTCTGTGTCATCTTTATCGGATTGATCCCGGTGAGTCTCTCGCCCACGGTGCATTCGGGGGTGGTGCGCATCGCGGCGGGATTCATCGTGGTGCTCCTGGTGGGTGCGGCCCTCTGGCTCCCGGGATTCCCCGCCATTTTTCACCTGCTGTCCTTTGCCTGTTTCCTGGGACTGGTGGGCGCGGCCCTGCTCTGGCAGCCGCTGGCCTACTACAACCTCACGGCCTTTGAACTGGCGGTGGTGGGCATCGTCTTCGGCTGGTTGGTGGTGTTCATCCGCACCACCGCCGCGGCGCTCGCCGTGAAGGAACAGGAGCTCTTTGACGTGCTGGCGGCCAGAAGCTCGGTGCTCTAGGTGCTGGCCACCTCGAAGTGGGCCACAAACATATCCGGGCGCACCAGCACCACCGAACCATCGGGTAGCGAACGCTTGGGGGCCGGGGCAAACTCGTGCAGCGGCACCGAGTATTCATCGGCCAACTCTTGACCGCGTTCCCTGCCCAACGGCCCATAGATGTGTACCTGCCAGCTGGCGTCGTTAAGTACCTCGAAGTTGTCCGGATGCTCCCCGCTGCGATTGGGTACCCAGGGAAGTCGGCGGCCCAGCACCGCGCCGCGGCGTCGGGTTCTGGCAAACCCGGTGGCTAGGGTGGCGCGGTCCGCTGCCCCGTCGTCCATCCAGTAATGGATACGGATCTGCGAGAGGTAGCCGAAGGCGCGGCGTCCGGCGGGGATCCGCCCCATCAGGCGGATGGCAATCGGCCAGATCATGGGCAACAGCCGGGTGCGTACCAAGCGGGCCAGGGTGGTGTTGGCGGTGGCCGCGGCGAAGAGCTTGTCGGTGGTGGCCACCAGGCGTAGGGCCACCGGACGTCGCTCGGCCTCATAACGCGCCAGATAGGACTCCGGCATGCGCCCGGTCAGGACGTCTGCGAGCTTGCAGACCAAGTTATGGGCGTCCTGCAATCCGGTATTCATGCCCTGCGCACCGACCGGTGAATGAATGTGGGCGGCGTCCCCGGCCAGGAAGACTCGACCCTTGGCGAAGTGTTCGGCCACGCGGTGGTGCACCCGGTAGGTCGCAAACCACGCGGCCGAGGAATAGCGAATGCCAAATTCGTCGCGCAGGTTATTCCGGGCGCGGTCCTCATCGATGTCGGGCCTCTGGGACGCGGTGGCAGGATCGTGCAGGATACCCAGCAGCCGGCGGCGTTGTGCCCCATCGGCACCCGGGCCCATGGGGAAACCGAGCATGAAGTTCTCTTCGGAGAAGCGCAGATTGATGCCCGATCCGGTGCCGGTGACCCCCTGGGCGTCGAGGACGTAAAAGACCTCGTCGTTGGTGTTGCCTTTGAACTTGATGTCCAGAGATTCGCGGACGGGGGAGGACGCCCCATCCGCGGCGATCACGTAGCTCGCGGTGATATCCACCGGGCCGTTGGGTCCGGTGCACTTGATCAGCAGATGTTCCCCGGTGTCCTGGAGTGAGTCAAAGCCGTGTCCCCAGAGAACGTCGTGGCCGCCGGCAGCCAACTGTTCGGAGAGTAATTCTTCATTGGCGCTTTGTTCCAGCATGGTCAGCCCGGCATAGGCCGTCTGGGAGTAGCCGAGGCGGTTGAGCTTGATGCTCTTGAAACTGCGCGCTCCAATGCCGGGGCGCAGTTCGCCGGCGGGCACGGCACGCTCCTTGACCTTCTCCGCCAGCCCCAGCTGCCGGTAGATCTCCATGCTGCGGGCCTGCAGTGCCAGCGCGCGTGATTCGCGGGTGGGGCCGGACTTCGGGTCAATCACCAGGGCGGGGATCCCGAATTTTTGTAACCAGGCCCCCGCCATGAGTCCCGTGGGACCTGCGCCGATAACCAAAACGTCTGTGTGAAGTAGGGTCGCGTCCATGGTTCTCACGCTACGCCCGAAAGCTGTGCAAATCACCGGTGGGAGCCGAGCGGCGGGTAACCAGGGGGCAAATTCTGGGTCCGGTGGACTTCCACGTTAGGGCCACGGGTGGAGTCAACGGCCCAGAATGTAGAAGATCAGCAGCATGGTGACCAGGAACCCCGTGAGGTAGTTCAACCAGAGGAAGCGCCGCCATCCGGTGTTGGCTTCGGCGGAATCCTCGTCGCTCAACCGCGCGTAGGGCAGCACATTGGCCACATAGGGCAGGACCAGGGCCGCGGCCAGCGGAGAGGGCCAATCGGTACTCAACAGCAGTAGGCCGGCACAGAGATAGGCGGCAGCCGCAAAGCGGACGGTCCATTTGGCGCCGAGCACCGTGCCGATGGAGCCCAGGGATGCGGCGCGGTCGGGCACGATGTCTTGCACCGCACCAAAGGCATGCGAGGCCATGCCCCAGAGGAAGAAGGCCAGTAGGATCGCGACCGCGGCGACATCCAGGTGCGCCCCGGCCAACACCAGGCCGTAGAGCGCGGGGGAGACAAAGTGGGTGCTGGAGGTCAGCGAGTCCAGGAAGGGTCGCTCCTTAAAACGCAAGCGCGGGGCACTGTAGGCGAAGACCGCCGCCATGGAGGCCAAGAGCACCAGGTTCGCCTGCCAGGAACCCGCCACCGCGAGCACCATCAGGAACGGGACACAGAGAACCGCACAGGCCAGCAGGATTCCCCGGTGCCGGCTTCGATCCACCACCGCACCCTCCGCCCCGCCCTTGCGCGGGTTCAACAGGTCCGATTCATAGTCGAAGACGTCGTTGATCCCGTACATGGCCAGGTTATAGGGGATGAGGAAGAACAGGGTTCCCACCAGCCACAGCCAGTCGATCCGCCCCGAAGCCAGCAGATAGGCGGCGGCAAAGGGGTAGGCGGTATTGACCCAGGAGATGGGTCGGGACGTCAACAAGAGTTCGCGCAGCATTTCTAGGCGTCCCTTCCGCTGCCGGAGACAGGGCCCCCGGCCAGTAGCCACAGGGCCGGGACCACAAGCGCCGCACAGAACGGGTAGCTGAAGTCCTCCAGCGGGGCCAGTCCCACGCGGATGCCGAGCAGGGTTTGGTTGTTGTAGTCGAAGAGTCCCGAGCCGATCATGACGTTGTCGAATACCGCGGTCAGCACCAGCAGTACCAGCATCGTGAGCCCGATCGCGGGGGCCACCTCGCTCAGCCTGCGGCGGCGCACGCGCAGTGCCACGGCGAAAAGGAGCAAGGAGCCAAGCATGAAGTAGCTGGATAGGTGGGCGAAACTCATGAGCGTTCCTCCAGGTTCGTTACGGGTGCTGAACGGTGGCTCCGCGCGGCGCGGCGTACCTTCAGGGTCATGGCGCCGGTGAACAGGATCATTGCGTTGTAGCAGAGGAAAAACAGGAAGAAGACCTCTTCCAGTGGCAACTGATCACCGAGCATGAGCCCGGTCATCAGGGCCGAGTCGCGGTGCAGGAAGATGCCAAAATCGATGGCGATCACGTCCCACAGCAGGAACATCGCGGTGCCCCCGAGCAGCGCCAGTGCGGCGGGTAGCGGACTGGCGAAAACGAAGAGTCGGTATTTGGCATCGATGGCCGCCATGCAGGCGATCAGGGCCAGCAGGATCAGCAGGTAGGTCACGGGCGTGTCTCCCGGGCCAATGCCGTGGGGGCAAGCGACCACGCGGGATGGTGGGGGTCGATGGGTCCCTTGTCCGCGATCCCGTTGATCTTCTTGGCGATGATTTCCGCGCTGATCAGGCACATCGGAATGCCGATGCCCGGGCGTACCGAACTGCCGGCATAGTGCAGGCCGCGGACCTTGGTGCTGTGATTCGAGGGACGGAAGAAGGCAGACTGGCCCAGCGTGTGGGCCAGCCCCAGGGCCCCGCCCTGCCAGGCATTAACGTTCTGCACGAAGTCGCCGGGGCCAAAGCTCTGGCGCACCACCACACGCTCGCGCAGGTCATCGATCCCCACCCAGCCGGCCAATTGCTCCAGCGCGGCATCGGCAACCGCCTCCACCTGTGCCGATCCGGTGCCGTCCGGCCCGCCGGTGCCCCAGGCCGGAAGCGCCGGTGCGGGAATCAGGATAAAGAGGTTCTCATGATCCGCCGGTGCCACGGAGGGATCCGTGGCGCTGGGCATGCAGACGTACAAACTGGTTTCTTCCGCGAGGTCTTCCCCGCGGTGGATGCGTCCGAAATTATCATCCCAATCGGCGGTGAAGAGCAGATTGTGATGGTTGAGTTGCGGGAGCTTACCCCGGATGCCCAGGCAGAGTAATACGGCGCTGGGTCCCGGATCGCGCCGCTTCCAACTGGCCGCCGAGGAGGAGCGATGTTTTGCCGGGAGCAGCTCGGTCTCCAGGTGGTGCAAATCTGCGGCTCCGATGACCGTCTGCGCCTCGAGGTGCCGCTGCGCGCCGTCTTGAACCCAGCGCACGCCCCGGGTCCTGGCCTTCGCACCGGTGCCCGACACCTCGATTCCGGTGACCCGGGCCCCGGTGATGATCTCTACCCCGGCATCCCTGCAGAGTGCGGCCATGGCATCAACCAGCGTGGTGAAGCCGCCCATCGGGTACTGCACTCCCTGGGTGAGGTCCAGATGGCTCATCAGGTGGTAAAGCGCCGGGGTGCGCTTGGGGCTCGAGCCCAGGAAGACCGCGGGATAGCCCAGGATCTGGCGTAGGCGCGGATCGCTGAAGCGCTTGGCCACGAAGTCAGCTAAGGAGCCGGCCAGCAGCGGTGCGAGCTTGGGCAGAAGCGGCAATAGCCGTGGATCGAGCACGGAGGCGGGGGCGGAAAGATCGGCGTAGAGGAAGTGTTCGAGGGCTAGATCGTGGCTTTCGGCGGCCTTTTTCAGGTAGTCATCCAGTGCTGCCCCGGCACCCGGCTGGAGGGATTCAAAGGCATCCCGGGCCCCGGCCCCGGACGGCATATCCAGCGGGGTGTACTCGTTCTGGAACCAGGTGCGGTAGCCGATGGGCAGATCCACCAGATCCAGGGCGCGCTCGGTGGAGGTCCCCATGAGGGTAAACCAATGCTCAATGACCTCGGGCATGAGATACCAGGACGGGCCGGTATCGAAGCTGAATCCGTCGCGCTGAAGCCGTCCGGCGCGGCCACCGAGATCGTCCTGCTTTTCCAGCAGGGTGACTCGGTGCCCGGAGGTGGCGAGCAGGCCGGCGGTGGCCAACCCGGAGAATCCTCCGCCGATGACCACCACCCGGCGTGGCGCCGGCAGGGATGCCTTTTTCATGGTTGTCCTTTGGTTGCCGGGTTGCTGGTGGTGATCGAGGGGCGTCGACCCAGTGCGGTACGCAGCGCGATCATGGCCTTGTGTCCGTTGGGCACCGAGATCCGCCGGGTCATGAGCTCGGCGGCGGGGGTGCGTTCGAGCCGGTGGTTGAGTTCGCTGAATAGTCCGTGGGCCATGGCCACGGCGCGGGCGGCGCGTGGAGCCAGATGCGCGATGCCCAGCGCGGCGGCGTCCAGGTCCGCGCCGATCTCCCGCACCAAGGCGTTTTTGTGCTCGTCGGAGAAGGCCGTGGGGTCCAGTCCGGGGAAGTAGCTGCGGCCCAACTCCGAGGTGTCGGTGGCCAGGTCGCGCAGGAAGTTCACTTTCTGGAAGGCAGCGCCTAGGCGGCGGGCGGCGGTTTCGGTTTGTGCCTCGTGCCCGGCCGGGGCGTCGGGCATACAGCGGAACACCGCAAGACACATCAGTCCCACGACCTCCGCCGACCCGTAGATGTAGCCCTGGAGAGTGGCGTCGTCGTGGCGGGTCACCAAAAGGTCGCTGCGCATGGAGGCGAAGAACGGGCGAGTCAGCTCCGTGGTGATGCCTTGGGACCTTGCGGTGCAGGCGAAGGCGTGCACGATCATGTTGGTGCTGTAGCCGCTGGCTAGCGCCGCCTCGGTTTCGGCCTCGAGCTGCTCCAGAGCCGCTGCCACCTCTTGAGCTTTCAGGCCCGCCTCGCGGGCGACGCCGTCGACGACCTCGTCGGCCAGCCGAACCAGGGCGTAGACGTTGGAGATGTGCTCGCGGGCCGGGCTGCCCAGCATGCGGCAGGCCAGCGAGAATGATGTGGAATACCGGGTGATGACCACCCGGGCGCTGCTGCTGGCGGTGGCGGAATAGCGCTGCAGAGCGGTGGGGCCTTCGGTGCGCGCCAGGGTGGGTCCGTTCATCATCTAAGCACCCCGGTTCAGGATCAAGTCGGCAAAGCCCTCGAGCTCGGAGCTGACCCGGTCCGGTAGGTTCAGCGTGCGCGAGGCCGAGGTGGCGCCGGAGCACAGATCCTGCGCCAATTGCCGGGCAAAACGCTCGGCACCGGTGGCCTCCAGGGCCGAGCGCATGGCCGGCACGTTCGCGTCCGGATCGCGGAAGAGCTGCAGGTGGGCCGCGAAGCCGGGAGTGGCGGCGGCCATGGCCGTGAGGATGGTACTTTTGCCCTCACGCAGGTCCGATTCGATGGATTTCCCGGTCTGTTCGGGATCTCCGAAGGTCCCGAGGATGTCGTCGATGAGCTGGTAGGCGACGCCCAGCTGGCTGCCGATGTTGGCCAGGGCCGCGGCCTCGGCGGCATCGGCGCCGGCCAGGAGCGCTCCGGTGTGCAGTGGCACCTGGAAGGAGTAGGCGGCGGTCTTGAGCTTTTCCATGCGCAGCACCTCATGCACCTGTGCCGGAACGGGGTCCAGCGAGAAGAGCAAGTCCTCGAGCTCCCCGGCGCCGGCATGGTGGATCCCTTGGTGGAAGGAATCTTCAATGGCGTCGGCCGCGGGAAGTGAATCCGCGGCGCGGCGCGCCAACTTGATGGCGGCCGCCAGCAGCAGATCGCCGGCGATGATGGCCGCCGAGTGTCCAGCATGTTCGGCGTCCTGCGCGGACTTGCCACGGGCCAACGCATCATCGCGGTACAAGGCCGAGAGGGTGGGGCGCCCGCGGCGGGTGAAGTCGCGGTCAATGACGTCGTCGTGCATCAGCAGCGAGCCGTGGAGCAGCTCGAAGGCGCAGCCCATCTGGATGACACGTTCCAGACCGTCCTCGGAGTCGGTTGCCTGCTCCGTGCGAGCCGCAAAGGCCTCGTGGCCCAGCAACACCAGTCGCGGTCGGGTGAGTTTGCCACCCTCCAGGGCCAATTCAATGCGGGACCAGAGTGTTTGGGTGGCCGTGGAATACTCTCCGGCGGCTTCCCGGTGTTCGTGGATGACGGTGACCAAGTGACGTCTGACTCGCTGTTGAAGAGCGCCAGATTCCATGGAGGCTGGCGGGCTGCTAGTCTGCGCGGGACTGTGGCTGGGCAGGCTCATGATCGTTCGTTCCGTTTCTTGGTGGCGGCGGGAGGAGTCAGGGTGTCGATACGGTTTTGCATGGCGGCGAGGATGTGTTCCAGGTAGCGCACCACCGATCGCTGCCCCTCGGGGGTGAGCCCGTGGATGGCGTGTTCCGCATCGGCAAATAGTGGGCGCAGGGCCGTCATGGTTCGAGAAACGGCGAGGGGGCTGGGATGAAGGAGCAGGCTGCGCCGGTCCGTGGGGTGGGCCGAGCGGATGACGAACCCGTGCGCGCTCATCCTGTCGATCAGGGCGGTGGTGGCGGCGCTGGAGATGTTCAGTTTCGCGGCGAGGTCCCCGGGCGTCATCGGGTGATCCAGCATCAGGTGCTGCAGGGCGTGGAAATCTGTTTCGTTGATTCCAAGATGGAGGCACAGGGAATGCTCCATGACATCGTTGAGCCGCAGCACCGAGTGCAGCAGCATGGACGCCGTGTGTGGGTCCGATCTCTCGTCCGGGTGGAGCTCCATCAGCTATTCCTCGATAGGTTGATTACTAGCTTTGTTAGATACATGATGGTTTACCAAGTACTGATTTGTCGAGTGGCACTAAGAGATTTAACAAATTTTTGCCGGAGTATTAACTTCCCGCGTGCGTTTTTCGGGGAGTGAGGGCGAATGTCGCACGATCGGGGCCCGCTGATGCTTCTTATTGCGCCCCTTGACTACCTGAGCCCTATCGTGGCCGGAAGCGGTATTGGTGCCCCGCCAAGTCGCCGTCGCGCCTGGCCGGACGACGACTCAGTGTTCAGCGTCCCCGGCCCGCACGATTCGACATGGCCTGCCACCTCGGCGACGCGTTTTTTGGGCATGTCTGCCCTCAGCTCGGTGCCGAATCGGGTCCAGTCCAGCGCGCGCTATCGCGGTAAAGCGGTGGTCGGGCACGCAATGGTGCACGAACCTTTCGCGGCGGCAACGGAAGTTGATGGTGGTGCCCAATCTCACCGCACAGATAGCAGATACCCGTGGGACAATGGAAACGATGACTTCCCCCGAAATTACCCCAGAGACCGTACCTTCCGCTGCCGAGCCCAATGCAGCCGAACGGGCAGCACGCCGAGCCGAGCAAGCTGCCGCCCAGGGCGCCCAGCAGATGCGTATCTCCGAATCCCGGGCCAAGGCAGAGGGCCGCGCTCAGGTGCGCCCCACCGCCGAAGGGTGGAAGCAGGCCATGGGTGAGGACGGCCGCCCGCAGCTTCAGTTCACCGCCAAGGCTCGCGTGTCGCAGCCGCCGGTGCACCTTGCTGACCTCACGTTGGCCGAACGTGCCGACAAGCTCAAGGAAATGGGCCTGCAAGGTTTCCGCGCCAAGCAGCTTTCGGTGCACTACTTCCAGCACTACACCACCGATCCCGAGCTCATGAGTGATCTGCCTAAGGAACGTCGCGCCGAATTGGCCGCGGCCATGTTCCCCAAGCTGCTCACCGAGGTCAAGCGTCTTGCCACCGATGATGGCAAGACCATCAAGTTCCTCTGGCGCCTCTTCGACGGCTCGCTGATCGAGTCGGTACTGATGCGCTACAGCAATCGCATCACCCTGTGCATCTCCAGCCAGTGCGGCTGCGGCATGAACTGCCCCTTCTGCGCCACCGGACAGGCGGGGTTGACCCGCAACATGTCCACCGCCGAAATCCTGGACCAGATTGTCCAGGCCAACCGCGTGATCGCCGAGGGCGGCCTGGGCGGTCAGAAGCACCCCGAAGAGCGCGTGGGCAACATTGTCTTTATGGGCATGGGTGAACCCCTGGCCAACTACAAGCGCGTCATGAACGCTGTGCACCGCATGGTGGCAGAAGCCCCCGAGGGCCTGGGCATGAGCGCCCGCGGCATCACGGTCTCCACCGTTGGACTGGTCCCCGCCATGAAGAAGCTGGCCGAGGAAAATGTCCCGGTCACCTTCGCCCTGTCGCTGCACGCACCGGATGACGAACTGCGTGATGAAATGATCCCGGTGAACTCCCGCTGGAAGGTTGACGAGGCTCTAGATGCCGCACACGCCTACTACGTGAAGACCGGTCGCCGCGTCTCCATCGAGTACGCGCTGATCAAGGACATGAACGATCACGGCTGGCGCGCGGACCTGTTGGCCCGCAAGCTTAACGCCCGTGGCCGCGGCTGGGTGCACGTGAACCCGATCCCGTTGAACCCGACCCCGGGCTCGGTCTGGACCGCATCGGAGCCGGACGTCACCGCCGAATTCATTGACCGTCTGGAATCCGCTGGCGTTCCCACCACGCTGCGCGACACTCGCGGCAAGGAAATCGACGGCGCCTGCGGTCAGCTCGCCGCGGCTGAGTAGGCTGTAACCACCATGTTGGGGCGCCACGCGCCATTGATGAGATGAGTTTTTGATGTCGCTGTCAGCACCGTTCTTCCTCGACAAGTCCGACACCGCCAGTTGGAAGGCGCTGAATGGGCTTTCGCTGAAGGTCAAGGAAGCAACGGCCGCTGCGGGGCTCGACACGCGGCTGATCGAATTGCTCAATGTGCGCATCTCCCAAATCAACGGGTGCTCGTTCTGCCTGGACATGCATGCTCGTCTCGCGCTCGAGGCCGGCGAGACCACCCAACGCCTGGCCGTACTCACCGCGTGGCGTGAAACGTCGCTTTTCACCGAGCTGGAAGCGGCGGCGCTTTCCGTGGCCGAGGCCGCCACGGTGCTGCCGGATTCCGAGACCCGGATCGCCGAGCTCGCCGCTTCCCGCCAGGTCCTGGATGATGCGCAGTTCTCCGCGATCCAGTGGGCAGCGATCGCCATGAACTCCTTCAACCGGGTCTCGATTCTCTCCCAGCACCCGGTGCGCTCGCGCTCCAACTAGGGTCAGCGCGCTTCGGTGTTAGAGGACTCGGATAAACCCGGTTTCCGGGCTTAGCGTGGTGTAACTCCCGTTTTTTATCCAGAACTCTCGGCTCGAATCCGACAGAAGTAGCTCGGAAACTAGGTAATCTTAATTCACGGTTGTGCGAAATGCGCCGCCTTCGGATTGATGGAGGAATCACAATGGCCGGCGGTCTAGTAGCACTTCTTGATGACGTCGCTGCACTGGTGAAAGTCACTGCAGCTTCCCTGGATGACATTGCCCTTGGTGCTGCTAAGGCCAGCACCAAGGCGATAGGTGTGGTCATCGACGATGCGGCCGTCACGCCGCAGTACGTTGACGGTCTCACTCCACAGCGCGAGCTCAAGGTGGTGTGGAAGATTGCGGTGGGTTCCATCCGGAACAAACTGCTCTTCATTCTGCCGCTGGCTCTGATCTTGTCGCAGTTTGCCCCGTGGGCACTGACTCCAATTTTGATGATCGGCGGATGCTACCTGGTCTTCGAGGGCGCCGAAAAGGTCCTCGAAGCAGTGGGGCTCGTCGGTCACCATGGTGGGGAGGCAACCGAGGTTCGAGATGAGAAATCCATCATCAGGGCTGCGGTGCGCACCGATCTGGTGCTTTCTGCCGAAATCATGGTGATCTCGCTGAATGAGGTTGCCCACGAGAGCTTTATCAACCGGACCTTGATCCTCATCGCCGTGGCGATCGGTATGACGATCGCTGTTTACGGTGCGGTGGGCCTGATCGTTAAAATGGATGATATCGGGCTGCACTTGGCACAACGCAAGTCAAAGTTCTCCCAAGCCTTCGGTCGTGGACTGGTCAAGGGCATGCCGCTGGTGATGTCGTTCCTGAGCAAGGTGGGCGTCATCGCCATGCTGTGGGTCGGTGGACACCTGCTGCTCGTTGGCCTGGATGAACTCGGCTGGCATGCTCCATACGGCTTCGTTCACCACCTCGAAGAAATGGTTGTTCACGCGACCGGGTCCTTCGGCGCGTTCCTCGGCTGGTGCGTCAATACCGCGTTGTCCTGCGTGGCCGGTCTCATCATCGGTTCCGGGATCACCGGCGTTGTCATGGGAATTGGCAAGCTGCGTAAAAAGCACTAAAACCACCCGTGGTGGGCGGCGCTCAAAGTGCTGGCCCACCGCGGCGCGTGGGGAGCAGTGAGTCTCGGCCTCGGAGCTAATTCGCAGACCGAGCAGGCAGAATAGAATCATGAATCAGCCCAGCGAGCAGGGAATTCTTGCCCACTACGCCCCGGAGAGCGTGTATCTCTTGGGAGGTGGACGCGCTATTCTGTTGCAGCTGGCGATGCCCGGAGTTGGCCATGGGGTGGCGCAGCATTCAAACTTTGCCAGCAACCCGTTAGGTCGACTCAACGGCACCCTGACCTACATTTATGCCTTGAGCAACGGCACCGACGAACAACGTGCCAAGGTTCGTGCGATCGTGCACGCGGCCCATGCACCGGTTAGGGCGCCGGCCGCCAAGGACGGATCTCACCCGGCCTACTCGGCGCGTGATCCGAAACTGCAGTTATGGGTGGCCGCCACCCTGTACGACTCGGCCATGATCATTCAGCAGGCAGTATTCCCTGCACTTGATGATGACACGGCCGAGGAACTGTATCGCGATTATGCGCGCCTGGGCACCGAGCTGGGGATGCCAGCGCACCTGTGGCCGGCCACCCGAGCCGACTTCGCGGTCTATTGGGCAGAAGCCAGCGCGAGGCTGGAAGTTGATGCTCGTGTGCGTCAGGTCGCTCATGAGCTGTTGGTTGCCAAGCACGCACCGCTCTGGATCCGTTTGGTGATGCCGCTGGCCAGATTCGTCAGCATTGGTCTCTTGCCGCACGACGTTCGCACCATGTACGGCTTCAATTTCAGTGAGCGTCTGCAACGCCGGCTGGAATGGGTGCTGCGGTGTGCCCGCATGGCCGTGCGTGTATTGCCGCGCGCGATTCGACACCTTCCCATGAGGTACTACCTCAAACGACTCGATGGTCGCTAGGCACCTGGCATGTGATCGGTGAAGCGCGAACCGAAGGAGCTAACCCAATTGCAGGTGATGCCCCAAGCATGAACATGGTGAGTGTTAATCAGAACGAGGTAATCAGACTGCCAATGCGTTGGCTTGAAAAGCTACTGGCGTCGGAAACTTCGCGATGCTGACGGATGGCGTCCAAGGAGCTTGACTCTTGTATGAGACAGCACGGCTAGCTAAATGGTTCAAGCGGTCGGATTAGCTGGGCACGTCAATTTGTATTCACCCAGAATGAGCAGGGTCGGCGCTGTAGCGTTAACGCCGGCAAACGTTACGGGTGTCGAAGACCATTTGCTTCCGTAGAGGGATGTAATCGATACGGTGAAATACATGTCGTACCCCAGTAAGATCCCCAGGAGCGAACCCAATAGATCAGTCGAGTTGGCGTTACTCGTCTCGTAGGATGTAGCCGTCCCATCGATCTCTACGCTGCCGGACTTTCCACCGACCATGGTCCCTCCGGATTTAGTTGTTTGGACCACCTCCACGCGATATTTCGTGGGAACAGTGGGGGGACTGGACCACGTAAACTTGATCGTATTTTTGTTGTTGACGAGATTCGCGCACGTCGCGGACACCGGCCTAGTTGCCAAGGCTGCGGTAACTCCAGCGCTTGCAATCGCTGATCCATGAAACGCAGCTTGAGTGCGTTCCACATGCGTGTTGAGTCCGAGTCCGGCCACAAGCGCGAGCACGGCGAGCACCGTACCCGTTCGCACAAAAGTGCGGCGCCACCATCCCGGGTCGGAACTTTGCTCGGGGGCGGTCTCGACGGAAGCATCAACTGACGCTTCCCCTCGATCATCGTCCCCAGCAGAATTTCCAGATTCGGGCCTGAGGAACGCCACGTACAACAAGTAGGCACACAGAAGTCCGCCGAGGAAGAACGCCCAGGGCTGGCTGAACCAGCTCACCACGTAGCCCAGCAGTGGAATGCTGAACAAGAGCCGGTCCGCGTCGGCGACCGCGTAGGGCTGAAGATCGGCCACGGCGTTGGCATCGCCCTTCAGTACCAAACCTTCTGGACGATTCTCCAGCACGCGGTGCGTGATTCTTGTGCCCTCGCTCGTCACGACCGACACCACCTGACCAAGCGACACCTCGGCAACAGGCGTTGGCACTGCAATACCGAGTGACCCCGTTGGAATCTGAGGCCCCATGGATCCGGAGGCAAAGATCAGGGGCTTGAGCCCAAACATGAAGGTCAAGGCGGCGAGGATCAGACACAACGATCCGAGGACCGCGCCAAAATTGAGTGCCCAACGATGCCAGCGCTCAGTAACGTACTGATACTTGTGATGCCGGTTCTCGCCTCGCATGTCAGGACCCAACCGTTGCGGTGAACGTCAGTTTCACGGTGGTTGATTTTCCCTGCAATGTGTTGGATGCGGTGGCCGGAAGAGAATATTGCACACAAAGGGTTTCGCTGGCACCCGGTGCCAAAGTGGGACGGGAAGTAGCCGTAGGGAAATCTGCCCCGGCCGATTTGTTGATTACCAAAGTGCCAGAACAGGTGGCGGCCGGTGCCGTCCCGTCGACTGACCCACCCGCCTTTACCACCACGCTCAAGGCGTTGCCGAGGGTGTTGGTCCCCGTATCCGGCACGCTTCCCGTAATCGAGAGGGGCACCGCGATGGGACTGGTGTTTGTGACGACCACCAGTGCTGCCTGATTCATTCCAGGATACCAATTGGCTCCGGTGATGGGCACTATGTAATCGTTGGATGTTGCACCGGCCATTTCTCCAACGCCCAGCGACACCTTGGCAGCGCTAATTTCTGCCGTGGCGGTGGCCGTCCCCGTCCATGCCGCAAGCGTCGAAACTGCACCGAACCCGACCAAAATTCCCATGGACAGCAGAGCCTTGACCTGCATCCCTCGTCTGCTCATGACTGGTCACCTTCCATCGTGGGCTCTTGGTTCGTACGACGCCTGGACTTTGCATACAGCACGCCGTCCACGCCAAGCTTGCCAAGAATCAGTGAAAAGATTCCACTGGCGAAGCGAGTTTCGCCCAATTCGCCCGGCGACACAGGCGGCGTATTCGCTTCCTGAACCGCAGCTTGTGCATTCAGTCGCAACCGCAGATTATCGGTTGTTTGGTTTTGTGTACGGTTTGATGCAGTGAGGGGGAGCGAAGCCCATAGCGAGATGGCGGATAAAGTGCCTGCGTCCAGCCCTGTCATCCCTGAATAGCTGGGAGTCAGTTTCACGCCCGAAACGCCGGGCTGGCTTGGCTGCACGGAGATATCCACTGCATCGGCTCGGGCGTTGCGGATCCATAAGCGGGCGTGAGCCTCGTCGCCCGGGACAAATCGGGGCATGGATGAGAAGATCTGCGGGGGAGAGCTCGAATAATTCACTCCATCGGTGCTGTAGCTCAGTCCTACTTCGCCTGCTGCGGGCGGTGCTCCATGTGCGGCGCTCGGTGCCATCCCGAGGCACAGGAGAACTACCGTCCCGAGTAGCAGGTGGGGAAAAAGTCGCTGATTTATCATGGTGATTCCTGCCGTCGTTTGTCGCGCCAGGCGCCGACAATCATCACGACCGAGTACGTGAGCAGACCTCCGATAGCGAGCCACGTCAGCCAGGAACGTTGCTGTCCTGTGATTGCTGAATTGACATATCCCAACAACGGCAGCGAATACCAAAGGCTCCCGCGGATCTGTTCCGGCAGGATAGGCGCGTCGTTGGTGTTGTTGGCGTCGCCGCGGAGAATGAAGCGTTGTTCGCCGCCTGTCGTGGTGCTTACACCCACCACCCGGTGGGTCACGACTCCAGGTTCGCCGGATTTGACCTGGTAGGTCACCACGTCTCCGGCGCGGATTTCGTTGGGGTCAACGGCACGAACCACGATGAGGTGACCCGGAGGCAAGCCCGGACGCATGGATCCGGTCAAAACCGTGTACGGTGTGGCGCCGCCCAATCGCGGGATCACAATCATGACGGCGAGCAATGTCAAGACGGTAAAGAGCGCTAGATATGATGCCGTCTGACCGACCCACCAGAGCACCCCGGTCTTCTCACGTTCACGGCGTAACTGGGCACGTGTTGGAGCGGTCATTGTTGTTGCCCCGTGAAATTCAAGACGAGGTTGAGGCGGCCACCGGCCGCGGTCTGTGGTGCTGACGGAAGGATTTCTACACGAACACACAAAACCTCGGAGTTAGAGTCGGTGGTTGTGGTCAGGGCACGAGCTTGAACGAATGTGGCCACCTCGACGGCTGGCCCCTTGTACAACGGCGCCGTCAGCGTGTTACGAGCGCTGCATTCTGTCGCGCTCAAGCCCGCCGCGATGGTCAGTGTGCTGAACTCCGCTAAGGCAGTGTCCGCAAGAGTTGGGGAAGCTGGCAAAGTGGTGGCACCGGTCAAGTTGTAGTCCAAGTCCGTAGTGCCACTGTTGGTGATGGTCAGTGGTGCCTGGACAAACTGGCCCGGTACTAAGTTGGCACCGTCGAGGTCGGTGAACTCATAGTTCTGCTTGGTAGCCGGTCCACTGCCGGCCAGTAGGTGCATGTTGCCGGTGCTGACGGTGCCAGCATCGATCGTTCCATCGGCACGCCAAAGGGCGGCCGTGCCCTGGGCGCTCATAAGGAGCACCAAAAGCACGGCCGCTACAACGGCGACCTTCAGCTGTTTAGGCAAATAGGAACCTGTGCCGAAGTTAAGGCTGAACGGGCGCAACCTGGTTCAGCGTCAGCGTCATACTTCCCAGATCGACAAGTTCATCCATGGATCCCACCGCAGATGGGGCAAACGCCACCGTAACGGTCACCGGCACGGTGTAGGTGTCAGCCTCGCCAAAGGTAATAATTTCACCGTCTTGGCTCAGGCCGACTGCCGAGTCTGCAACAGCAACATCGACGGAAACGTCGGCGGGGAGAACTGCAGTACCGCCAGTCAGGCCGGTAGCGGTCAGCTCACCCTTAAGGTTTTTGCCGTCTGCGCCGATGATGACGTTCTGGGTGTAGACGATGGTGTCGCCCGGGACCAGGTGGTCCGTGCCAGGACGGAACGTGGTGATTGCCGCACCCTCGGTCTCGTCGGTCCATGTTCCGGCCGCGGAAGCATCGAGCGTCAGGTGACCGGTGCTCACCGCGCCTGGATCGACATCCATTGAGTCGGACCACAGCGCGACTGTGCCAGCGCCACCAACCAGCAATACACCTGCGGCCGCAGCGGCGATAGTCGCCTTTGTTACCTTTTTCATTTATTCATTTCCTCACGCTAGACGTGCCCCCCATAGGCATCCCTATTAGTAAAGCCCATTCGTTGGGAATAAGCCCGTCCGGTAGAAGATTCGGAAAAAGGCAGCATAAACGGTTCCCATTTCGCCAAATTGCCACCATCGATCATTTGCTACTAAAAACCGTACATCTGACGGAATATTCTGCGAACGACACCGGTCGTGCCTGATGGCGAAGGACAAAATGTGTCCATGTTGTGACGTCAACCGAGATGCCCCAAGTGCCGAAGGCCTCGAATCGGGCATTCCGCCTCAGCCGATGTGTCGAGACCATCATCCGAACCCGGCACGACGTGTACAACAACGTCCTGAGAATGGCAGTGGGCCCCGGCAATGCGGGGGCCCACTGGTGGAGAAACGTCGATTAGTTGCAGTTGCAGCGATCCGCAATGGCAACATCACCAAGAGCGTCTTCGATGTGTTCGCCGCAGCCTGCCCAGGTTGGCTTGGCACAGCTGTCGCAGGTGACTTTTTTACACATGTGGTGACTCCCTCAAAGGTTTACAGATACTGAACGGAATTTTACCTCCGCGGGTATCGTTATGCCATTTGAGGATTCGATACGGAGTCCGCGGACACCTCTCTCGAAGGGACAGAACATCTATGGCTTCCATAGAACTGACAGCAAAGAACTTTGAACCAACCATCACCTCTCCGGGTACCGTCTTCGTGGATTTTTGGGCCGCGTGGTGCGGTCCCTGCCGCAATTTTGCACCCGTTTTTGAAGCAGCAAGCGAAAAGTACCCTGACATTACCTTCGGCAAGATCGACACCGAAGCCGAGCAAGGACTAGCTGCAGCAGCCAACATCACCTCGATTCCCACTCTGATGGCATTCCGGGACGGGATCCTCGTTTTCTCGCAGCCGGGCGCGCTGCCTGCTGAAGCGTTGGAGGACCTGATCGGACAAGTTCAGGGTCTGGACATGGACGCCATCAAAAAGGACATCGCCGCCAGCGCCACCGCATAACTTAAGGCACCAAGAAGACTCCGAGGGCCCCGCCGGCAATTGTGTCGGCGGGGCCCTCGGGCGTTAAAAGTTCTGCCGATCATACCGACCCAAGTCGACTCCGAAGAAAAGTCGATGAAATCAGTGGGTTTCAGTGGCAACCGGAATACCCACGGCTACGAATAATCATCAGGAAGGCGACATCTTGACGAGCAAAGTACAAACCATCCCCACCCATCCTCCACCCCGGCAGGAACACACCATGCAAACCCCTATCCATACCATCGTCCGCAAAAACCCCTACGCTAGCCCCTCTTGGCTCGTCTACCACGGCAGCATCTGGATTGGGTCAGCCCACAGCATTCATATCGCCCAAACTGCTGCCGACATCACTGCCCGCCATGCCCACGGCATTAACCCCTCCAACTGTGGCGGCCAATATCTGATCGATAACGTCTACACGGATATGACAACCCGCGGTTTCCACGAATATTGGACCCCTGCGCCTTTGCTCCCTCAGAAAAGCCAAGAACAAATTGCCGCCTGACCCTCCTTGGGTGACGTTGAGTGATGTGGCGTTTTCTGAACCGTTCGCGGGCTCCGATACTTGTGATGGACCGCGTTGGCCGCCAACATTCGGCGAAGGCTCGGGGGGACCGCTCCGAAGCAGTGGATTGGTTCAGGATGTGGGCTGACTGCCCAAGCTCGAGGGACACGTGCGAAGCGACCGCCCTTCGGATTGACCGAGCTGGTTGAAGGGTTCCAGAGAGTTGGATGTTGCCACAAGTTTGGTCATTAATGGCCGAGACTCATGATGGCCATGGCCCACGCGCCGACTACGAGTCCAACGTGCTCTATTTCAATGGACGCTCAGGCGTGACGCATACCGTGTGCAGACCAATGCAATGGCATCCGCGTCCGCGATACACGACCCATGCGACGAGCGGTCCATGGACATTAACGGGAAAAATTCATGGTCACCGGGTGTGCACTCTTCGAACCGAAAATCGGGCCGACGTCGGATCCTTTGCTTTTCACTATCTTGTTAATACCAACGCCTGTGACACTCTTGATCCAGAAGCCAGTGATTCGGAGGAACAATGCAGCGTAGTTTGAAGGTCGCAGACCGGGCCAAGGTTCCGGCCTTTGAGGTCATGAATATTCTGGACAGGGTGGCCCAGCTGCGCGCCCAGGGCAGAGATGTCATTTCCCTGTGTGCCGGTGAACCAAATGCTGGAGCGCCCGCCGCGGTTTCTCAGCGCGCGGCCGAAATTCACGGCTCGGGCGCACCCATGACCTACACGCCCGCTCTGGGAATCCTTGAACTGCGTGCGGCAATTGCAGGGCACTACAAACATTGGTACGACATTGATGTTCCGGCTCGCAACGTCGCCGTGACAACGGGTAGCTCTGGTGCCTTCATGCTCACGTTTCTCACGGCTTTCAACGCAGGTGACAAAGTGGCGCTGGCTCGTCCCGGGTACCCCGCCTATGCCAATATTCTGCGCACGCTGGGCATTGAGGTCATTGAACTGGACGCCGGGTCGGTCTCGCGATTTCAGCCCACTGTTGCCTTGTTGGAAGCGGCCTGGCAAGAACATGGGGAGCTTGATGGGTTGATGCTTGCTTCCCCGGCAAATCCGACCGGAACGATGGTCACCGGCGCCGAACTGGCAGAGCTCACGGCGTGGTGCAGTGCCAGAGGTGTGCGACTGATCAGCGATGAAATTTACCATGGCATCGATTACCCGCAGCCAGGGATCGAAGCCAGACGCTCGGTCTGCGCCTGGGAGCTGGACACCAACGCCATCGTGATATCGAGCTTCTCAAAATACTGGGGGATGACTGGATGGCGGTTGGGTTGGGCGCTGGTCCCGGACGACATGTTGCCCACCGTCGACGCGCTGGCGGGTAACGTGGCACTCTGTCCTCCGGCCCCCGCGCAATACGCCGCGTTGGCCGCCTTCAGTGCGGAATCCTACGTCGAGGCGGAGACTCGGGTTGCCGAATTCGCGCGGACCCGGGCCGCCATTCTTGGCTCGATTCAGCGTCTGGGGTGGGGCGAGCATGCGCCGGCTGACGGAGCCTTCTATCTCTACGCGGATCTGGGTGAGGCACTTGGGACCTATGAAAACTCAACTCAGTATTGTGCCGCATTATTGGAAAATGCCGGGGTGGCGATCGTCCCGGGCACCGATTTTGATCCAGTGCGTGGGTACCGGCATGTGCGGTTGAGCTTTGCTGCCGGCTACGACGCCGTCACCGAGGCCATCGAGCGCATCGTGCGATTCCAGACCAACAGCGAAAAATGACGATTTCCCTGCGCTTCCCCGCACCGTTGCTGCGTCGACGCTGCGGCTATGCACCGTAGGGAGCAGCGCAACTGCCAGCCGTAGCGCATCGGTTCCATGATGAAGACTCCACCGATTCAAGGAGCCTTCATCATGGAGCAATACACGGTCGACGAACTTGAGGACGCACTCAAGGTCGTAAAAATGCTGATTCCACAGCGTTACGAGTGTCTGGCGTGTTACCTGAACCGCATGCTCAGCCACGGATGCACCGGCCTGAAATGGTGCACCACGTACAGAGATCTGCGGGCACCTAGGGCCACCGCTCTGGAGCGAAAATTTCCCGCGCTCGGCGGGCACTGTGATTGCGAAGTCATGATGAACGTGTTCAGGGCCAACGAGGCATTCTGGCCTCGAGAAGCGGAGAATCCAAGCGATTACAGCTACGTTCCGCCATGTCACAAGGTGCGGCTGGGTACCATCAAACCTTGCGAACTGTGGGTCATGCGCACCGGAATCCAATGGGGCGCAGGGGTCTTCCGTGCCGAGACCAAATGCGCTTAACCCGGACTAGGCGTGGATGCCTTGTAGTGAACCGGAGGTCCTCGCGCCCGAAGGGTCGCCAATCAGGCACTGAACGATCTTGTCGCCGTCCGCCCAGCTCTCTACGGTGGGCTGCATGACCGTGAAATCAAGCGCGGATTCCTCGTAAGGAACGCCCACGAAGGTCGACAAGGCGTTCATGCAACCTGACTCCGTTAGCTCATCCATGGCTTCGACGGTCTCCGGGAACTTCTCTTGATCGATGGTGAACTCGTGAAAGACCTCAAATTCGTGTGGTTTTTCGCAAGGGATGACTGGGACCCGGTCCAGATCGCCTTCGCCGGGATCATTGAGGCAATCGCCAAGGCGGATGGAGAACGCGTCAGCGTCTACTTCCTCACTAATCGTTCCGTCATCGCCACGGGGTGCCTCCTTGGGAGGAATCAAAGAGCAACCACTCAAGGTCAGTAGCCCAGCGAGAAGTAGCAATACAGCGGCCGTAGATTTAATCATCTTTTCCTTCACAGGGACGAATTTGTAAATGAATCCTAGTCGAAAACATCATTCTTGTCGTCGTAAATCTTCGAAAGACGAGAACGTCTGATTGATTCTCCTTGCTAAATTTTAATAATATTCCGATCCGGAGTACTCAGCGCGGCGGAACTGCTGACCATGTTGATGTCGGCTTCGATAGGGACTGCTTTTGCCTCGTTTGATTCAGTCGCGCAGGACTAGGTGGCGACCGAGAGAATCGAACGTCAGTCCCTCGCCTGCCGAAATGTTCGGCGATCTGATGTATGACGCCCGGGATCACTGCCGGGGCATTAGTTCGGAGTAGCGGCCAGCGCTCCAACGGTCGGGAGGTGATATCTCATGAATTTGATGAGGTGTTGATATTTAGGCGGAAGATGACGTTTCCGTTGAGTCACGGACGGTGTTCAGCAGGAAACATAAGGTTCATATAAAGAAACATGACGACATGCATCCGGAGTGCATTACCGACGCCACCTAGCGTTGAACGCGCAATTATTACCCACGCGCTCGGAGCACCAGTTATGCAGCAAGAATCAGCGACCACGACCTCTAGACGAAGAGAGGTTTCCGGCTCTGGTCCAGCTGCTCATGGATCACATACTTCGGATTCAGAACCGTCGTCCGGATTGCAGCGCACCATGGGTCCGCGTCACCTCATTATGATCGCGATGGGTGGCGTCATTGGCTCGGGGCTATTTCTCAGTTCGGGTTACACCATCGCTCAGGCTGGCCCGTTAGGTGCCGTTTTGGCGTACCTCGTCGGTGCGTTTGTGGTCTATTTGGTGATGTCGTGCCTCGGTGAACTGGCGATTTTCTAACCCGTGGCCGGAGCCTTCCACATTTACGCAGCTAGGTCCATTGGACCGGCAACCGGCTTCACGACCGCGTGGCTCTACTGGCTATGCTGGGCCGTTGCTCTGGGCTCGGAGTTCACGGCCAGCGGTCTGCTGATGCAGCGTTGGTTCCCGGACGTGGCGGTTTGGGTGTGGTGCTTGGTATTTGCCGTTCTCGTATTCGGGCTCAACGCTTTCTCCGCACGCCTCTTTGGAGAAGCAGAATTCTGGTTGTCCCTGGTTAAAGTGGCAACGATCATCGCTTTGATCATCTTCGGTGGCGCCGCTTTGCTGGGGTTTCGGCCTCTGGCAACCGATGGTGGAACGCCGATGTTGCTGACCAACTTTGTCACGAGTGAAGGCCTGTTCCCGCAAGGATTCTCCGGCGTTCTGGTTACCACCCTCGCAGTGTTTTATGCGTTCTCTGGCTCGGAACTGATTGGTGTTGCCGCAGGCGAAACGAAGGATCCGGCGCGCTCCATTCCTAAAGCCTTGCGGGCGACGGTCTTTAGATTGTTGATCTTCTTCGTTGGCGCCATCACGGTTATCGCCGCCACCGTGCCTTATGAAAATGTGGGGTTGGATGAAAGTCCGTTCGTGACAGTGTTTGGCAGCCTGGGAGTTCCCTACGCGGCGGACATCATGAACTTCGTTATCATCACCGCGTTGTTGTCCGCGGGCAACAGTGGACTCTATTCCTGCGCACGTATGCTGTTCTCCTTGGCCGATGAAGGTCACGCGCCGAAAGTGTGCCGAAAGCTCACTCGTCGTGGCGTTCCGTTGATAGCGCTGAGCATCAGCATGCTCGGTGGGCTGGCTTCACTTCTTTCCAGCGTCATGGCGGCCGAATCTGTATATCTGGTCTTGGTATCGGTTGCCGGTTTCGCCGTGGTGGGTGTGTGGATGTCCATTTCTGCTTCGCACTTCTTCCACCGCAGAAACTTCGTCCGCGCAGGCGGAGACGTCGCCGCCTTGGTCTACAAGTCACCGCTCTACCCGGTGGTGCCGATTCTTGCCTTCACCCTGTGCCTGATCTCGGTTGTCGGGCTTGCCTTTGATCCAAATCAGGTAGCCGCGCTCTACTTCGGCGTCCCGTTTGTGGCCGCTTGCTACCTCTTCTTTTATCTCCGCCATGGTCGCCGTTCCGCGGCCAGCCTGAACGAAAGCGTCACGATTCGATGAGCAATTCATCCCCTTCTCCACTTCTCTTTTCCCTTTACGAGCAGGCCAGCGTTGGTTGCGGCGGCGCACCGAGCCTTTGGACTCACCCGCTGGATGACCGTCTTCAGGTCAATTCCCTGGATCGATGGAAGAACGTTGCCATCACCGCCGAAGAGGCAAACCTTGACGCGCTCTTCTTCGCGGACGTGCTAGGCCTCTATGACGTTTATGGTGGTTCAGCCGATGCTGCGCTCAGTTGGGCGGTGGAGGCGCCGGCAAATGACCCTTTCGTTTATGTACCTGCCTTGGCCGCGCTGACCGAACGTCTTTCGTTTGTGATTACCGCATCAACGACCTACGAACACCCGTTCGCGCTTGCCCGGCGATTTGGCACCTTGGACCACATCAGTAACGGCCGTATCGGCTGGAACATTGTGACCTCATATCTCTCCAGCGCTGCACGCAACTTCGGCATGGACGAGATGCTTAAGCACGCCGACAGGTATGAGCGGGCGGACGAATTTATGGACGTTATCTACAAGCTTCTTGAGGGCAGCTGGGCGGCGGACGCTGTTGTGGCAAATAAGGCGGAACGGGTTTATGCCCGTCCGGGGTCGGTTCAGCCCATCAATCATGTCGGATCACACTTCCGGGTTGACGGGCCATCGCTCACCTCCCCGTCCTCGCAGCGGACACCCACTCTCTACCAAGCCGGCTGGTCGCCACGTGGTCGTGAGTTTGCCGCAAAGCACGCCGAAATGGTGCTTTTACCCAAGAAGGACCCGAACGAAATTGCCACCGGTTTGGCTGACATTCATCGGCGTGCGGCCGAACGCGGACGGCCCGCTGGCGAGATTCGATCAATGGCCTTGGCCCGGATCATCACCGCGCCCACCGCTATCGAGGCGCAAAGGAAATATGACGACCTGCAAAGCAATTACCACCTGGAAGCACAGCTGGTGAGTTATGCCGGGGACACGGGCATCGATCTGAGCAAGTATGCAGACAACGAACCGCTCACCACCGAGAGCAACGGTCTGACGTCTTACGTTGTTAAGGGCGCTCCGGCGGATAAGCCGCTGACCGCCGGCGACGTTCGACGGAAATTCGAGAATGTCACCCGCGGCACCGACCTGCTATTCATCGGGACACCGGCCGATGTTGCAGACCAGATTCAGGCGCATGCGGCAACCTCTGGTCTTGACGGTTACATGATCAATCCCCTGGTGAGCCCTGGAACGCTCAACGATTTTGCTGAATTCGTGGTCCCGGAGCTGACTGCTCGCGGACTCTACGATTCGGAACCGAAATCGGGGACGCTGCGTTCCAGACTGCGCAGTGATAAGTCGGATCTGCTGGCATCAACGTCGTACGGGGCATCGTTCCGGCAGACCCAGAGCTAAATCAACTAACCCTCGGCGATGACTAGTGCCCGCGGGTGATGAGCCGAATGGAAGTTGTTTCGACTGCGGCCGACCGATGTTATCGGTCGGCCGCAGTCGGTTATTAGCAGTCTTCTGGTGGGACGATCTTGAGGTGTTCGCCGGGAATGCGGTCGCGATCGTAGGTAATTTCCGAATAGCCGTGGGCGGCCGGGTTTCCGTCGGATCCGATATTCACGAAGACGATTTTCTCGATGGTCAGGATCGACTGGCGGGTGAACATGTTGCGAACTTCGGCGCGCATGGTCAGCGACGTGCGGCCGAAGTGGGTTGCCGTCAGACCCATTTCAATGAGGTCGCCCTGTCGGGCCGATGAGACGAAATTGATTTCGGACATGTATTTGGTGACGGCAAATCCGTTGCCCAATTGGACGATGGCATAGATGGCCGCTTCCTCATCGATCCAGCGCAGCAGACTTCCTCCGAAGAGAGTGCCGTTGGCATTGAGGTCTTCGGGCCTGACCCATTTACGGGTGTGGAATGTAATGTCACCGGTATTCATGTTCCGAGTCTATGGCGTTTGCGGTTGTCGGAGACCGATTCGTGATGCGAACCATGCCGCACGATGGGCGACGATGTGCGGGCGCTGCCACCGGCACTCAGCCGAGATGATCCATCGCTTCGCAGGGGTTGGCTCCGGGCTGCGCGCCATGAACGGCCATGGAGAGCTTAGAAATGAGCCCCGCAAGCTGAGCGCTTTCTCTCGCGTCGAGCCCGGTCAGTAGCGTCTGCTCTGCGGCGGCCACGCGAGCCTCCATCTTCTTGAGCACCTCTAGGCCCTGCGCCGTGGCAACAATTTTCCGGGCACGGCGATCTGTGGGTGCGGGAATGCGCTCGACCAGTCCGGCGGTGACCAGATCGTCCAGCAAATAGGTCAGCACCGTGCGGTCAATACCCAGATGAGCTCCGAGGGCCTGCTGGTTGGCTGGATCGTGATGCACCACGGTGGAGAGCATCTGGTAGCCACGCACCGAGCACGGCATTTCCGCCACAGCCTCGGCAAAGAGGGTTTGATGTCCGCGCAGGATCATACCCAAGTGCCAGGCAAGGTCGCCGGGGATGAATCCAGGTAAGGGTTTCTCGAATGAGACAGCTGCAAGTTCCGATGGGGCCATGGCTACATCTTACCCGAAGTTATGGAGTTGCACAGATGATCTGTTGAGAATATAGTCTGTAATACAACATAAATTTTCGGAAGGCAGTGAACATGGATAACGGCGATTCGGTGCAGGGCGTGTCCCAAGAGACCATTGGCATCTTGGGTGCTGGCCGCGTGGGTACGGCCATTGCCCGACTGGCGGTCGCCGCCGGTTATCGGGTCAAGGTCGCCACATCGAAGCCCGCCGCTGAAAATGAGTTGATCATCGAGATCGTCACCCCCGGTGCGATCGCCGTTGAGGCATTCGAAGCGGCCACTGCGGATTTGGTGGTTGTGGCAATCCCACTGCATAAGTACAAGTCACTGAGTGCCGAGGCCCTGAGCGGGCGAACGGTCATTGACGCCATGAATTACTGGGCGGCGACGGACGGCGATATCGCCGACTTCGAAAACACCGAGCTGTCCTCTAGCGAGGTAGTGGCCGCTTATCTGTCGGGATCGCACGTTGTAAAATCCTTCAACCACATCGGTTACCACGAGATGGAACCCGACGCAGCTGTTTCCGGATCACCCAGCCGTCGCGCCTTGGGCGTCGCCGGGGATGACGTCGGTGCCAAGGAGCGCGTTGCTCGGTTCCTAGACACAGTGGGCTTTGATGCCATCGATACCGGTGATCTCGCCAGCGGAAAATTCTTCGAACCTGGTACCCGGATCTTCAACGGTAGCTTCACCGGTGCCGAGTTTTCCCGCTCGCTTAAGACTGGTCTTGTCGCGGTCTAACCGCCTTCCTTCACACACTCTGACGTAAACATAAGGACTGCCCCATGGAAATCGGTGCCTACAGTTTTGGTGACACCCAACGCAACGCGGACGGATCGCTTCGATCCACTACCGAGGCTATTCAAAATCTCTTTGCTGCCATCGTCCATGCGGACGCGGTTGGATTGGATTACTTTGGGGTCGGGGAGCACCACACGGCAACTATGCCTGCGTCGTCCCCGGGAGCACTAATTGCCGCTGCCTCCGCTGCCACCAGCAACATCGTTTTGGGTAGTGCCGCGAGCATCATCAGCACCGATGATCCGGTCCGCATTTTTCAGCAGTTTGCCACCGCTGACGCAATTTCCGGTGGTGGGCGCATCGAGATCACTGCCGGGCGAGGATCCTCCGTCGAGACGTTCCCACTCTTTGGCTACGATCTGGGCGAGTACGACGATCTGTATACGGAAAAGCTTGACCTGCTGATGACGATTAACAACGCGGGCAGCGAGGCGGTTTCCTGGTCCGGCACCAAGCGTCCCAACATTGACGCCCTCGCCGTGGTCCCGCGCCCAGTTGCCGGAAAATTGCCACTGTGGATTGCCACCGGCGGCAATGCCAGTTCCTCGGCGCGTGCGGGAAAACTGGGATTGCCGGTGTCCTACGGAATTATCGGGGGAGAGCCCCACCGTTTTGCTCCGCTGGCCGAGTTGTATCGACGCGCTGGAGCTGCAGCGGGTCATGCGACCGAAACGCTGAAGGTGTCGGTCGCGGCACTCGGGCTTGTTGCTCCGACCAAAAAAGAAGCACTCGAGCGCTTCTACCCGGGATGGCGCAACCTGAATGTAGAGATGGGTAAGCTGCGCGGGTGGCCGGCTCCGGATAAGCGGGCCTACGACGCGCAAGCGCAGGCTCCCGGGGCATATTACGTGGGCTCACCCGATGAGGTAGCCGAGCGCATTGTCCATCTGCATGGGTACATGGGACACATGCGTCACTTCTTGCAGACGGATATCGGCGGGATCCCTCAGGAACACCTGCTGGAATCCATTAGCCTGCTAGCGACCGAGGTCAAGCCCCGAGTTGAGCGTCTCCTGGCACATAAGTAACTCTCGCGCCCTCTCGCTCGGAGCGGTAAATTTCATTAACCAGCAGTCGGGTTGACCATGAATAATGGTCAACCCGACTGCTAATTTGTGCCCAGACTCTTATGCCAGCTTCGGTTTGGTGCCAAGGGGCCTCATGCCACTGAGAGCAGTGGTCGACCAGCATCGGTCGAGTTCGGGTGCACCTCAACGCACCGAGACTCTTGGCGTTGACCGGAAGTCTGCACGGGGCTGAGGTGTTCACTTCGGGAGTTCCGCTGAGCAGGTGGTAAAGGGTTGCGGCACCGGATGGCGTGAAATGTCGAAGCTGTGGCGGAGACTCGGCGGTGCCTTTAACGACTAAAGCATCGCCCACCACAGGTGGACGATGCTTCAGTAAAATTCGGAGGTGCTTAGCTCTGTGCTGCGAGCACGAAGGCCGAATCGATGTTGATGGTGACCTTGTCGCCAACCAGGACGCCGCCGGCTTCGAGGGCAGCGTTCCAGGTGATGCCGAATTCCTTGCGGGAAATCTGCGTGGTGGCGGAGAATCCTGCGCGGGTTGCGCCGAACGGATCAACGGCTACGCCGCCGAACTCAACCTTGAAGGTAACCGGCTTGGTGGTTTCCTTGATGGTCAGGTTGCCTTCGAGCTTGAAATCTTCGGGGGAGCCGGCAACACCGGTGGAAACGAAGGTCATTTCCGGGTACTGCTCGACGTTGAAGAAGTCGGCACCCTTGACGTGAGCGTCGCGGTTGTCGTCGTTGGAATCGAAGGATTCGGTCTTGACGGTTGCTTCGACCTTGGAGCCTTCGATCGATTCGCCTACGGTCAGCGTTCCTTCAACCGCGGTGAAAGCGCCGCGGACCTTGGAGATTCCTGCGTGGCGAACGGTGAAGCCAACTTCGCTGTGCGAGGTGTCGAGGGTCCAGGTGCCGGGGGTGATTTCAATGCTCATGGGAAAACTCCTTAGTGAGGGAAGCCGGTGTGTTCAACCGGTTTGCATGCTTATGAATATAAATATGTCACAGGTTGATTGACGTGTCAACCATTATTTTTGGCGATGCAACATTTCTCAATATTCCACGCGTTGACCAAGCCACGCGGAAGCGGATGTGAATTGGCGATGAACGCATTGCGCGGCCGGCTGGCCAAGTGGTGCATCGAGTCCAGGCAGTGGGGTTCTCAACGCTCGCCCACTTTGGTGCTCGCAAGCGCTTTCGGCGCGCCCGGCACCGATGGCCTTGCTGGGGATTGATGACTACGCGGGATCGACCGCTTGGCGCGTCCGAGTGACCTCAAGGTTCCCGGTGCGGCCAGCGACGATTCTGCTTCGATGCCCCGTCGCGGCTAAGCTTGCTACGAGAGTGACATGGTGATAGGCATCACGATGATGTGAAGCTGAAGGCCAAACGGAAGGCAGGATATGAACGACGTAATTGCCGAAGCACTCGATGTGCTGAGTAAAACTGACACCGATGACTCGAGCCCAGAGGCGCGTGGGCGCCGCGCGCATGCCCGAGTCTTGGCCATGATTGAGATGGCGCGTGAAACGGCTCGAAGCCGCCGGGAGCAGCGGATCGCGAACTTGCTCCTGCTGGCCCAGCTGGACAAAAAAGACTCTTCCGAGGCGCTGAAGGAAGCTCGTCGCCTGATGTCATTGGGCGACGATTCGGCGGACTGGGTGCTTAAGGCAGCCTGATCTCGCGTTCCGGCGATAACGGATTGTCAACGGAACAGCGGATCATCCAAGATCCCGAGAGATCTTGACGCACCGGACTCGAGGATCGGCGAAACGTTCGGACCTACTTATCCCGAGACCAGCACGGGCGGTATGGCTGGCTCCCCATCATCCAGATTTTTGTCCCGAGAAATGCGAGATCACCTTGACCCAGATCGTAACGGCACGGCACCTCTTCGGCCCCGGACCATGCAACCCTTACCCGGAAGCTACCGCGGCACTGGGTCTGCCACTACTGGGGCACCTTGATCCGCTGTTTATCGCCCGCATGGATCGAACGGCCGAGGGGTTGCGCACTCTCTGGGGAACCAAGAACTCACGTACGTTGCCGCTCAGCGCCACCGGTTCGGCGGGCATGGAAGCAGCCTTCGTTAATACCGTGAAAGCCGGAGATGTCGCGGTGATCGCCGTCAACGGTCTTTTTGGCGAGCGTATGTGCGACGTTGCGTCGCGCGCCGGCGCCGAGGTGGTTCGGGTGGACCACGAATATGGGACACCTGTCGACGCTCAGCGGGTTGCCGACGCGCACCCGAACCCGACGGTGATTGCCGCCGTGCATGCAGAAACCAGCACCGGCGTCGTTTCTGACATCGCGGCCCTCGGATCCATCAAGGGCGACGCGCTACTGATCGTCGACGCCGTCACCTCGATCGGCGGCATGCCCGTCCTGGCCGACGAGTGGGGGATCGACGTGGGGTACGCCGGAACGCAGAAGTGCATCGGTGTGGCTCCTGGTCTTGCCCCGTTCACGATCTCGGACCGCGCCTTCGATCGTCGCATCGAAAAGCCACAATCTTGGTACCTTGATCTGGGCCTGCTTGGCGGGTACACCACCGGGGGAACCGGAGGCGGGCGCACCTACCACCACACCGCACCGGTTGGGATGGTGGCCTCACTGGAGGCCGGCATCGATCGGATCTTGGCCGAAGGACTGGACGCTGTCACCCTCCGTCATCAGGCAGCCGGTAAGGCGCTGCAGGACGGACTCGAAGGGATGGGACTGCGGCTCTTTGCAGCCGAGGGCCACCGACTTGCGCAGTTGACCACGGTGTACGTCCCCGAGGGAGTCGACTCTGCCAAGGTGCGCGGCTACCTGCTTGAACGCTTCAACATCGAGATCGGTGGCGGCGTGGGCAAGTATGCGAGCACCGTCTGGCGCATCGGACTGATGGGTCCCAATGCCAACCCGACCTCGGTGGCGCTGATCCTGACGGCACTGAAGGAAGCCATCGCGAAGGCGTAGTGCTAAGTATCGCTGGTCTGCCGTTCAGTGAAAATGTTTGAACCTCCTGGCCTAGGACTTCAGCGAACCCCTCGGGTTGCGTCGTGGTGGCATGGTCGCGCCGGTCCGGCGGGCGGGAATCCACGTAGTCGATAAGGATGCCCCCCCGGCGGCCACGTGGATGTTGAACAATGTCAGATCCGTGATCGTGACGACGAATGTCACCCGTGATCTCTGGTGTAGGTCGTGGAAAACGCGGCGACGAAGGCCTGCCGGAGCGTCTTGAGCAGAGCAGTGCCAATGGCCCGTGGCGGAACACATTCGCGGATCAAACAGACGAATGACAGAAATTCCCCTAAGAACTATTGCATCGGGTTCACCGCCGCAGTAACCTACAACCAAATGGTTGTATATGAATTGAGCGAAACCGAGATCGACCGCATCTTCCAGGCCATGGCGGATGCGACCCGGCGCGACATCATCAAGCAGGCGATGCTCCGGGAGCAATCGGTCTCCGAGTTGGCGAAGCGCTATGACATGAGCTTCGCAGCCGTGCAAAAGCACGTGGCGGTGCTCGAAAGGGCAACGCTGATCACCAAGGAGCGACGCGGAAGGGAGCAAATCGTGCACGGGAACCCCGAATCCCTGCGCCGTGCCACCCGGCTGCTGGAGGCCTATGAGGGCATCTGGCGGCAACGCGTTGGCAGGATCGGAGACCTTCTCTCCGAAGAACTCAAAGGAGTAAAACCATGAGCGTCATCAGCGTTCAAACCGACCCGGAAAACCTCACCCTCACTCTTGTTGCCGAATTCGCGGCGAAGAAGGAGCGTATCTGGCAGATCTGGGCAGACCCGCGCCAGCTCGAGCGGTGGTGGGGTCCGCCGACTTGGCCCGCCACCTTTGTCCGCCACGAACTTGTCGAGGGCGGGGAGTGTAGGTATTACATGAGCGGACCAGATGGTGAGAAGGCCCGCGGCTGGTGGAAGATCGTCTCCGTGGATCCACCCAACGGCTTTGAGTTTCAGGATGGGTTCGCCGGGGATGACGGGGAGCCGAGTGGATTCCTGGGCATCACGCAATGCGTGGTGAGTCTTGAGGAGCGGGACGGGACCACCCGCATGAGAACGGTGTCCTCGTTCGAAAGTGCCGAACAGCTTGAGGAAATGATCAAGATGGGCATGGAAGAGGGTATGCGCGAGGCCGCCGGGCAGATCGATGCGATCCTCGCCGAGACCTCAGTCCGGTAAATCTTGCCGCGACAAGGAACGTCAAGAGATAGAGGCGGGGCCGACATGGCCCCGCCCCTAATGCGCCCCGCCGACAGTTGTGGTTGTTTGGCGCCTCGACATGGGACAGATTCACCAGCAAGGAATATTTTCTCCTGCCACTGGTACCCCGAAGCCCGGCAGACAACAATGGGGGAATGGACATTGTCGACTGGCTGCTTGACTCCGATCCATCCATCCGCTGGCAGGTACTTCGCGATCTGCTTGATGCACCGGAAACCGAGGTAACCCGGGAACGGGAGCGCGTGGCCGTCGCGGGCTTCGGCGCGCGGCTGCTGGCGCTGCAGGATCCGGGCGGCTACTGGGGCAACGACGAATACGGCGAGGACCAAAGCCGCAAATCGGTTTTCTGGTCGCTCGCGCTGCTGCGCCGCCTAGGTGCTGGTCCCTCGGATCCAACGGTGCACACCGCGGTGCAGAGCGTGCACGGATCGGTCATCTGGAAGTACTGGGACAACCTTCCCTACTTTCACGGCGAGGTCGAGCCGTGCATCAACGGCGGCGTCCTAGCCCAGAGCGCCTACTTTGGGATGCTCGGGGAGGGTAGCGAGCGGATCATCGCGCGGCTACTGACCGAACAATTGCCGGACGGTGGATGGAACTGTGAAGCCCCCGATTCCTCCAACGTCTCGTCCTTCGACACCACCCTCTGTGTGCTTGAGGGATTGCTCGAGCACGAACGCGCGGTGGGGAACGTGCCGGCGGCGCTCGCCGAGTCCCGGAAACGCGGCGAGGAGTACCTGCTCAAGCGCTCGGGCTTTAAGCGGCTGAGCACCGGGGCGGTGGCCGAGGGACGCTACCTGAATTTCTCCTTCCCGCCGTACTGGTTTTACGATGTGCTGCGCGCCCTTGACTACTTCCGGGACGCCGGAGGCACATTCGATCCGCGCTTGGAACCGGCGGTTGCGGCGCTACTTGCCAAGCGAAGCGCGGACGGACGCTGGGTTTCCGGGATCACTTGGCCCGGAGACACCTATTTTGACGTTGACGCTCCGGAGGGTGAAGCGAGCCGCTGGAACACGCTGCGGGCCCTGCGGGTGTTGCGCTGGGCGGGCGTGCCGACCGATGTCCCGGATAAGTCCGAAACCGCACCGGGCCCGACGTGAGACGTTCGTGAAGAATTAACGCCGCGCTGGGGAACCGTTGGGTTCGGCATAGCAAGGTGGTGAACCTGCGGGCGTTGGGGAAACCGAACCGCGTCTGCCCCATCGCACCTAAGGACATCCGAACCATGCCCAAAAAACCGTTGCTCACCACCGCGTCACTGGCTATTGCCATCGGCTTGCTCGCCGGAGTCGGCAGCCCCGGCGCGGCGTTTGCCGCCGGCTCCGATGATCAGCAGAAACTTCCCGTGCACGCGGCGCCCGAGAAAGCAGTTGACGGATACCCGCAGATCATCGAATCCGGATCCTGGGATGCTGGGCACATCCAGGGCATCGCTATCGATGAAAAGGGCGGCTTCGTCTACCACTCCTTCACCAACATGTTGGTGAAAACGGACTTGTCCGGCCACGTCATTGGCACCGTCGAGGGATTCACCGGACATCTCGGGGACCTGGACTTCAACACACGTGATGGCCAGGTCTACGGTTCACTTGAATACAAAGCGGCCAAGTCCTTCTACATCGCAATCTTCGACGTCAAGAGGATTACCGCTGTCGGCATGCATGCCGAGGACTCAGGCATCGTCACGGCCGTGCATCTGGAGGAAGTGGCCGAGGACTTCACCGCAGACCTGGACGGCAATGGAGTTTTTGATGGCGACACCGCCAACACTGCCGATCACCGATACGGTTCAAGCGGCATCGACGGCGTATCCTTTGGCCCTGCGTTCGGCTCCGCCACCAGCAAGCAGCAGTTGATGGTGGCCTACGGGATTTACCGCAACCTCGATCGGGACGACAACAATCATCAGGTCATCCTCCAATATGACGTGTCCACCTGGGGCAAACTCGCACGTCCCCTGACCCAGGATGACCCACACACCTCCGGTCCCGCCAGCGTGGATGAAAAGTACTTTATCCACACCGGAAACACCAATTTCGGTGTGCAGAACCTTGCCTACGACGAACACACCAAGAACTGGTATCTCGGGGTCTACCGCGGTTCCAAATCGGACTTCCCCAACCGCACCCTCTACGTCGTGGACGGCACCGTTGCCCCGGCCGAAGGCGTCCTAGAGGGACAGCCCGGAAACGAATCCGGGCTGCTGATGCCGCTGCTCCAGGCCGGGATCCCGGATCCGGCCACCGGCATCTTCGGCTGGGAGTTCAAAGCGGATGTCGGTATCGAACCGGTCGGCCATGGCTACTTCTACGTGGCGCGGGACTTCGACGATTACTCCAGCGGCCACAAGCAGGAGGCAGCCACCCTGGAGTTGTACCGGTGGACGGGTGCCGGCAGTGCCGGATTTGAGCGAGTGGTCCGCTAAGGGCGCCAGTCAACTCTCTCGCAGGCGGGAGCGCACATCGTGTGCGCTCCCGCCTGCCGCTTTTTAACGAAGCGAAGTCACAATCGATGCGCGTCTCATGGCATACATTGCTGTCAACCCGGAGTTGGGCGAGGTAAGTCTTGGCGCGGTGAGGTAAGAAGTGACCAATGCGGTAATAGTGGCTATGGTTTGCTCTATTGGTTGGATTAGTTGAAGCTTTGGGGAAATCATGACTTGGGATAGTAATTCAGCGCCTTCGAAGAGGCGCATAAGCAAACGCTGGATTTGGTGGGGGATTGCTGCGGTGGCCCTCATTTTGTTGGTCCTCTCCGGTGCGCTGCCGGGATTGATGATCCTTGTGGGGATCGTTGCCTTGATTCTTGGCCTCGTGGCGTTGCTGGCCAACGGCATCAAATGGGCAAGAATCCCTAACCGCAAGATTGGCGCCGGTGTCGCGGGAGCGGCGTTGGTCCTGACCTTTGCCGGGGGCGCGCTGAGCGGAACGGAGGGGACAGGCAGTCCGGAGACATCGCTTGAGGAACCTGCCGTGGCCGAAACCCTGCCGAGCGATCTCGCCAGCTTTGTGGGCCAGCCTTGTGAATTCGATTATCAGGTCATGACGCAGGCTGCTGCCAACAACTATTGCGACGAGGATTCAACGGGCACCCTTCTCTGGGTCGACCAAGACACTCATGATCGTGCCGAGGCAGATCTAGCGGCAGCCCGTGAAGTCGAGGCCACGAAGGCTGCCGAGGCCAAAAAGAAATCGGAAGAGGCGGCAGCGGTCAAGGCGAAGGAAGCCGCCGCCAAGAAGGCTGAAGCCGCCGCCGAAGCTAAGCAGAAGGAAGAAGCTGCAGCAGCGAAGGCAGAGGCAGCCGCTAAGGCCAAGAAGGCAGAAGCCGCTGCCGAGGCCAAGGCCGAGCGCAAGGCCGCGGACGCGCAGGCGGCCAAGGCCCGTGAACAGGAAGCAGCATCGGCACGCGCCGCCCAAGAAGCCCGCGAGGAACAGGAAGCGGCAAAGCCCAAGATCCAGACATTCACCAACAACAACACCTATTACGCGAACTGCACAGCGGTACGGAGCGCCGGAGCTGACCCGATCTACAGTGGCGATCCCGGCTACAGCCGCAAACTAGACCGTGACGGCGACGGCGTCGCCTGTGAGTAAAAACGATAGATCGGAACCCGCGGGATCCAAGCCTGTAGCGAGCCAGATACCCCGCTACAGGCTTGGATCCCGCGGTGCACTATCGGCCATGGTGCTGGCATTGGGCCTAGCGCTGACGTCCTGCGCGGGAACCGGGGTGGAGACGCCCGCCGTTGCTGCTCCCGTCATCTGGTCCGAGGCTCCTACCGCCGAACCCCTGGTGATATGGTCCGAGACTCCAACGCCCGAGCCAACGCCGACCGCGGCCGAACCGGTGCCCGAAGTCGCGTCGGAAGAAACACCTGCGACGGTCGAACCGTCCAGGAGTACTTCGCCGGCATTGACGGCCCCCGCCACACCGTCCGAGACGGGTGATGCTTCGAATGCGAAGCAGGGAACGACCTTGCACCAGCTGGCCGAAATCCCCATCAAGGGACGGGCACCAAAAACTGGCTACGAGCGAAGCCTGTTCGGCAGCGGCTGGAAGGATCCGGACCGCAACGGCTGCGATGCCCGCAACGATATGCTGCGCCGGGACCTAGACGCGATCACCGTGAAGCCTGGAACGTACGGCTGCGTCGTCACCAGCGGAGTCCTTTCCGACCCGTTCACCGGACAGCGGATTGATTTCGTGCGCGGCCAGGGGACCAGCACCGAGGTCCAAATCGACCACGTGGTTGCCCTGTCCGATGCTTGGCAAAAGGGTGCGCAAAGGATGACCGAGGACCAGCGAGTGGACTTTGCCAACGATCCGCTGAACCTCTTGGCGGTCGACGGCCCGTCAAATGCGTCCAAGGGCGATTCGGATGCGGCCAGTTGGCTTCCACCGAACAAGTCATTCCGTTGCTCCTATGTTGCACGCCAGACCGCGGTTAAGGCCAAGCACGGATTGTGGATGACCAAGGCCGAACATGCCGGCATCAAGCGGATCATTACTACTCAATGCCCGAACCAAACGATTCCCGGTAGCTAGTGCAGTCGTCTGGTCCGATAGCCTCGAATCCTCCTTTGGGTGACTGTTGCCAAGAGCCTGAACTGGTGCCACGGTTGAGGTATTAGAACCCTTCTCGGGAGGCAGCCGATGGGCAACAACCATCATGAGGACGAACGCTACAAAAACTTCTACGATCGCCCACCGCACGGCGAGGTGCCCAAAGACCCGCGGGTCAAAGAGGCCAGAGAGGGCGGAACCGATCCCGTTGAGCTTTCGGAGGCGGCGAGTCAAGAACCTGAGACGTCCAATAGCTGAGCAGTGCGTCGATCGGTGCACCAGCCAAAGACAAACGTCCTGGCTTCCCTTGTAGGGAAGCCAGGACGCTTGTGGTTGGTGCTTGGTATTACTTGGTGTCGCTCACCGATGCGCGGTGGCGGCGCCAGAGCAGGAACCCGCCCACTGCCATCAGCAGTATGCCGGCCCCGGCAATGGTGCCGACAGTGGCCCCGGTGCTGGCGAGATCACCGTTTGGCTGGGGTGCTGCCTCCGGTGTGTTGCCGCCGTCGTTGGCCTGAGGCGCAACGGGTGCGGGACTTTGGCTTGGAACTTGTTCCTCGCCGCCTAACTCGGGTGCTTCACTCGGCGCCGGGGACTCATTCGGCGCCGGCGTCTGGATTGGTGCCGACACCGCTGCAACCTCGACATCCAGCGCGATGTCCTCTTTGCCCTCGGTCGAGACCAACAACGTGTGGGTGCCGGTCGTAAAGTCGGCCGGAACCTCGATCTCGAAGGAGGTCTCGCCCTCGGCATTGGCTGCGGGGATATCCAGTGCCTCGATCGGGTCCGAATGCAGGACCGCTGTGATCTGCGTTCCCTCGTCAAGGCCGGAAACGTCCGCCTTCAGGGTTTCGCCCTGTTTGACGGTGTTGTTCTCCAATACGACTTTTGCCCAGCCGGTGCCTGCCACCACGGCGCGACCCAGCGGCGCTGGATCCACGGTGGGGTGCGCCTTGAAGTACTCCACCGCGGCAACCAGGTCGATCTGGCCGCTGTCGGCGACGTTGGTTCCCTTGGCGAAGGTGGTGAAGTTATCCCCACCTTCGGCCAGGAACGAGTTGGCAGCGACGCGGAAGACCTGACCCTTGGTAACCTCTTCACCCTTAAACAACACACCGGTGATGTGTTCTCCGCGCGGGGCGTCGGGGTCGTAGGTGTAGGAAAGATTCGCGGAGATACCCAGGTGCAACTTGGGACGTGAAGATCCCGCCGGCTGCCATTGCTCTTCCAAAATTTCCTTGAGCTGCGCGCCGGTCAGCTCCTTGGTCACCAGCGTATTGCCGAAGGGCTGAACTCCCGCGGCGGCCTTGTAACTGACGATGCCGTCCTTGCCGAAGAGCAGGTCCGCGCGCAGACCGCCGGGGTTCATGATGCCAATATCGGCCTTTTCGCCGCCGAAGGAATCGTTCGAGGTGGACCACAAGTGCATGTCCGCCACCAGGTTACCGAGTGTTGATTCGACACCGCGGTCCGAGCCGTCGGTGCCACCGCGGAGGATATCTGCGCTGATCTCGCCGACCTGCACCTCACCGGCAACCTCTGCCGCGGCCGAGGCCTTCTCCACGATCTTGCTGACGCTCGGTAGGGCCGGGTAGTTCGCGGTCGTTTCTTCACTCGTTTCGTCGGTGGTGGTCAGCGGAAGCAGCTCGGTCTGAAGGGACACCACGTCCTTGGTTTCCGGGTCAATTTCCAGTTCCAGGGCGCCGAGCGTGGTGCCGTATTGGTGACTCTGGATGACGGGGCGTTCAAGGCCCGCTTCCCAGCCCTTGACGGGGAAGGCACAGTCGTAGCTCTGGTGGGTGTGGCCGGAGAAGATCGCCTGGATCTTGGGAGAAGCCTTGCGCACCAGTTCGCCATAGGTGGTCTTTTCGGTGGCGATGGCTTCGCAGCTATCAACTGCCGATCCGTCGTGAGTCAGCAGCACGATGGCGTCTGCCTCACCGTTGGAGTCCTTGCCATCGGTGAGCTGCTCGGCGACGCGGTTCGCGGCCTCGAGCTGATCGCCGAATTCGATGTCTTTGATTCCTGCGGGGGAGACCATGGCTGCGGTGGATTCGGTAATGGTGCCGATGAATCCGACCTTCACCCCGTCAACCTCGCGGATGGCATATTCGCGCAGGACCGCAGTTTTGGTACCCGACTTATAGACGTTGGCCGCGAGTGCGTAGTCGGCGCCGTCATAACCGGTGGACTTGGCGAAGCGTGGGATGACGCGTGAGCGGAGGTCCTCGAAGCCCGCGTCGAATTCATGGTTGCCCACGACCGAAACATCCAGGCCCGCCGCGCCGAGGGCGTCAATGGTCGGGTTGTCCTGCTGGGAGAACGAGGTGAAGGTCGAGGCGCCGATGTTATCGCCCGCCGAGACGAGAAGCGTGTTCGGGTTCTCTTCCTTCAGTTCCGCCACCGCTCCACCGAGGACCGCTGCACCGGCCTCGGTGCCGTTGGCCTCGATGCGGCCGTGGAAGTCGTTGATGCCCAGGATCTTGATGCTCGTGGTCTTCGGCGCTGGGGTCGGAACCGCGTCGCCGGAGATGGCGAAGAGGGTGGTGGTGCCCGATACTTCATTACCGACCGCGAGCATGGGGACTCCGGTGGGAGAGCCCTCGGCGGGGATAAAGGCCAGGCCCTCGGGGCCCAAGTCGCCGGCCGTGGCGAGATCTCCGCCGTCCTCGACCGACTGGGAGAAGTCGCGGTTGTTGAGGTAGGTGACAAAGGAGGCGGACTTTGGATTGGTGACGTCATAGACCATGACCCCGCCGACTCGTTCGAGACCAACAAAGGCGTAGGTCTTTTCCCCGATGGTGCCCAGGGTCAGATTCTCGGGCTCCGGGCCCTTGTCGTCACTGCGCCCCTCGAGGTTCGATTCGGAGTGGTTTGAATTGAAGAACTCGGGATTGGCTGCGGCGGTGATTTTCTCGAAATCATTTCCCGAATCAAAAACCTGTTTGCCGTCGGTGCTCCAGATGGAGAACGAGCGCGAACCGAAGGCGACCAATTCTTCGTAGCAGCTACCATCCGCGTTCAGGCCCGAAGCCGTACTGACGTTTAGGCGGCCAAGATCGCCACTTCCATTCAGTGCAGCAGCTGGGCTGTCCTCGCAGATGGGAGCCAGCCCGTCGGCGCCGAGATCTTTAACTCGGGCGCCTTCGGTGTAATCGCCCCACTCGCGAGCATCACCCTCGTTGGCGGTGACCAAATACGTGGTGGCGCCAACGGTGTAGGCATTTATGCCGTCGGGCATGTAGGCACCCTTGAGACCATCAAAGGTCCGGATGTCGACTGCCTCATCCTTGTCGGAGGCGTCTAGCCCCTGCCCGGAGATCGAATGGTCCTTCAGACCCAGCGGGCGAATGGTGGTGACCGTTGCGCTGGGCAGATCGATTTCGGCCACCGCGTTGGCCTCTTGCAGTGCCGCATAGGCGGTGTTGCCGTCGATCGCGATGTACTCGGGCTCGAGGTTGCGTGAGACGGGCTTGTCGTCCCCGTGTGGGGTGGGGCCAAAGACCCTGACCCCCTTGGCCAGTTTCTTGGATCCGCCGGCCTCAAATTCGTGGAATTTCGCGGTCTTGACTGCCGACTGCGCGGGGGCCTTGAGCGTGGTCGGCAGAGCGACAACGCTGATCGAGCCCTCGGGGTCCGAAGAGAAATCGTCCGCTGGCTCGCCCTCGTTGGCCACCACGGCGTAGTTGCCGTCCTTGGAGATGGAGACCATGTCCGGCAGCGCTCCGACCGTGATGCTGCCCAGCGTCGATGCGCTCGATGCATTGGCATCAAAGAAGAGTAATGATCCCGGAGCCGTCTTGTTGGTCGCTTCCAGGGCAATGACGCCTAGCCCGTCGGGACGTACAGCGACCGAGTTAGCCACGCCCACGCCGGCGATGGAGTAGAGCTTGGTGGGCTTGGTCGGATCGGCAATGTCCAGGACGTCGACGGATCCGGCCTGCGCGTTGACCACAAACAGGCGCTTGCTGGCGGCGTGGTAGGTGACGATCTCGGCCGCGGATTTGTCGAAGGTCCCTGTTTCGTAGGAGCCGATCGCATTGAGCTTCAGCCCGGCTCCCTTCGACGAATGGGACATCGGATCGGGGACGATATCTGCGACGGCGCCGGTGGAATAAAACGCGGAACCGGCAACCGCGAGGGCGGCAACGGCCGCCGACGCACGGGTGAGGCGACCAAATGGCCGGGTGGATCGAGGCATAAGCAGAGGTGTCCCAACGGATAGCGAGTGATCAGGGAATGGTGACCCTAGATGTCTATCGTTGAAAGGTTTCTAACTGGTGAACACCACACAACGGGAGGGGGCGCCGCGCGTGCGAAAAGAAGGCGGCAGGTGATGTGTAGCGCCGGGGTGGTTCAAGCCCCGGCACAATTCACCGCGGTGTGCCGGGCTAGCGCGTGGACATGCCCGGGCGGATCGGCACAAATTCGACGATCTTGTTGCGGGCCACCGGTTTGCCCTTGTTGCGGTCGAAGCCCTTGGCATCTAGGGAGTTGGCCAGCCGGAAGGCAGCATTGGCTGCCTCGCGCAGTTCATTCAGGCGCTGGCCGGTGAATTCTTCCTGTGTGCCATCGGTAAAGATGACATTCACCCGTACACCCTTGGGGTAGATGGCACGCATGCGAACGTTGCCATCGGCGTCTTGTTGGAGGTTGCTCATGTGGGGCTCGCCTTCGTGATTGTGAATGCCCAGTATTTCGCATTCTTTACCCAAAAGCATGTCAGGGACTACCCATGGACAAAACATCACGGAAGGGTGGGTGAGGGATTGATGTTCACGATTCCTCACCCACCTGCGACTACCTAGTGTCCGGCGGCGATCAGTGCCGCTGCCGCACGCTCGCCAATCATCACCGAGGGGGCATTGGTATTGCCCGTGGGGACCAACGGCATGATGGAGGCATCGGCAATGCGAAGTCCGCTCAGGCCATGGACGGCGAAGGACACCGGGTCCACCACCGCCAGCTCGTCCACACCCATCTTGCAGGTGCCGACCTGGTGGTGATAGGTGACCACCGAATCGCGAACGTACTGTTCCAGATCCTCGTCCTTGACCTCGGGGCCCGGATAGATTTCGGTAGGAGCCCAACCGGCGAGCGCCCGAGAGCGGCCGATCTCCCGGCACTGACGTACCGATGCCACCAGTGCGTCAACGTCCGCCTGTTCGCGCAGGGCGCCCAGATCGATCAGGAGCGGATCATCCTCGCCGGGACCCGAAAGCGTGATCTGCCCGCGGCTGGCCGGGCGCACCAGACCACCAAGCAGGGAGAAGCCGTTATTCGGACCCGTCATCTCGCCCGGTCCGTAGTCCTGGGAATACATGGGGACCGAGAAGAACAGCGGCTGCGTATCGGGGACCTGAAGATCCTCGTGGCTCTTGGCGAAGAAGTGAACCTCGGCCGGGGCGACATCACCGAGCGGTACCTCCGCGGTGCCGGTGGTGTAGATGACCGGGGAGAGCAGATGGTCCTGCAGGTTCTTCCCCACCCCGGGCAGATCGTGCACCGCGGTGATGCCCAGTTCATCTAGTTCGGCCCGCGGCCCAATGCCGGAGCGCAAGAGAAGCTCGGGGGAGTTGATGGCACCTGCGGCCAGCACCGTCTCGGCGGCGCGCAGGGTTTTGCGCTCGCCGGCGTGCTCAAACTCGATTCCGCGGACGGCCCCGTCCTCGATGATCAGTCGGCGCACCAGGGCGTTGGTGAGCAGCGTGAGGTTTGGATGATCCACTACGGGTTTGAGGTAGGCGTGCCAGGTGTTAAAGCGCAGCCCATCACGCACATTAAGCTGCATGCGGGAGACTCCTTCAACGCTCCCGGAGTTGTAATCGGCGTTAAACGGGATCCCGGTTTCTATGGCACCGGCCAGCATGTCTTCCTGAATCGGATTGCGCGAAAA